>SXOX01000083.1 GCA_005776585.1 Pseudomonadota bacterium | reverse complement strand
GTACTAATCGGCCGTGAGGCTTGACCTCCTCGCGACCACACTCGAGATGATTATCACAGGCAGCGCCAAGCGAACGAATGCGTCGTTCAATCGATTCAGTTCAGATTTCCGGTGGCAATAGCGGAGGGGTTCCACCCGATCCCATCCCGAACTCGGAAGTTAAGCCCTCTTGCGCCGATGGTACTGCTGGGGTAACCCAGTGGGAGAGTAGGTAGCTGCCGGAGTTTTTTTGAAGCGCCCTCGGTCTGTCATGGACCGAGGGCGTTTTTTTTTGGTGCTACGCGACCGGCTCGGCCCGTTGCTCGAGCGCAGCAATGAGCTTCGTGGGCGCAGGGACGCCACGAAACGGCACGCACAGCGCGCCAGGGCCCTCGCGCGGGACGGTCGCCGCAGCCCCGTGCACCGCCAGGATCAAGCGACGAGGACCGTGTGCAACGAGCTGCTGCGCGTGCTTGGTGAACCAGGCCTTGCGCCAGCTCCACACAACATCAATCCAGGCCACGCGACCCGTGGCGACCTCGAGGCACCGCAGATCCGGCACCAGTGCGAACAGACCGTCGATGTCGACGAGCTCCTCGGCCGGACCGATGGTCCACCCCGGCGCCGCGGCGCGCAGCGCGTCGAGCAGCACCGCCTCCTCGGGCACCGACCACATCGCGCGATCCGGTCCGGACGCCTTCACCTCCGAGGTGTCGTCGAGGACGAACGTCACGGGGCGACCACGTTGGCTCCACTTGAGGTGCGCTTCCAGGGTCCAGCGCTCGGCGTGCAGGAGCGACGGAAGAAACGACGCGAGCTCCCCTCCGTAGCGTGTGCTCCGCTCGAGTACCGAGAGCGGGCCATCGACCCGAAAGACGGCGTCGCTGCCGTCTCGATGGAATGCGAAGAGCAGCTGATGAAACTTCAGCGCGGAGACGATGCGCCGCAGTCGCTTTGTCGACGGGTCGCGAAGTCGTACGGTGACCTCCGTCGCACGCAGGAGGACGCTCTGAGCCAGTGCGCGATTGTAGTGGGCGATGACCGCGTCCGGCGTGGTCTCTTCGAAGTCGACCAGGGTCATCTCACTGGGCAAGTCGGCGTACAGGCCGCGATCGAGCGTGTCGGCGTCGGTTCCGAGCTGTTCGGCCGTCTCCGTGAGGACCTCGGCTCGGCCAATGAGATCCAGGGACGGTCGAGCCGCCGCGCGCTCGAAGGCGTCGCGTCGCGCGGTCCACGGGTCGAACGCGACCCGACTCTCGAAGGTCGCGCCGGCCAGCGCCACGTGCGTCAGGCCGCGAATGAGTCGAAAGTCGGTCGTGGCCGATGACTGCAGCATGATCGCGGCGTCGAGCTGACCCCGCCGCTTGCCGAGGTGGCCTCTGATCAGCGCCAGCGCAAGCTCTGCCCGCTCGCGGTCAGCGTGAGACTCGGGCGTGAGCCACCGCGGGCGCAGCTGACCGCTGCGGACCTGGACGCGGAGGTGCTCGGACTTCAGCATGAGACCTCCTCGTCGTCTTCGGCGGCGTCGTCGGTCTCGTCGAACGCTTCGTGGTCACGTCGACGGTCACTGGTGCGCGAGTCGACCGTGTTCGCGGTCACGAGCTCATAGAGGACCGCGCGCTTGTTGGCTCCGCGCCGCAGGATGCGGCCGAGGCGTTGCACATGCTCGCGCGGGCTGCCGGTTCCGGAGTGAATGATCCCGACGCTCACGTCGGGCATGTCGACGCCCTCGTTCAGCACCCGGCTCGTGCCTAGAATGCGCACGCGCCCATCCCCGATGGCCTCGAGCCAGTGCTTCCGCTCCACCACGGGGGTCTCGTGGGTGATGACGGGGACCAGGAAGCGACGACTGACGTCATACACGGTGCCCCGGTCATGCGCGAAGTAGACGATTTTGTCCTCCGCATGCTCGGCGAACAGCTCCTCCATGACGTCGAGCTTGGCTCGGTTGGCGAGCGCGATGCGGCGGTGCGCCTGATACGCCTGGAACGCCGCGCGTCCGGTGTCCGACCGGTTGCTGGCCTGAAGGAAGCTCTGCCAGCCATTTGGGGCGCCGAGTCGAATCCCCTGGGCGGCCAAGAAGCCGCGAAAGAGGGCCTCGGCCGTGTCGTATTCGACGCGCTCCTCGGGTGTCAGGTCGACCTCGATACGCACCACCGCGTAGTCGGCCAGAAACTGGCCTCGAAGATCGCTGACGCCGAGCCGAAAGCAGATGGGCCCCACGAGCTCGTCCAGGCGCGCATGGAGACCGTCGGCGCGCTCGGGCGTGGCCGTGAGCCCGAGACGAAACGGCGCAATCGCCAGCTCCGCCGCCATGCGGTAGGCGTCCGAAGGGAGATGGTGCACCTCATCGAAGATGACGAGCCCGAAGCGCGCGCCAAGTCGGTCCATGTGGAGGTGCGCGGAGTCATACGTCGTGACCGTGACGTCGCTGACCTCGTTCGAGCCACCGCCGACGATGCCCACCTCGATACGGAACGCGAGCGCGAGACGGCGCGCCCACTGCGCCACGAGATCCAGGGTCGGCGCGACGATGAGCGTCGCGCGCTGGACCGCGGCCATCGCCAGCTCTGCGACGAACGTCTTGCCCGCGCCCGTAGGCAGGATCACACAGCCGCGGCGCTCAGCCGCAAGCCACGCCGACAGCGCGGCGTGCTGGTAAGGAAACGGCTCGCGGTGCGCTACGGCCGTGAGCGCGACCTCGCCGTAGCCGCGGGCGCTGTCGTCTACGGTGTATCCGAGACGCCGGAGCTGTCCCAGCGCACGCCGGTAGGCCATCCCCGTCGCGCGATACCGGCCACCGGCGCGCCCATCGGCGACAAACCCGCTCGGGACGTCGGCCGCCTCCAGACCGGGTGCCGTCAGTAGCAGCGTCCCACGGTCAAACGTGAGCTCGACCCGCCGCTCCGCCATCAGCTGCCAAACAGCATGTCTCCGCTGCCCCGGCGGCGGAACGCGCGATCCACCCGGTCGAGCAGGAAGAACACGAAGGGCGCAAACGGTGCGGTGACCAATGCGTGCGGCAGCATGAGCCGCGCGACGAGCGCGTAGGCGGTAAACGAGCGGTCGAAGAGCAATGTCAGCAGCAAATACAGTCCGCTCGCCAGCGCGCTCACGAGCGCGGCCGTGACCATCAGCGTGATGACGCCGCGGACCAGGACGCGTCCGGCCATGAGGCGCGAGAGCTGGAAGACGATGACGAAGATCTCGGCGTGCATGCCGACTGGGACAGTGGGGACGAACGCGTCCTTCAAAAAGCCAACGGCCATCGCGGTGATGACCCCGGCGACGGGCGGGAAGTTGAGGCCGAGCCAGACGACGGCGACCAACGCGACGTCGGGCGCGAGCAGCGCCACGCGCAGCTGGTGCAGCAGCGGCGACTCGAGCCCGAGTAGCAGATAGACGATGAGCAGCACGGCCAGGGAGCGTGAGGCGCTGGTCACGGGGCGATCTCCGTCGGGATGCGCTCGATGGTGCTCGTGACGATCAGGATCTCGTCCAGCGTGCCGTAGTTGACCGCGGGCTCGACCTCGAACAGCAGACCGGCCTCCGCGGGGCGCCCCGGCAGGTCTCGGATCGTGCCCACGACGAGGCCCTTGGGATAGCGCTCGTCCTCGCCGTTGGTCACGAGCATGTCCCCCGGCCGCACCTCGCGCTTCGGGTCAGAGGTCTCGAAGCTCGCAAGGAAGTCGTTCTTGTCGCCGGAGCCGGCCACGACGCCTTTGACGTCGCGATCGGCCACGTTCACGCTGATGCGGCTGCCGGCGTCGACTGCGAGCTTGACGTCCGCGTAGCCACCGACGACGCGCTCGACGTGGCCCACGACGCCATTGGGCGTGACCACGGCCTGATAACGCCGGACGCCGTCTGCCGCGCCGGCCCGCACCTTGACCTTGAGCACGCGGTGAAAGGGCGAGACGTCCTTGGCCACGATGCGCGCAGCAATGGTGACGAGGTCCGGTCGCTCGCCCTTGTACGCCAGGAGCGCCTTGAGCCGCTTGTTCTCCTTCTTGAGCTGGTCGCGGTCCTGCACCATGCCGCTGAGCACCGCGTTGCGCTGCACGAACTCGCGGTTGTCCTGCTGCACTCCGACCAGCCAGATGTAGTCGAGCCAGACGTCCCGCGCGGCGCCGACGACCGTTCCGACAGCGTCCTGTGCAGGGCTCGCGATGCGGGAGAGCGTCCGCTGGTAGACCGTGGCCTCGGGTCGGTCCTTGCCGTGATACCAGAGCAGCACCGCGGGCAGGACCAGCGAGACGAAGCCGACGATCGTAGCGCGATGCTTCTGCACCCGGGCCTAGTGGATCGCGACGGCCTTCAAGAGGTCGATCTCGTTCAGCGCCTTTCCCGAGCCGAGCACGACGGCGCTGATGGGGTCGTCGCACAGCATGACCGGGAGCCCCGTCTCCTCGCGCAGCAGGAGATCGATGTTCCGCAGCAGGGCGCCGCCTCCGGCGAGCACGATGCCCTTGTCGACTATGTCCGCGGAGAGCTCCGGCGGCGTGGCCTCCAAGGCAGAGCGCACGGCGTCCACGATCTGCGAGATAGGCTCCTGCATGGCCTCGCGGACCTCGTCGCCGTTGATGACGATGGTCTTGGGCACGCCGTCTACGAGATCGCGCCCCTTGACCTCCATCGTCATGACCTCCTCCGGAGGCGTGGGGTAGGCGTTGCCGATCTTGCACTTGATGTCCTCGGCGGTGCGCTCGCCGATGAGCAGGTTGTACTTGCGCTTGACGTGCTGGATGATCGCCTCGTCCATCTTGTC
>SXOX01000082.1 GCA_005776585.1 Pseudomonadota bacterium | reverse complement strand
TCTGTCGCTGTGTCTGTCGCTGTGTCTGTCGCTGTGTCTGTCGCTGTGTCTGCCCCGATCTCTGCCAGCACGTCTGTGGGCAGAATCTCGGCGTCGAGCACCTCGGGCGCGCTCCCGGGGTCCTCGGTACTCCCTAGCGTGTCGCGTGCGTCCGCGCTCGCCGCGTCTGTCGGCGAGACCCCGACCTCGCTCGCCACCTCGAACGCGGTCCCGCTCGCGTCGGCCGAGACCTCGCTCCCCGAGTCGACGGGCTCCAGCGTCCCCGGGACATCCGCCCCGCCACACGCGCTGAGCAGGAGCCACGTCATCCCGCTCCGGTAACGTCGCCCCAAGGTCCGCAGGCTCACAGGTCCTCCACCATCTGCCCCGTATAGATCGTGATGCGCCGGCGCGCATCGTCGGGGCCGGGGACCCCCACATCGCGTTCGACCGCACGACTGCGGGCGAACCAATCCTCCATCTTTGCCCGGCTCGCCGCGAGAAACCCGGCGATCTCCGCCTCGAGCGGGTGACCGATGGGCACATCGAAGCTGAACGTCGTGCCTCCGTGGAGGTCGGCCATCTGGGCTTCATGGCGACCGAGCCGGACCTTCTTGCACACCGCCGCGATGACGGCCGAGATGTGGTCGAGGATGGCGATCTCGTAGCCCGCCGTCATGCCGAGCGGGATGTGATAGTCGTAGACGCGGTAGGTCTCTTCCTCGTCCGCATTGGTGCCCACATGCAGCGAACCGTCGGTCTTGAGCGCCCCGAGCAGCTTGCGGCATGAGGCCTCGGTGCGTCCCGTGCGCGTGGCGAGCGCCGAGAGCGTCATCGGTCCCTCGCGGAACAGCAGCATCGAGACCTCGGGCAGCCCCGAGTCCGGAGTCAGCGGCCGCGCTGCGATGCGATAGCGGCGCTTGCGCCCGCGCCCGAGGTCCTCCAGGAGCTCGTAGTCCACGAGGAACTTGAGCACGCCTCGCAAGGTCTCCACCTGCACGCCGGGGAAGTGATCCACGATGGCGTCGAAGGTGACGTCCTTCTTGGCCGGGGTGTAGCGCTCGTCGATGAACGCGTAGACCTGCTCGAGCAGCGTGCGGGGCCGCCTCCCCGAGGGGGAAGGCAGCTCGCTCTCGCGGTAGGTCTCCCGCAACTTCTTGAGCTTCGTGCGAAAGCCGCCAATCGTCATGCCGAGGGCGGCCGCGATCGCCTCTTGGGAGATGCCGTCGCGCTGCATGACCTCGACCATGTCGAGCAGGGTCTTCCCGGCGACGTCGGCGAACGACATCTTGAGGGGATCCTGGCTCGCGAGGGTCGCGAACAGCTCGGCGACGCGGGGCACCAGCCGTTCGACGAGCCCCGAGAAGTCGAGTTGGACCTTGGCCTTGTGTGACATCCCGGCCTCCCGCCGCCGCCGATGGTGCGGTTCGTCACTCACGTTGTCCAGGCAGAGGCCTGAAGCTCCAGCGATAGGGTAAAGGCACATGCCCTCGAATTGACCCTACGAAATCGGATCAGGGGCTATGGGGTCAGGATGACGCCCCGCGTGGTCGCGCGCATGACCTCCTTGCCATGCTGGTTGGTCGCCACGGCGTGTCCCGCCAGCGCGAGCCGGCCGGGCCCAGGGACCGCTTCGTCGACGACGAACTCGACGGCGATCACGTCCCCGGTGAAGACCGGGCGCACGAACTCGAAGGTCATCTCGCGGGCGAGGTAGTTGAGCCTCCCGCCGACCTCGGTGAAGAGCGTGGCGGTCAGCAGGCCATGCACCATCAGCCGACCGTCGGCGTCTGGGACGACGTGGTGCACGCCGCGATCGCCGGAGATGCGGACGAAGGCTTCGACCTCCTCGACCGTGAAGGAGCGGCTGACTGAGAGGCGATCGCCGAGCTGCGGCGTGGCATGGCGTGACTCCGACATGGAAGGTCGACTACCACGCTCCGAGACGTCGAGCCAGCGTCAGCGCCAGAGCAAGCGGGCGGGGACGACGAAGCGGAGCGTCGGGCGACCCGTGTCCGGTGTCTCGGGCAGGCTCAGGCCGATGAGCCCCGCCTTCGTCAGAGCCAGGTCCCAGCTTGGGTCATCGGCCTGCAGGAGGAAGCCCTGCGCCATAATCGAGAGGTCTGGCTCGTGGCCAACCAGCAGCAAGCGCGCGACGGCCGCGCCCCCCACCGCGGCTCTCACGGACTCGAACGCGCCTCCCGGTCTCAGCGCGTCGCTGACCTTCAGCGCGTCTGGGCCCAGGCGCATCCCTTCCACGACGCCGAGCGCGGTCTCTCGTGTGCGCACGGCCCGACTCGTCAGCACGAGGTCCGGAATCCAACCCAGGCGCCGCAACGTCAGCGCCACGCGCCGGGACTGACGCCTGCCCGTTGCCGTGAGGGGCCGCTCCAGGTCGTTGGGCCATCGCAGCGGATCGCGCTCGACGGCGGGTGCGTGGCGGAGCAGGACCAGCTCCATGGGCTAGGCCCCCAGCGGGAGCAGCCGGATCTCGATCGCGCGGTCGAGCGCGCGGGTGAGCAGCTGAAGGTTCTTCTGCGCTGCCTGCACCTCGAGCATCGCCTCGGGGCCGCCCGTAGCCGTTACCCGAACGCGATGGCGGTCGATGTCGCACTGGACGCCGGTGACCGCGCCCGTTCGGCCGCGATCCAAGCCATCGGCGAGGCGAATGAGGCCCGCGAGCACCTTCACGACCTGGCGCTCCGCGGTGTCGAGCTCCGCGAAGTGTGCGTGCCGCGGCTTGGGGTTGCCCTTGCGGTGGTAGCGCGCCGCGAGCGCGATCAGGTCCACCTCGCCAATCGTGAAGCCGCGCAGCCCGCCACCGCGAATCAGATGAAACGCCAGGTGCTCATGGCCGAGATGCGAGATGCCGCGCCCCAGGTCGGAGAGACGCGCCGCGTGCTCGCAGAGCTCCCGCTCGACGGGTCCGAGACCATGGATCCGCTGCGTCCCGTCGAAGAGCGCGAGCGCCAGGCGCGCCACATGCGCGACGTGCGCGTCGTGCGCCTGCCCGAGGCGGGCCAGCAGCTCCGTGACGCTCTCGCGGCGGACGTCGGCAGGGGCGACGCCGTGGCCCCGACGCGCGAGCCACTCGACGACGAGCCCCTCCCGCAACGTGGCGCCGGAGAGCCGCAGGCGGTCGACGCGCGCCAGCTCCAGCAGCGTGACCAGGAGCCCCGCGGCCAGGTGAATCGTATCGGCGCGACGGTCATCGACGCCCGAGACGCGCGCTCGGGCGGCCGCGTCCATGTCGAAGAGCTGGCTGGCGAGGTCTGACAGCTCCTGCCGCGTCACGATCTGGCCGTCCAGGACACTCCAGGGGTCGGCGCCGCGCGCCCGAATCGCGGCGAGCCCGAGCGCGAGCACGGTCCCTGACGTGCCGAGCACGACGTCGAAGCCCGCTGTCGCCGCGCGCGCCAACGTGGGACCCGCGGTGGCACGGACGTGGGCCGTCAACTCCTCGCGGCGCGCCCACGGCAGCGGATCGACTCCCGCGAACAGATCACGCAGGCGCTGCACCCCGAGCGGGAGGCTCTCGGCCAACCGAATCCGCCGCGCATCGCCGACGATCATCTCGACGCTGCCCCCACCGACGTCGATGGTGAGCACGCGCTCGCGGTCGAGATCCACCGCGTGCCCGACGCCGCGCCAGATGAGTTCGGCCTCGGCCGTGCCGTCGATGACCCGAATCGCGACGCCGGTCCGACGCTCGACGACGTCGAGGAGCTCGCGGCCGTTCTTGGCCTCACGAATCGCGCTCGTCGCGACCGCCAGGACCTCCGTAGCGCCGTGTCGCTGCGCGAGCGCCGCCAGGCGGTCCATCGTCTCGATCGCCTGTCGCACGGCGTCCTCGCCGAGGCGCCCCGACTTGAACGTTCCAGAGCCGAGCTTGACCATCTCACGCTCGCGATCGATGACGTGAAAGGCGCCCGTCTCTGGATCCACCGCGACCACGATCATGTGGATGGAGTTGGAGCCGAGGTCGATGGCAGCGAGTTTCACGGCATGTCTTCCTGGTTCGTTGAGCGGCTGCGCTCGGCGTAGCGCGTGAGCAGCAGCTCTTGAAGCGACAGGCCACCCGCCGCGGGGGCGCGGGCATAGGTGCCATCGGACCGAAGCTCCCACGCGAGCACGCCCTCGGCAAGCGGCGCGAGCAGGCACTCGTCGACGACCCGCGCGCGGAGCTCGGGATCGGTGATGGGGAAGGCCGTCTCGACCCGACGGAACAGGTTGCGGTGCATCCAGTCGGCGCTTCCGCAGTACAGCTCGTCGAGCTCGGCGCCGAAGGCCCAGACGCGCGCGTGCTCCAGGAAGCGACCGACGATCGAGTGGACGCGGATGTGCTCCGAGATCCCCGGAAGCCCAGGGCGCAGCGCGCAGATGCCGCGCACGATGAGGTCGACCGGAACGCCCGCCTGCGAGGCCGTGTAGAGCGCGGTCACCAGGGACGGCTCCGAGAGCGAGTTGAGCTTGGCCACGATGCGTGACGGCTTGCCCTCGGCGGCCAGCCGCGCCTGGTTTCCGATGCGTTCGAGCAGCTGCTCTCGCAGACGGAACGGCGCGACGACGAGCTTGAGCAGCGCGGGCTCGGTGCCAAGGCCCGTCAGCTCCTGGAACAGCCGATGCACATCGGCTCCGAGCGACGGATCGGCGGACAGGAGGCTCACGTCGGTGTAGGCGCGCGCGGTGGCTGTGTGGTAGTTGCCGGTCCCGAGGTGCACGTAGCGCCGCAGGCCGCCGTCCTCGCGCCGTAAGAACAACATCATCTTGGCGTGCGTCTTGTAGCCAACGACGCCGTAGACCACGCTCGCACCGGCCTCCTGGAGCCGTGTCGCCAGCTCGACGTTCGCGGCCTCGTCGCAGCGCGCGCGCAGCTCGATGACCGCGGTGACCTCCGTGCCTGCCTGGGCGGCGCGCACGAGCGCCTCAGCGACCTCCGAGCGCGGCCCGGTACGGTAGAGCGTGGTCTTGACGGCCACGACCGCCGGGTCCTGCGCCACCTGACGGAGCAGGTCCAGCACGGGCGAGAAGCTCTCGTAGGGGTGGTGGAGCAGCACGTCGTGGGCGCGGATCGCGTCGAAAGGATCGGAGCGCGCCAGCCGGGGCGACGGCGCCGGGCGATGTACGGGGTACTTGAGGTCGGGACGGTCGACGTCGTGCAGGGCCACAAGGCGGGCCGGATTCACGGGACCGTCGACCCGATAGAGCGCGTCCTCGCCGAGATCGAGCTGCTCGAGCAGGAAGCGCGCCGTGTCGTCCGGGCAGCTCCGCGAGACCTCGAGCCGGACCGCGTCGCCGAAGTGCCGCCGCGGCAGCTCGCCCTTGATGGCGTCGAGCAGGTCGTCGACCTCCTCTTCGTCGACCCACAGATCGCTGTCGCGCGTGACCCGGAACGGATGGCAACCCACGACGGTCATGCCGGGAAAGAGCGCGCCGATGTTGTCGCCAATCAGCGACGAGAGCAGCACGAAGCCATGCGGCACGCCGGCGACGTCGGCGGGCATGGGGATGAGGCGCGGCACGGTGCGGCCGGCCTGGACGACCGCGATCCCGGCGTCGCGTCCAAAGGCGTCCTGTCCCTCGAGCCGAACGGCGAAGGTGAGAATCTTGTTGAGCAGCGTTGGAAACGGGTGCGAGGGGTCCAGCGCGATGGGCGTGAGCAGCGGCAGGACCTGCTCGGTGAAGAAGCGGCGCGTCCACTCCCGCTGCGCGTCGCTCCACGCGTGGCGGCGCAGCACCACGATCCCCTCGGCGGCGAGCGCCGGTAGCAGGATGTCGCCGAGCAGCCGGTACTGCTCGCGCACGAGGTCGAGCACCGACGCCCGAATGCGTCGCAGGGCCTCCTTCGGGACGAGCCCGTCGGGTCCCGGAGCCGCGACGCCCGCGTTGACCTGTTCGCGCAGGCCGGCGACGCGGATCTCGACGAACTCGTCC
>SXOX01000081.1 GCA_005776585.1 Pseudomonadota bacterium | reverse complement strand
CGAGTCCTTCCCCGAAGGCCATCGGCTGACCGACATGAAGCGCGGGCACGACGACCTCATCTACCTCGGCTTCATCGACGCGGACTGGACCAAGCACCGCGGGCACGTGCGCAGCTACACGCACGACGGCAAGCTCGTCTCGATCAGCCCGACGGTCCCTGGCTGGGTCGCCGGCGTTTCGGCGGCCAAGAACGGCGACATCTACGCTGGGACCAACCACGGTCCGATCTTCTGGATCCGCAAGTCGGATGGCCAAGTCGTCCCGCTCTCGGGCACCTACTGCACCGAGACCTTCACCGGCGCCATCGACGTCATCGAGGTCGCGCCGTAGGCCCCTTGGCCGTGCCAAAGGCGCAACGATTAAAAGTACGAAGAAAGAGTTTTTTTTTTTCGCTTGAAACCCAACCGACGCCGTTGTACCTTCGGCCAAACTACCGATGACGCCTCGGTACGGCCTTCGGACCAAGGCGCGGAAGGGACTCAAGCATGGCCAGCACCGTCGTTATTGCGAACAACGAAGACTTCTACCAGGAGATCACCTTGCCCGCGTCGGGAACCACGATCGGCGATCTCGTGGCACCTCAGCCGCCCGCGTGGGTGAACGTCGTGGGCGTCACGAGTGGGGCCGTCGTGGCGCAGCTCGACCGCTTCGTCATCACGAAGCTGAGCGGCACCTGGGACGGCAGCAACTATCCGATCATCGACACGCAGGTGCGGAGCATCGCCTTCATCCACGACCCCAGCACCTGGGACTCCAGTGACGCCAACGGGGACGGTGAGGCGAGCCACGGCTTCGCCAACGTGCACGCGACCAAGTCGTACAACCTGACCACGACGTTCGACACCCGGAATCCATGGCGCTTTCGCTTTGCGTTCCCTGCGGGTGCGGCCTTGAGCGTGTTCGATCCGCTCCTCTTCTGGGGCATGCGCTTGCGGTCATTCGGCACTGCGGCGACGACGACCTTCCGAGTCGAAGCGCGGCTCAACATGTGGGCCGTGTTTCGGTAGGCGCGGCGGGAGTCAGCGACGGTGCCGCTCGGAATCCAAGCCACAGAGGCGGAGCTGCTTGACGCGGCCTCCGAGCTGAAGTCAGCCGGCTACGACAAGGCGTTGATCTCCTTCGTCGGTCGGCGGTATAAGGCCAATGTGCTGGGTTGGATCCCGATCGAGTATCACGCCGCGATTCAGAGGCACGACCTGTCGCTTCTGCCGTCGACGTACGTCGCCGCCGACGGGACGACCCTCACCGGAGATGCCGCCCGACGCCACATCCTTCTGGCCATCTCGCTCGCAATTCAGGCGGCGATCGACGCGCTGGTGGCATTCGTCGAGGCCCTCGAGAAGAAGCTCACGTTGCCGTTCGGCATCTCCGGCCCGGTCCTCTACTTTCCAGCGGGGCTCTATCCCGTGGTCGAGCTCCGTTGGGATCCGCGGGTCTTTCTCCAGGGCGAGCAGGTCGCGAGCACGCGGCTCGAGTTCGCCGGGGTGTCGTTTCTGTTGGGTGAAGGTGGAAAGACTGCCGAGTTGAAGACCCTGACGCCAAAGACCGCGCGCGCCGTTGCGTTGTTGCGCGTGAAGTACGCAACCTCAGGGCCCCACCCCCGCCTGCACGGTGCGGGGGCGGCGGACCTGTCGCTGGACGCGGAGTCGTCAGTGGACCCGAAGGTCGGCTTCGCGGGCCACGGCGTCCTCTGCGAAGAGCGCGTCCGCGGAACGTTTGGCCTGGCACGGGTCGCCTTCGCCAAGTTCACCGACGATGCGCTGTGGCTGACGCATGGCGCCGACGTCGCCCACGTCAACCGCTTTCGGTCGGACAACCTCGGGCTGGATGTCGTTCGTGTCGGAACGACTGGCGCCAAGTCCGAACCGACCGCGCTCACCATGTCGCGCTTCACCGATGACTCGGGCCACGCCGCCGTCGAGTCCGGTCAACCGGTGCTCGCGGATGCCTCGGACGTCACATGGAAGAGCGTGCTCCTTGGCAAAGTGATGTATGCAGTCGGCCAGGACATCGTGAGCGACCCGACCCTCCTCTGGCAGAGCGGCAAGCCGGATGGCTCCGTGACCGTGCCGCCGGCGCCCTGGATCAACCTCTATCACCGCAACCTCCTCCGCATCCAGAACGCTCCCGGCACGCGGGCTCACCTGAGCTTCGCTCGCCTGGAGCTCAAGGCCATGCTCATCCCCGACGTCCACGGGATGACGGGTGCGCCGAAGGCCGGCGATCTGTAC
The DNA here is from genome assembly GCA_005776585.1 of Pseudomonadota bacterium. GTDB lineage: Bacteria > Myxococcota_A > UBA9042 > SXOX01. The sequence continues at coordinate 1,038 of SXOX01000081.1, read as the reverse complement.
GGGCCGCCCGCGTTGGTGCTCGTCAATAGCGACCCGGCGGTGTCCGGCGCCGACCCGTTGCCGACGACCCTCCAGCTCTCGCAGGTGTTTGCGGCCGACCTCCCGCACGGACTCGTCGGCCAGACACCCAAGATGAAGGACGGCAAGCCGGAGCTCGATGAGCATGGAAAGAAAGTGATGCTGGCCGTCCCGACCATCGATCCCAAGCCTCCCAGCACCGGTCTCACGTGGGTCCGCTCCCGCAACGGGGCCGTGCGCGTGCTCGCACGCGGAGCTCGGCTCGATCCACGGACGAAGCTCCTCCGCGTGGACGCCGACGGCGCCGGCGGCGATGTGCACCCTGCCAACCTGCCGTGCGACGCTGCCGCGTTTGCCGATTCCGGGCTGGGCGGACAACTCGGCGTCGTCGCGCTGGGCGGCAAGCGTCTCGTCACCGAGGTGGTCGGAGGAGCCGACATTCCTGCGCAGCGGCGTCGTCGCAGTGGCGATGTCGCCCTCCGCAGCGACCCAGGCAGCCCCGATGCTCCTCCCCTCGACATCGTCCCCGATGGCGTGGCGCGCCACTACGGAGGCTTCGCCGACACACTCGCGGCGTCCGCAACGATCACGATGGTCGACAATCTCACCGTTATCTTGAGCGTGACCAGCGGCGACCTGTCTCACTACCCGCCCGGGCTCGCGGTCGAGCTCTTCTCCGCTGGCAAGGCCAGCGTCCTTGGGACGATCGCGCAGGCGCTACCCAAGCCGCAGCAGCTGCACGTGAAGCTCGACGTGGCCGCTGCGGGCCTCGTGCTGGCGAGCGCGTGGTCTGTTCGGGCGCGGACGGTCGCCGGAAAGACGATAGGAGGGTGACGATGGCCTCGCTGATTGACCTGCACTATGTGCCCCGGCTGCTGCCGCCCGACGGCTTTTCCGCTGGAAAGGACGCCGGAAACGTCATCGACCTTCAGGCACTGCACCACCACAACGTGTTGCGCTACATCCCCAGGACGCTGTGGGCCCGGATCCTGACGTATGGCACGGCGGCTGGTGGCGTCG
>SXOX01000080.1 GCA_005776585.1 Pseudomonadota bacterium | reverse complement strand
CTGCGCCTTCAGCGCGCGAACGGCCCGCTTCGGGTTGGGGTTTTGAGCCATGCCCACCACCACGTAGGGGTTGTTGGCGACTGCGGTGCGCACCTCGTCGACGATGTCGGCGTGGAGCGTGGCCACCTTCTCGCCAATGGCGGGATGGATCTGGGCTTCGTCGAGAATCTGGCGTGACATGGCGGCTCCTGCACTCGGGTTGGGTTCGGGGTGCCTACTGCGCGGCGAACTTGGGCGGCTGCTTCAGGAGCGCCGCGCAGGTCGTGCCGGCGGGAACGCGCACCGAGCGGAAGTAGCTCTTCTTGGGATCGGGGTGCTGCGAGGCCTTGGGCGGCGACTTGAGCAGGATGCTCGTGGCGCTCAGGACCTTCTGCTCGTTGGACCACACGAGCTGGCCGTCGATGCGGTCGACCTTGGGACCGCTCTGGAGGTGGCTCGTGAACTCGCTCGTGCCCCTTTGGACCACGTACATCTCCCCATCGAGCGCGCCGACGAGCCGGATCGTGAGCCCCGGCTTGCCGTCGCCGTCGCCGTCGAAGACGCGCGCATCGTGGACGTCTGTCGGCAGCGCGTCGGTGTCGGACTTGACGAGCTTGGCACCCCAGACCGCCTTGTGCGTGGGTTCGTGATAGGTCCAGTGGCCCGCAGCGTCCTGGAAGAGGCGCGCGGTGCGGTCGTTGTTGGACACCGCACGGGCAAACGCCTTCGGCAGAACCGTCTTGACCAGCGTGCTCGAGCTCGCGACCCGTACGGCGCACACGGTCTCCTTGAGTTCCAGATTTACACCGCTTTGAGTGAGGCGGAGCAACACGAGCGCCTGCGAGGCGTTCGTCACCGTCCCGACGATGGGGACCACGGCAGTCGCGGTCGAGACCACATACCTGGCCCAGGTGCCCGCGAGGCTGGGCGGCTCCTCGGCATGGGCCCCGACGGCCGGCAACACCGCCAGCGCCGCCATCAACAGGACGAGAGAGAACGCACGCATGGGACTGGCTCCTGACCCAGGGTGCGGAGGGTACCGCCTCGCAACGGACGCCGTCAAGGCTGTGTCGACGGTCCGGCCCTCCGCGCGCCGTTGCGGTCCCCCGCCGGCCGCGCTAGGCTCCGCCACCTCATGTCTCCACCGCTCGCGATCACGGCCCGAGAGCTGTTGGACTGGCAGAACCTCGTCTTTGCCATTCCGCTCGCGCTCACGCTGGTCTTGGGGGTTCTCGCAGCCACGGGGATCCTGGGCTCGGGCGGTGATGGGGACCACGACGCGGACCACGACGCCGACGCGGACCACGACGCTGACCACGACGCCGACGCCGACGCGGACCAGGACGCTGACCACGACGCCGACGACGCCAGCGTCGGTGGCCAGCTGGCCTCGCTGCTCGGCATCGGGCGTGCGCCGCTCACGCTCGTGCTGGCCTCGTTCTTCGGCCTCTTCGGCATCGTGGGGCTGCTGCTCAACCGCACCCTGGAGCAGCTCGCCGGGCGTGGCGTGCTGGCCTTCTCCGGTGCGCTCCTCGGCGCGCTCGTCGCCTCCGTCGCCGGGACCCGTGCCTTGTCGAGCGTGGTCGGCCGCGCCTTGCCCAAGGTCGAGACCTATGTGGCGCGCGGCCGCGACTTCGAGGGCCTCATCGGCGACGCCGAGACCGCCATCGACGCGCGTGGCGGCCTCGTTCGCGTCAAGGACCCGCACGGGACCGTCCAACAGCTACGGTGTGTCGTCCGCGACGACGCCCCTATCGCCCGATCGGCGCGCGTCCTGCTGGTGGAGTACGACCCCAGCTCGCAGACCTACTTCGTCAAACCCGCGCCCCGTGAGCTCACCGAGCCCACGGAGAGCGCTTCCTGAGCCGCACGAGGAGCACCGGAGATGAAGCTCGGCATTACCCTCCTGTTCGTTGGCATGGGCCTCATCGGCGGCGCCTTCGCGCTTCCGCCCGAGAGCTCGAGCGCGTCCCAGTTCGTCATGCTCGGCGCCGGCCTGCTGTTGCTGCTGGTGGGCATCGTCGTTGCCGTACTGTTTACTCTATACCAGAAGACGTCAGCCAACGAGTCCATCGTGCGGACGGGTTACGGCGGCGCCAAGGTCATCGTGGACGGCGGTACGCTCTTCATCCCCGTGATCCACAAGATGCTGCGCGTGCCGCTCCAGACCGTGCGCCTCGACGTCACTCGCGAGGGCGGCGACGCGCTGATCACGCAGGACATGCTCCGCGCCGACCTCAAGGCCGAGTTCTACATCAAGGTCCAGGCGCACGAGGACCACATCATCAACGCGGCGCGCTCCCTCGGAGATCGCACGCTGAACGCGGACTCGGTCAAGGAGCTCGTCTTCGACAAGCTCGTCAGCGCGCTCCGCACGGTCGCCGCCAACAGAACGCTGTACGAGTTGAACACCAAGCGGGACGAGTTCGCCGAGGAGGTGCACAAGATCCTCGCGCTCGATCTCCAGCACAACGGGCTCACGCTCGAGACGGTGACCATCTCCAAGCTCGACCAGACCGACTCGAAGTTCCTCTCGGAGTCCAACGTCTTCGACGCGCAGGGGCTCAAGCGGCTCACCGAGATTACGCAGACTGCGCTCGTGCAGAAGAACCTGCTCGAGCGGGACGCCGAACAGGCCATGCAGTCGAAGAACGTGGCGACCCGCAAGGAGATCCTCAAGCTCGAGCTCGACCAGCAGCAGGCCGAGGCCGAACAGGCCTCTCAGGTCGCAAAGTCACGCGCCGAGCGCGCCCGCGAGGCCCAGGAGTTCGAGATCGCGCAACGGCAGCAGGTCGAGACGCGCGCCGTCGAGAAAGACCGGGCCATCAAGGAGACGCAGATCCTCGCGCAGAAGCAGCTCATCGAGCAGACGCAGGCGCAGGAGGTGGCCAACGTGCTCAAGGTGCAGGCCGTCGAGGTGGCCGAGCGCAAGAAGCGCGAGCAGATCGTCAAGGCCGACGAGCAGATCCAGGTCGCGGACGTCACGCGCCAGAAGTCGGTCGAGGTGGCCATGCGGCAGCAGGCCATCGAGATCGCCAACAAGGAGACGGAGCGTGCGCAGGCGGAAGGGTCGCGGCTCGCGGCCGAGGCCGAGCGCGAGCGGCATGCCCAGTCGGTCAAGACCGTCGAGACGACGCAGACGGCCGAGCGCGAGAAGGCCAAGGCCATCATCGAGTCGCAGGCGCTGGCCGAGCAGAGCCGGCTCGAGGAGCAGATGAAGGCGGACGTGGCGGCGTACGCCAACGTCAAGCAGGCCGAGGCCGAGCAGCGTTCGGCGGAGCTGCGCTACGTGGCCGAGGTCAAGATCGCCGACGCCGCGGCGCAGGCGGCCCAGAAGCGCGCGGAGGGCGAGCTGGCGGCCAAAATGGTCGATGTAAACGTTTCACGGGAGCGCGTGGAGATCGAGCGCAAGGGCCAGCTCATCGAGGTCGACGTGGCGCGCGAGCGGGTCAACGTCGACGCGGCGCGCGTCGAGGTCGCCGAGAAGCAGGTCGAGGTCGACCGCCGGGGGCTCGAGTATCGCGAGAAGTACGGCCGCGCCGGTATCGAGCTGCAGATCGCGCTCAAGCGCATCGAGGCCGAGCAGGTCGTCCAGGTCGAGATGGCGCGCGCCATCGGCGGGTTCATGGCCAAGGGCGAGTTCAAGGTCTTCGGTACACCGGAGACCATGGGCGACATGATGCATCGCTTTACGCGCGGCCTCGGCGTCTCGACGTTCTTCAAGGGCATCGACGAGGGCACCGACGGGGGACTCGACCGCCTCGCCGGGCAGGCAGGGCAGGCGCTTGGTAGTCTGCTCTCGGACCTTGGAAACAAGAAGGGCGCGCAACCGGCCGCGTCCGAGCCGACCAGCACACCGAAGGAGCCACAAGGATGAGCCACAACACAGGCGACGATACAGGCAAGACCGTCATGATCAGCGGCGGCGGCGGGGGGCTTGGGCTCTCGGTCGTGGCCACGATGCTCGAGCGCGGAGCCAACGTCATCGTGCCGTGCCGGGGCGATCGCGACCGTCAGGCGCTCGACGGCCTCGCCGGCCCGCGGCTCGAGCGCATCATCGTCGACGACCTCGCGAGCGAAGCCGAGGTCGAGCAGCTCTACCGCAACGCGCCGCCGCTCTGGGCGTCCATCCACCTTGCAGGCGCCTTTGCCACGGCGAATGTGACCGAGACGACGCTGGCGGCCTTTCGGGCGCAGCTCGACATCAACCTGGTCTCCTGCTTCCTGTGCTCGCGCGAGGCCATCCGGTCGATGCGCAAGACGGGCGCGGGGGGGCGGATCGTCAACGTCACGGCGCGCGCGGCGCTGGTCCCGGCGAGTGGCATGGCCGCGTACGTCACGGCCAAGGCCGCGGTCTCCGCGCTCACCGCCGCTCTGTCGGTGGAGGTGGCGCCCGAGGGCATTCTGGTTAACGCCGTCGCGCCGTCGATCATCGACACGCCGGCCAACCGGGCCGCCATGCCCACGGCCGACTTCAGTCGCTGGCCCAAGGCGGCGGAGCTCGCCCGCGCGATCGCCTACCTCGCGTCCGCGGACAACACGCTCACCTCGGGCGCGATCGTGCCCGTCTACGGTCGGGCGTAGCCGTCGCTACAGCGCGCAGTCGTCTGGCCGACACACGTCGGGCAGGCACGTCTTGATGATGCCGCCGGCCTCTTTCGGTGAGCAGCAGCTCGCGGCCGTGCCGCACTCGCTGGTCGCGGCGCAGCCGAGCACGATGCACATGCCCTTGCCGTCAGTGTTGCTCGGGTCGAGGTCGGCGGTGCATTGGAGCGTGCCGCACTCGCCGCCCTTCTTCGTACAGGCCTTGCCGACGCCTTTGTCGTTGCCGGTAATCGCATCGCACTTCGCCTTGTCGAAGGTGCTCTTTCCCGGAGTGACCGCCCCCCAGCCGCCCAGGTCGATGCACCCGTCCAGCCCCTTCCACGGCGAGACGAAGGTGGTGAAGAAGCACATCTCGTTCTCGGTCGACTCGCCGAACGTGACCTCCGTATCGCGATCATTGAAGTAGGTGCAGGTCACGCGGGTCAGCTCACCGGCCTTGATGACCAGGTCGAGCGGCACGATCGCCTGCTTGTCGAAGTCCCACGGAGAGACCTGAAAGCGCGGTGTGAGGCTCTTCTCATCGGGCCCCGTGGCGAAGGTCAGCGTCGTGCCGAGCGTGTGCATGTGCGGAAACGCCGCGAAGATGTGGACGTCGCTCTCCGGCTTGCAGTCGTTGGTTACCGACGTCTCCTTCTTGGATGGCAGCTTTACGTTCGTCGTGCCAAAGCCGTAGATGCCCGCCTGGTGCGTCGTCTTGCCGGCCTTGTGCAGCCGGATGGTGATCTTTGTCGTGACGTCCTTGGTCTCGTAGTTGAGCAGGTGGAGCTGGACGAGGAGCTGCGCGCCCTTGTCGAGCGGGAAGCTGGCGTCTTTGGGCGTCTCGATCTTGGCCGAGTCGGTCCCGTTGGCGAACAGCGGGATCCAGGTCGTCTTGAAGAAGACATTGCACTCGAATGGCGCATCGGCCTCGGGCGTGAGCGTGCGGACGAGGGCGAGGTGATGGACCACGCTGTTCTTCTCGTAGCTGACGCGGTCGATATTGAGCGCCTCATCGAGCCGCCGCGTGAAGCAGAGGTACTTCTCCTTGCCCGCCGCGACGGTGAACTCGTCGGTCGTGAAGTCGAAGTCGTCCTTGCCCGGCGGCGTCGTCTCGGGCAGCTGAGCCAGCGGCCCCGAGTCGAACGCGAGCTCCGTCAAGGACGTGTCCGTGGGCGAGGTCCCCTGTTTGCCGGCGTCCGAGGTGCTGGTGTCAGTGGCCGGAGTCGCCTCCGAGGTCTTGGCGCAGCCGCTCAGGGCGAGGAAGAGAGACAGGAGCGGGATCAACGGTCGGATTGGCACGGGCACCTCCGCCGGCGAGGCTACGGGATTGAGGTGGCAGCGGCAAGGCGCCCACTTGGGCCCCAGTCCCGCGGCAAGGAAGTCGCTTGTAGCCTTCTCCGGCCGGCCGCGGAAAATGTACGTCGAACATAGCTTGACAGAGTCGGCCCGAGCGCCGCTTGCGAGGGGCAGATCCGGAGGTCGTCCCGCGAGCGACGGGCTCGTGCACCGCTCGCGGTCCTCGCGCGGCGCGATGCGCGCCGTGCTGCGGGGTTCGCTTCGCGTTGCCCGAGCCCGCCGCTCGCGAATGGCCTGTCGTCATGGACTTCGCGGACGGGTGGGACTCAGCGTGAGGTCACCACGCAGGGGTTCGATGTCGAGGCGGGGTCGTTCGTGCCGGTCGAGGTCAGCCGATGGCTCTTGGCGGCGGGATGACCGCTAGCGTCCAGATGCGTCGTCGCGTGGCCAGCGCGTCGATGCGCTGGATCACGAAGCGCGTGACGCGAGCGAACAGCTGGCGGGCCTGGCGAGCGACTCGGGCAGCCACGTTGAAGATGGCGAAGCGCAGGCGCTTTGGCCGTGCGTCGTCGAATTCGACGGGCAGCCCGACCTTCTTGAGCGCGGAAAGTACGTTGTAGGTGAGGAGACAGAGACGCCACCAAGCGGCGTTGGCGCCGAGTTCCGCGCAAGGCAACACCCCGCCACCGAGCTCGTTCTTCACGACGTCATGGAGCTTCTCGATGGTGCCGGCGCGCGCGTAGTGCCAGTGCAGTAGCTCCGGTCCGGCTGTCTTGCGGTCGTTGCTGACAATCGCTAGGTGCTTTCGAGTCGCCTCCGGCGCGAGCAGGTCGATTTGTCGCTTCTCGATCCGGCGGACCAGGTACCGCAGCGGCTGTGCGCCCTTGGGCCAGGTGCCTGGCGTGAACTCCACTTCGGCCCACGTGATCACCTCGTTGACACGCTCCTCCAGCGGATGCCACTGCGCGTCGGGGACGGCGGCGCACGCCTGAGCGAGCTGGGGGCTCATGTCCGCGCTGATGGTGAATCGCTCGATGCGGTTGTCGGCGTGCGCAAGCCACTTGAGCGTCGACTCCTCGTAGCACGCGCTGTCGCCACGAAACCGTCGCACCCTGACACACGCGGGCAGCGCTTCGAAGGCCTGCTAAATCACCGGCAACGAGCCCATGCCCGCCGGGACGTTGCCATCGCGAAATTCGTCGGCAACCACCATGCCCGCCTCGGCCCAGTACACCACCGACGGCTGGTAGCCCCGACCGTTCTTGTAGTGCGGCAATGCGTCGACCTTGCGGCTCTCGATGATCGTCTCATCGCGCTCAAGCGTCGCGACCCGGAGCTGCTGATGGTTCGCCAGGCGCGACGCCAGTCCCGACATCACCCGACCCAGGCCCCGAAGCGCGGCATTTTCGGGGGCGATGACGGCACGTGCGTCGGGCGGAAGCTCGGCCTTGGCCGCGGCGAGTGCCTCGGCGTCGTGGAACGCGAGCAGGAACTGCCGAGCCGCGTCCGGTGACGGCCACGACGCTTTCCCGAGCAGCTCGTGCAGTGCCACGTCCGAGCCCAACTGAGTCATGTCTTCGAGACACTCGCCACCCGCCGCGAGCATCAGCACGAACGCCTCGACCAGCTCGGCCTCGCTGTACCCCGAACGACGTCTGCGAACCCGGACCTCTTCGGTGACCGACTCGCTCACACCGGCCGCCCGCATCGTCTCAAGGAGCAGCGGCAAGCCGCCCAAGGCAGTGACGCCGTCCATGGTTGGGCTCGCCTCATATTGGAAGGCCAGTGGTTTGCTGGCAGCCTTTGCGTCTATCGATCGTTGCTTCATGCGGCCATAAACACGCGAACCGTGGCACCAATTCCATGTACTTCACTAACGTTTGGGGTCCCGCGAAGGAGACGTGAATCCGTTGGAAACGCTATCGCGGGATTGGGGTTGGGCCCCAGTCCCGCGGCACGGAAGCCGCTCGTTGCTGGGTGCAGCTGAGCACCGACAGGTGTCCCGCCCTGGCCGGGTTGGAGCATCTTGACGCGCTTCGCCGGGCATTGCACCATCCCCTTCCATGCTGATCCTTCTCCAGCTGCGACCTTTCCTCGTGACGTGCCTCTTTCTCTTTGCACCGCAAGCAGCGTTCGCCCATGGCGATGCCCCTTCGACGTGCAAGAATCTCTACGGTGCGTCCGTCACCTCCCTG
>SXOX01000079.1 GCA_005776585.1 Pseudomonadota bacterium | reverse complement strand
GCACGCCCGACGGGCTGCGCGTCGACGTGGACGGCAACCTGTGGGTCGGCTGGGGCATGGGTGCGGAGGGGCTTGACGGTGTCGCGGTGTTCAACGCGGCGGGGAAGTTGATCGGGCGCATCGGGATCCCGTCACCGCGCGCGAGTTCCACGACGCCACCCTACCCGCCCAAGGTGCGAAGACCGCGCACTTCTGCTCCATGGGCGGTCCCATGTTCTGCGCGATGAAGATCACTGAGGACGTGCGCGCCTATGCAGCCGCGCATGGGCTCGACTCAGACGACGCACTCGCCGCGGGGCTCGAGGAGAAGGCGACCGAGTTCCAGAAGTCGGGCGGCGACCTCTATCGCTAGGCGCGTGGCCGGACGTTCTCTCCCGCTCACGTCTCTGCCCATCTGGGCGCGCGTCATCGCGCTCACGGTCACGCTCGTGTTGCTGCTCGGCCTCGGCACCGCGGGCTTCATGCTGCTCGAGGGCTACCGGGTGCTGGAGGCCGTGTGGATGGCCACCATCACGCTGACGACCGTTGGATTCGGCGAGATTCACCCGCTCTCGGACGCGGGTCGCGTCTTTGTCATCGTGTACTTGTTGTTTGGCCTGGGCGCGTTCACGTTCGGGGCAGTGCAGCTCGCAGAGATCGTGCTGCGGGGACAGCTTCGCGACTGGTTGGGGAAGAGACGCATGAACGCACGACTCACGTCGCTCAACGAGCACTTCATCGTCTGCGGTGGCGGCCGCATGGGGCGCACGATCTGTCAGGGCCTGCACGCGGGGGCCCGGCCCTTCGTCGTCATCGACTCGGACGAGTCGGTGCGGCAGGACGCGGAGGACAACGGCTGGCTCTGGCTGTTTGGTGATGCGACCGACGACCGGGTGTTGGATCAAGCGGGCGTCACGCGCGCTCGATCGCTCGCGAGCGTGCTGCCAGACGACGCCGATAATTTGTATGTCGTAATGTCTGCGCGCCTGCTGGCCCCGAAGCTCCGCATCGTGGCACGGGCCACCGAGGAGCGGGCCGTGGAGAAGATGAAGCGGGCCGGCGCCGATCGCGTGGTGAGCCCCTACACCACGGGTGCTCACCGGATGACGCAGCTTTTGGTCAACCCGCAGCTCGAGGACTTCCTGGAGATCGTCGTGGGCCGGTACTCCGAGCTCGACATCGCCGAGGTGCGGGTGTCTCGGGACTCGACGTGCTTTGGGCGCCGCCTCGGTGACGCGCAGTTCTCGGCGCAGGGGATCGTGGTCGTGGGCGTCAAGCGCGCGGATGGCACGCTCGACGTGCCGCCGCCCGAGGATCGCGCCCTCGCTGAGGGCGATCTGCTCATCGTCCTCGGCAAGGACGTGGCCATCGCGACGCTGCTGGCCGGGAAGATGTAGCTGCTCTTACCGGACCGTGACAGGGCGTGGTAGGCTCAGGCCATGCCGCGTTGGGTCGAGATGCTCCTGATGGCCACAGTAGGTATCCTCCTGCTCGGCGGAATCCTCGTCGTGGCCAAGCTCACGACGCGGCCTCGCGAGGCCGCTCCCGTCGCAGAGGCCCCGCCACAGCCCGTTGCTGGCAAGTACGCGCCCGTCGCTCCGCCGCCGCGCGAACCACCGCCCATGATCACGCCGCAGCCCACGATGCCGCGCAGTGAGCTGGACAACCCGGAGCTGCGTCCTCGCACGCTCGAGCGGCCCGAGACGGCGGCGAAGGTCGTCGTCGTGGAGGCGACGCCGCCCGCACCGCCGGCCACGCGCTTCGAGCTGGCACCGTTTGCGACCGTCGCGCTCCAGGGCGCGGTGATCGGGCTGACCAACGTCGTCATCCTGATCGCGCGTGGCGAGGCCCTGACCCCGACCGCGGAGGTAAAGCCGGTCGCGGGCGTCCAGGCGGGGAGCAAGGAGGAACTCGCGCTGCTCGAGGCCGCCAAGACGAGCCTCGAAGGACTGCATCAGCTGCGCGTCCGCCTTGGGGTCGCGCCGGCGCAGGAGAAGGCCGAGCTCGACAAGCTAAAGGCGATCGTGGACCAGCTCCCGCCCGAGACCAAGAAGCAGGTCGCCGCGGCTTTCGAGCGCGGGTACCTGGCGCGACTGCGCGGTCCGGGCGCTGGCGGCGAGGGTGTCGGGGCCGCGGATCCGGCGCGCGCCGAGGCCGGCAAGGTGGACGACACCCCCAATGACGTGCGGCTGCTCGGTGAGCGCGTCACGCGGCTGCGGCAGCGCTATGGCGCGACGGGCACGGAGGCGCCGCGGGAGGCCATGCCGTCAGCGACGTCGTCCGGGCCGCCTGCGCCGACTCCGTCGACGCCCGTGCCGCCCACCAGCGTGCGCACCGAGGCGCCGAGCAGCGCACCGCCTAGCGTGAACCCGTGAGCGCGCGGGCGAGCTGAAGGAGCGCCTCGCTCTCCGGGAGGCGTCGCAGCCCATCGACAACCCAGCGGGCCGCCGTGGGGCGGTCCTCGGCCCAGAGCGCGGTGCGGACCAGCGCGACGAACGCGCGCTCCGAGGGGCCAGACCGAGCCAACACGTCCTCGAGTTCACCCTGCACCTGGCCTGGCGACGCCACGATGGGGCGCGCCGTATCGGGGTCGAAGCTCCGAAAGTCGCCGCACCGGGAGCACGCGTCGAGCCCGACGTCGCGCCGTACGAAGACCTCCCCATGATCGTCCCAATAGACGAGCCGCCAATCGACTGCTTCCAGCAGCAGACGGCGGAGGCCGGGGCGGCCCTCGAGGAAGCGGCGCTCGCCGGGCGTGGCGTAGCGCATGACCACCAGGCGGACGTCGTAATCCTGGAGCCGCTCGCGCCAGCCGGGCTCACCGTAGCGGATGGACTGATAGACCTCGCGGAAGAAGTCGCGGGGGTAGGCCTCGATCCGGTTGTCGTAGAACGAGCGGCGCGTTGGATAGAACCGCCAGAGCCAGTGGCCGGCCCAGGCGTCGCTGACGTAGGCGCGCTCGGGCAGACCGCTCGTGGCGACGAAGTCCAGCAGCGCCGTAGGCACGGCCCGCGCGTCGAGCCCGAGGCCCGGCTGCACGCTGCCGTACCAGACGACGACGCCGCGCAGGGCAGCGCACGCCGCAAGCGCGAGCGCCGCGGGACGGAGCACGCGAGCGTGGGCCATCGACAACACGAGCGTGAGCACCCGAGGGAGCGCGAAGGCGGCCACGAGCGCAAAGGCGTAGACGGCACGCTGGTGGCGCAGCACCAGGCCACCGAAGCCCACGAGGAGCAGCGTGGCGAGGACCCGGTCGAAGGTCCAGCGCGGGCGAGCCGCGAACAGGAGGCTCGCGAGGCTGAGCAGGATGAGGAGCCAGAACGCGGGGTAGAGCCACGGATCCCAATCGATGGGTCGAAACTCGACGAGGTGCGCGTTCCAATAGGCGTCGAGCGAGAAGCGAAACGGGAGCGCCAGGACGCGCGCGCCGAACGGATGCGCGAGGCTCAGCGACAGCGCGGTGCCGCCGACGAGCGCGACGAGCCACAGGAGCAGCGGGCGCACGCGACTGCCGCGCGTCAGGAGCTCGGCGGCAAGGACGGCCAGCGCGACGAGCCAGGCGTAGACGAACCCCGCATGGAACGCGGCGAGGACCGCGGCTGGGAGCACGGTGAGGGCGCCAAAGCGGAACCACGTGGCGCGATCGGCGTTGGGCTCGGGCAGGCGCGTGAGGCCCAAGAGCAGCACGGCGAGTCCGAGCTTGGAAAACAGCAGCGGACGCTCCAAGAACCGCGGGCTCGCGGCCAGGGGCAGGAGAAGCACGGCGATGACGGCGACGGCGCGCTCGGAGCTACGGCGCGCGACGACGAGTCCCACACACGCGAACGTGAGCGCCACGACCGCGACCTTCAGCAGGCCAATGCCGGCGGGTCCGAGCGCCAGGTCCGCGCGGTGGAAGAGCCAGGCCGGGATCCACTGATGGAGCCACCAGGCCGCATCGGGGCAGGTGAAGGAGAGGACGTTCGTGGTGGGGACAGCGCCGAGGGCGTCGATGGCGCGGCCGGTTGCGACGTGGAAGCCAAGATCGGGGTCTCGTATGGCGAAGCAGGCGAGCGCGCCCGCGACGACGGCCATGACCGCGGCGAGCCCGAGCTCGGTCCGATGGTGGCGCAGGAGCGGCACGCGGCCACGATACGTCAGGCCGTCAGGGAGTGCCGCGTCAGGCGAAAAGCGCTTGACAGGGAGCCCGACCCGATGCTAGGCATCCGCGGCTCGAAAATCGGACCGCACGGTCGGCCCCGAGCACTGGCAAGGTCACAGGACCCAGACGTACGACACGACAGCAGGAACCGCACAGCATGGCCAATCATCCCTCCGCAGAGAAGCGCTACCGTCAGTCCCTCAAGCGTCAGGCGCGCAATCGCGCCGCGCGGTCGTCCATGAAGACGGCCGTGAAGAAGGCGCGCACTTTGGTCGAGGCGCACGCCCCGATCGCCGACGGCGAGGCGGCCCTGCGCGCTGCATTCTCGGTGGTGGACCGCACCGCCAAGAAGGGCATCATCAACCCGAAGACGGCGAGCCGGAAGATCTCGCGCCTCGCCCGCGCGGCCCACAAGGCGTCGCTCGCGCCGGCCCCCAAGGCGCACGTCAAGGCCCACCCCAAGGGCCAGGCGAAGGCGCAAGCCAAGAGCCAGGCCAAGAAGCGCTAGCGTCGGCGCACTGCGCGTTCGCGCATGTCTCGCCATCTGCTGATCACGGGAGCCAGTCGGGGCATCGGCGCCGCGGTCGTCGAGGCCGGCCTCCAAGGCGGCTTCGTCGTAAGCGCGTGTGCCCGCACGGCGGGACCCGGGATCGCCGCGGTCGACGTCACTGACGCGGGCGCCGTCGCGACCTGGATGGCCTCGGCGGTCGCGCGTCACGGACCCATCGACCTCTTCATCAACAACGCAGCCATTCTGGGACCGCGCGTCCCCATCGAGGTCTACCCCGAGGCGGACTTCCGCGCGGTGCTCGAGACCAACGTCATCGGGGCCTTCCTCGTCGCCAAGGCCGCGGTGCCACTTCTCCGGCGGCCCGGGGCGGTCATGCTCCACGTGTCGAGCTGGGTGGGTCGCCACGGCCTGCCACGCTACGGCGCTTACAGCGTCAGCAAGTTCGCCATCGAGGGCCTCGCGCGAGTCCTGGCTGAAGAGCTGCGCGACGACGGAGTCATCTCGTGTGCGCTGGATCCCGGCATGGTCCAGACGGACATGCTGCGCGCCTCGCTCGGCACGACCGACGTCTCGGAGTACGCGGAGCCGCGTCAGGTCGCCGCGCGCACCCTGGCATTGGCCGCCGCGGTCACCCTCGAGCAGTCCGGGACGACTCTCGACTGCCGCTAAGGTCGCTAAAGTCGATGCGCAATCGGCAGCAGGATGGCGTCCACCAGCTCCGCCAGCAGCGAATCGAGCGCGGGCGTACCGCTGACGAGTTCCTTGCGCCATGCGGTGACCGCGTCGAAGGCGCGCGCCATGGCGCCCGACCGTTCGAGGATGCTGATGGCCTCGGTGATCTCCGCGGTGGACGTGTGCTCGCGCGGGCTCTTCACGATGGCCTCGAGGTGCCTCTGGTCACGCTCGGTGGCCATCTCCAGGCCGAAGACGACCGGCAGCGACGGCTTGCCCTCGGCAAGGTCCGAACCGACGATGTGCCGGCCCTTCTCGCCAATGAGGTCCAGCAAGTCGTCCTGGACCTGAAACAGCAGCCCCAAGGTCTCGCCGGCCTGGCCGAGCGTGGCTGCCGCGGCGACGCCGTGGCCCGCGATGAGCGCCGCGCCCTCGAGCGGTAGCGCGAACAGGGCGGCGGTCTTTCCGCGGATGACCCGCACGTACTCGGCCTCGCGCAGGTTGTTGCCCTGGTGAAAGCGCCGCTTGAGGTTGAACTCCTCGGTCTGCCCTTCGATGACCTCGAGCAGACGCTTGGAGGTCGTACGCACGAGCTCGCGCGCCGTCTCGTGGGGGACGGCCGTCTCGGCGACGAGCCGCAAGCCGGCGAAGTAGAGCGCATCGCCGCAGTTGATGCTCTGCTCCCACCCGTAGTGGCGCCACACGGTCGGCTGGCTGCGCCGCATGGTATCGCCGTCCTGGTAGTCGTCGTGAACCAGCGTCGCGTTGTGGAGCAGCTCACAGCCGGCCGCGAACGGCAGCGCCGTGCGCGGATCGCCGCCGAGCGCCTCGGTGGCCAGCAGCGCAAAGAGCGGACGTAGCCGCTTTCCGCCCGTGGCCAGGTGATACCACGCCATGTCCGCCACGGAGCCCGAGCCCTCGTGGCCCGGCGGCAACACCCGCGCGATCTCGGCGAGGACCGGCTCGTTCCAGCGGGCGAACGCTTCTGTGATGCGCTTCGGGGACTCGAGGCTCATGCGGCGCTCAGGCGACCTTCTGGTGACAGCCCGCGCGCACCTCGGCCAGCACGACCGACGCGGTGGCGTGGTCGTAGGTCTGGCGCCGGCGCAGCTCGGCGACGACGAGCTCGACCTCGTCGCCCACGGCCCCCGACTCGGCAACGACGTTGCGGCAGTGCATGCTCATGTGGCCGCGCTGAATGCCCTCGGTCGCGAGCGCCATGATGGCCGCGAGGTTCTGCGCGAGGCCGGCGGCCGCCGCGATCTCGCCGAGCCGCGTGGCATTCGGAAAGCCGAGGATCTTGTGCACGACCTTGACGACCGCGTGCGTCTTGGTGACGCCGCCCACGACGCCGACCTGCATCGGCAGCTCGATGACGCCGACGAGGTCCTCGCCGTCGATCCGCCACCGGGAGAGGCTGCGATAGCGCCCGTCGCGCGCCGCATAGGCGTGACAGCCCGCCTCGATGGCCCGCCAATCCTGGCCTGCCGCGACGAGGAAGGCGTCGACGCCGTTCATCGCGCCCTTGTTGTGCGTGGCCGCGCGGTAGGGGTCCACGTCCGCCATCACCGAGGCCTCGACGATGCCCTGCGCGACCTCTTCGCCCGTCCAGCCGGCGCGAGCCAGCCGCGCGATCTTCACGCGACCTTCGGCCCGCGCGAGTCGCTTGTCCGCCAGGTTTGAGAGGATGCGCAGCCGCACGCGGCCACCCGTGATGCGCTCGACCTCGGGAGCCAAGGACTCGACCATGGTGTTGATGATGTTGGCGCCCATGGCATCACGCACGTCGACCTCGAGGTGCAGGACGAGCATGGGACCGAGCGCCGTGTCGGGGAACTCGCGCACGAGCAGCCGCTTGGCGCCGCCGCCGCGCTCGACGAGCCGCGGGTTGATGCGATTGCTGGCCGCGACGAGCGCCTCGGCCTGGGACTCGATGGCCGCGCGCGCCGCGTCGAGGTCCGGGAAGTCGAGCACCTGGATCTGGCCGATCATGATGGGCTCAGTCGAGCTCGTGCGGATGCCCTCGCCGTCCCGCAGGAGGTTGGCGGCGTTGGACGAGGCCGCGAGCACGCTGGGCTCCTCGACCGCCATGGGCACGAGGCAGTCCTGACCGTTGAGCCGGAAGTTGGCGGCGATGCCCAGCGGGAGGGGGAAGATGCCGATGGCGTTCTCGACCATGCGATCGGCCTCGCCCGACGAGAGGCCGGAGCTGACCGAGAAGACCTCGCTCTCCTCGGTCGTGAGGCCGGCCATGTCCGCGACGAGCTGCAGGCGCTCGGCAATCGGCCGCTTGTAGAAACCCGGTAGCCGCGACGTCATCGACGCCACACTCTCTTTGACTTCATCCATCGCTCAGGTCTCCCTCGTCCCCCGAAAACCCATGTCCTCGACCGGCACCAGCTCTGCCTGGCGTAGCTCGGCGAGGGTCCGCGACCCAGTGCAGAAGAGCACGGTTCGCAGTTCTGCCATCATCTGGCGAATCGTCAAGATCGTGGCCTCGAGCCCACCCTCGGAGGCCGCCTTCAAAAACGGCAGCGCCGAGCATACGAGGTCCGCACCGAGCGCGACCGCCTTGGCGACCTCGAGCCCCGTGCGAATGCCGCCCGAGCAAAAGATCGCCTTGCCCGTACCATGAAAAATACTGACGGCCGCCTGAAGCGACTGCATCGTGGGCACGCCCCAGGTCGCGAGGCGCCGACCGGTCATCTGCTGGACCCAGGAGTCGGTGCGGAAGCTCTCGATCTTGGACCACGAGGTGCCGCCGACGCCGGCCGTCTCGATGCCCGCGATGGGGAGGCTCACCACGCGCCGCAGCGTCTTCTTGGAGAAGCCGGCCCCGACCTCCTTGAGGATGACCGGCACCGGCAGGCGCGGCACGAGCGCCTCGAGCTTGCCGACGAGGCCGCGGAAGTCCGTGTCGCCCTCGGGCTGAACGGCCTCCTGGAGCGGGTTGAGGTGGAACGCGAACAGATCCGCGCCGACCTCCTCGATGAGGAACCGGACCTGGTCAAGGCCGACGCCGTAGTTGAGCTGGACGGCGCCGACGTTGCCCATCAGCAGCACGTTGGGGGCAACGTCGCGCACCTTGAACGTGGCGCGGACGGCCGGCTGCTCGATCATCTTGCGCTGCGAGCCGAGCGCCATGGCGATGCCGCAGGTCTCGGCGGCCTCGGCCAGGATGCGATTGATGCGCCCTGCGCGCTCGGTGCCGCCGGTCATGGCGCCAATCATGAGGGGCGCCGCGAGCCGCTTGCCGAACAGCTCGACGGACGTGTCGACCTCGGAGAGCGCCAGCTCCGGGAGGGCGTCGTGCTCGAAGCGCACGCGCTCGAAGCCGGTCGTGACGTCCAGGCCGGCGATGGCCTCTTCGAGGCAGATGCGCAGGTGCGCGTCCTTGCGGTCCTCGGTGGAGTTCGGGCGCGGTGATTCGTCGGGCGAGTGCATTGGGGGCGCGGAAGTAGCACGACTCGCGGGTCGAGGCAAGGAACAATCGCGCGCAACGTCAGTCAGCAAACGCGTGCATCAAGGCCAGCGTCGCGAAATCGTCAGCGAACGGAGGGGGCCGGTCGCGCACGACGGCGCTTGATCTCCCCGGGTTCGGGGATTATGACCGCCGCGCCCAATCGGAGGGCGAGGAGGCGCGGATGGCGGAGGTTACACGGGAGCAGGTGCTCGAGTCGTTGCGAGCGGTGATGGACCCGGACCTGCACCGGGACATCGTCACGCTGGGCTTCGTCAAGCTGGACGACGTTCAGATTCGCGACGGAGAGGTCAAGGTGCGCGTCGTGCTCACGACGCCGGCGTGCCCGGTCAAGGAGAAGCTGCGCGAGCAGTGCAAGTCACGGATCGAGGCGGTGCCCGGGGTCCGTCACGCGGACGTTCACATGGACGCCGTCACGACCTCGACGCGCGGCGCCGCGACCACCGATCGGCTGCCACAGGTACGGAACATCATCGCGGTGGGCTCCGGCAAGGGCGGCGTCG
>SXOX01000078.1 GCA_005776585.1 Pseudomonadota bacterium | reverse complement strand
CGCGCGTGCCGTTCGCCGCGCTGCCGCTGGACCGTTTTCCGCTGCAAGCACTGCTGGGCTGCTACGCAATAATTTTTGGCGCCACCTGGTTTGCGCACAGCCCCCTGCCGGCCGCAGCTGCCTGGCTGCGCCAGCGCACACTGCGCCTGCAAGATGGCGCGCTGGTTGTACTGGCGTTGGCAACCGTGCTGGCATGGTCCGTGTACGCGCGCCTGCCAGACGGCCGCCTGCATCGCCCGAGATCTGGGGCGAGCAGACCGACGTCGCGGAGAGCGCCGACTGGTTCAAGTCCGCGTTCATCGCCGTCGTCGGCAGCAACGTGCTCATGACGCGTACTCCGGACGCCCACTTCCTCGTCGAGGTGCGCCATCGGGGCACGAAGGTCGTCGTGTTCGCTCCCGACTTCAGCCAGACGGCCAAGGTCGCCGACGAGTGGGTGCCCATCCACGCTGGGCAGGACACCGCCTTTTGGCTGGCCGTTACGCATCTCATCCTCAAGGACTGCTTTCGCGACAAGAAGGTCCCGTACTTCCTCGACTACGTGAAGCGCTACTCCGACGTGCCCTTCCTGGTCACGCTCGAGCCCCAAGCGGATGGCAGCTATCGGCCGGGACCGCTGCTGCGTGCCTCCCAGGTGGCCAGCACGAAAGCCGAGCAGCACGCGGAATGGAAGTACTTCGTACGAGACGAGGCGACCGGAGAGCTGTGCCTGCCGCAAGGCACCGTCGGGCATCGGTGGCAGGACCAGAAGGGGCAATGGAACCTCAAGCTCGAGGACGCGCGGACGGGCAAGCCGTTCGACCCGACGCTGTTCCTGACCCAGCCCGACGCCATCGTCGGCGTCCGATGCGACGACTTCTCTGCCGGCGCGACCGACCAGGCGTCGGTGCGTGGCGTCCCTACCGTTCGTGTCGAGACGACCTCGGGCCCCGTGCTCTGTACGACCGGTCTGGAGCTGCTCATGGCGACGTACGGCGTCGACTGTGGGCATCGCACGGGTCGGCCCGAGCACGATCAGTGGCCGTCGAGCGACGAGGACGCCAGCGCGACCTACACGCCCGCGTGGCAGGAGCGGCTCACCGGCATCTCGGCCAACGTGGTCCGACAGTTCGCGACCCAGTGGGCCAACACCGCCGAGCGCACCGAAGGGCGCTGCTCGGTCATCATCGGCGCCGGAGCGAACCACTGGTATCACAACAACCTGCTCTATCGGTCGTGCATCGTGCCGCTCGTGCTGACCGGCTGCGTGGGCAAGAACGGTGGCGGCTGGAATCACTACGTTGGCCAGGAGAAGCTCGTCCCGCAGGCCTCGTGGGCGCCGATCGCGTTCGCGCTCGACTGGGGCGGTCCGCCCCGGCTCCAGAACACGCCGTCGTTCCATTATGTGCACACCGACCAGTGGCGCTATGACCGGCCGTTCAATGAGATGTGTCCCACGCCCGACGCGGAGAGCGGTGCCGCGCCGCACCGCATGACGCAGGGCCATACGGTCGATCTCCAGGCGCTCGCCGTGCGCGCTGGCTGGCTGCCGTGCTTCCCGCAGTTCAATGAGTCGAACTTCGACGTCGTCGCCCGCGCCCGCGCGGCCGGTGCGCTGACCCCGGATGCCGTGAAGGCCTTCGTCGTCGAGGAGCTGCGCTCGCGCCGCCTGCGCTTCAGCATGGAGGATCCGAACAACCCCAAGAGCTACCCGCGCGTCTGGTACATCTGGCGCGGTAACGCACTCCAGGCCTCCGCCAAAGGTCACGAGTACTTTCTGCGCCACTATCTCGGCACGCATGACAACGCCATCGCCGATGAAGAGGCGCGCGGCACCGTCGAAGACGTCGTCTGGCACGACAAGGTCGAGCTTGGCAAGATGGATCTCGTCGTCGACCTCAACTTCCGCATGGACACCTCGGCGCTCTACTCCGACATCGTGCTGCCGGCCGCGACGTACTACGAGAAGGACGACCTCAACTCCACGGACATGCATTCGTTCATCCACCCGCTCCAGGCGGCCGTTCCGCCCTGCTGGGAGTCCAAGAGCGACTGGCACATCTTCCGAGAGCTGGCGCAGCACACCTCGAAGCTCGCCGAGCGCTATCTGCCCGACCCGGTCACCGACGTCGTCCTCACGCCGCTCCAGCACGACACGCCCGCCGAGATCGCCCAGCTCACCGTCAAAGACTGGGCCCGAGGCGAGTGCGAGCTCATCCCGGGCAAGACGATGGCCAACATTGCGGTCGTCGAGCGCCACTACCCCGGGGTCTACGACAAGTTCGTGACGCTGGGGCGCAATTTCCGCGACAAGGGGCTCGCCGTCCACGGCTGCCACTATGACGTCCAGGACGTCCACGACGAGGCGCTCGCGACTGCGCCGACCCGCGAGTGGATGGGTGTGCCCTATCTCTCGCTCGCGGAGCCGAAGGAGGTCTGCAATGTGATCCTCGCCTTTGCCGCCGAGACCAACGGCGAGCTGGCTCACCGCGCGTACGTGTCCGAGTCGAAGAAGACTGGAATCGACCACACGCACCTCGCGGCCGCCGATCGCGGCGTGCGCATGTCGTTCGATGACCTCGTCAGCGCCCCCAAACGGGTCCTCACGACGCCGTTCTGGACCGGCGTGACCACGGGCGGGCAGACCTACACCGGGTTTGCGCAGAATGTGCAGGAGCTCATCCCGTGGCGTACGCAGACGGGCCGGCAGCACCTGTACCTCGATCACGAGGTGTATCGTGCGTATGGCGAGGCCTTGCCTGTGTACAAGCCGCGCGCAGAGCGGGCTGCCACACGCGACCTGGTCAAGACGAAGGCCGCGCCGGGCGAGCTGACGCTCAATTACCTGACTCCGCACGGCAAGTGGCACATCCACTCGACCTATGGCGACACGCTGCGCATGGAGACCCTCTCGCGGGGCATCGAGCCCATCTGGCTCAACGACGAGGACGCCGGGCTCGCTGGGATCCGCGACAACGATTGGGTCGAGGTCGTCAACGACCATGGCGTGGTCGCCACTCGCGCCTGCGTCAGCGCCCGCATTCCGAGAGGCATGTGCTTCATCTACCACGCCACCGAGCGCACCATCGGCGTACCGAAGTCTCAGGTCCGTGGCAACCGGCGCGCTGGCGGGCACAACAGCCTCACTCGCGCGCGGCTCAAGCCCCTGTTCATGATCGGCGGGTACGCTCAGTTCACCTACGCGTTCAACTACTGGGGGCCACAGGGCGTCAACCGGGACACGTTCGTGGTCATCAAGAAGCTCGAGAAGCTGGTCTGGTAGGAAAGGACACACTCGCATGGACGTTCGCGCACACGTTTCGATGGTGTTTCACCTCGACAAATG
>SXOX01000077.1 GCA_005776585.1 Pseudomonadota bacterium | reverse complement strand
TTCTTCTTTTGCGGCATGATGGAGGAGCCGGTGCAGAACGCGTCGGGCAGCGTCACGTAGCGGAACTCCTGGCTCATCCAGAGGCAGAGCTCTTCGCCGAGCCGCGACAGGTGGCTCATGGCCAGCGCGCCGGTCGAGAGCAGCTCGACGGCGGCGTCGCGATCGGAGACCGCGTCCAGGCTATTCTCCGTCACGCGCGGAAAGCCCAAGGTGGCAGCGACCTGCGTGCGATCGATGGGGTGCGGCGTCCCGGCCAGGGCGCCCGAGCCGAGCGGGAGCGTGTTGGCGCGATCGTGGGCGTCCAGGAGGCGGCTCACGTCCCGCAGCAGCATGGCCACGTACGCATGGAGGTGATGCGCGAGCGTGACCGGCTGCGCGCGCTGGAGGTGCGTGTAGCCCGACAGAACGACCTCGGCGCTGCCGTGGGCCTGATCGAGCAGCGCGTCGCACAGCGTCAGCGCGTCGAGCGCCCGATCTAGAAAGGCCTCGCGCAGCCAGAGCCGCAGATCGAGCGCGACCTGGTCGTTGCGCGAGCGCGCCGTGTGGCGGCGACCCGCGTCGGGGCCGATGCGGTCAGCGAGCGCCGCCTCGAGGTTGAGGTGGACGTCCTCGCGATCTTGGCGCCAGGTGAAGGCGCCGGCGTCGAGGTCCCGCCGGAGCTCGCGCAGCCCGGCCTCGATGCGCGCCGCCGCGTCCGCGGGCACGATGCCGGTCGCGGCGAGCATGCGCACGTGTGCGACCGAGCCGGCCAGATCCTCGCGATACAGGCGCTGGTCGAAGCCGACCGACGCGTTCAGGCGCTCGACGAGCGCGTCCGTGGGCTCGGTGAAGCGCCCGCCCCAGAGCGCGTTCGTGGTCATGGTGAGTGACTAGAACTTGAGGACGATGCGGGTCTGGAGCGTCCAGGCGATGGCCGGGTCGCGCTGGCCCCCGGTGTACCCCGTCGGCATGGCGGGGGCTCCGGGCTTGAGCGCGAGCGCCTCGCCGGGGAACAGGATGCCGAAGGTGAGGTCGGCGTGGAACTTGCCCTCATCGACGACGAAGATCGACGCGTCGAGCTCGCTGCCCAAGAACGCGTGGTTGCCCGGATACGCCTCAGGGCTCGCGGTGCCGGCGATGAGGGCGTCCAGGCGGCCACCGATGGCGCCGTCGGGCGACTCGAACAGGTCGTAGCGCACCCACGGCTTGATGTACCACGCATTTGTGACACCGCCGACGACCTCGCGGAAGAGGATGCGGTCGACGCGGTAGTTGCGGTCGAACTTGAAGTTCGTGATGCGCCGATTGGCGTTGCCGCCGTCGCCGAAGTTCTTCTGCCCGTCCAGGATGCCGAGCCCGGGCGCGGAGTCCCCGCTCGCGAAGCCGGCGTCGAGACCCACGCTGAGCTGACCGTAGGAGAACTCCGACTCGAAGGCGAAGCCGCCCGACAGGATCTCGCGCTCCGTGTCTCCGGGGGAGCCCGAGAGCGTGCCCACCTTACCGATGATCATGCACGCCTCGAGCTCGACGCGGAGCTTCATCGTGTACGTCGGCCGATACTCGAGCTTGAGCCAGATGTCCGGGATGACGGCCCAGGCGTCGCGGCGCACGAAGTCGACGGAGTCGAAGCCTCCCGCTCCATTGGCGTAGCCGATGTAGCTCGCCAGCGACGCATCGCTGACGTCGAGCTTCTGCTTTCGCGCAACGATGTAGGCGCCCCAATCGAAGGCCGGCGTGCGGTCGCGCACGAGCCGCTTGGTCCGGGCCTCGACCTCCTCGGGCTGAATGGGCCGTTGAAAGACGGCGAAGAAGCCCTGCCGAACATCGTCTGACTGGGACAGATCGTAGGCCTGTCCGAACGGCTGGAAAGCCTCCTTGTACAGCGGCCCGGTCGAGACGATATCATAGCCACCCGCGATGTAGATCCCGTAGACCTGTATCGCGGCCATGACGCGATCGACGTAGTCGCCGAAGTCGTCGTCCCACTGATTGCCGCCATTGGCGAGGATGCCCAGGCCCCAGTGGCTCGCCATGCGCCCGAAGCGCAGCGGGATGCCGAGGATCTTCCACTCGCCCCAGAGCTCCTTGACGCGAATGCTGTCCTTGAACGCGAACTGCTCGCCCGGGGGCGCCTGCGAGGTGGCGTAGGCCGAGTACGGCGCGTCTGCGCGCTGGAAGTTGAAGTCCGGCGTGGAGCCGAGCACGAGGTTGTCCAGCACGTCGAGCGTGCTGACGATCTTGAGGCTCGGGCTGATGTGGATGGTCGGCTGATAGCGGAACCGCATGTTGGCCGAGCCGAGGACCGTCTCTTCGTTGCCGTCGCCCACGTCCGCACGGCTCCACGACGACTGACCGTTGTTGTTGATGGAGTTGGTCGTCAAGGGCGGCGGGAAGCCGGAGGTGCCGCGCGTGGTGCCGCCGGAGTCCGTGAAGTTCGTGCCCAGGTGCCCATTGGAGAACAGGTTCGCCCGGAAGCGCAGGTAGCCGTGGTGCTCGATGCGCGGGAAGACCGGCTCCTTCTCCTCCGGCTCCCAGCCAGAGTCGGCGCCGTCGGGCCCGAGATCGATGGTATCGCCGCCGTCGTCCGCCGGCGGGTCTGCGGCCGGCGGGTCCTTCTTGGGCTCCGTGGCCTTGGGCTCCGGCTCCTTCTTGGGCTCCGGCTCCTTCTTGGGCTCAATCGGAGGCTCGACCGGCTTGGGCGGCTCGGCCTTCTTCTCCTCCGTCGCCTTGGGCTCAACCGGCTTGGGGGGCTCGACCTTCTTCTCCTCCGTCGCCTTGGGCTCGTCCGGCGGCGCGGCAAAGGCCGGCTGCGTCACCAGGGCTCCCAGACTCGCCGCCATGACCAACCAAAGCTTCCTCATCCGACGTCCTCCTCCGACCGCGACTGCGGGGGCCGCATCGGAGCCGAATCCCACAGGGATGTCAATCGGCGGGCGCAGAATGGCCGATCTGACGGGCCGATGGGCCGCACCGCGCTCCACGGAGTCGGCGCGTTCGACGAAGTGCGCGGCCGCCGGCTATACTCGAGAGACCTGCACTCAGCGGCGCCCGTCGTTGCAGCGCTCGCCCTGGAGGACCCATGGTTACAGACTGGACTGCCGACGAGGCGCACGACCGCCGCATTCCGCCGTGGTCGGCGCGCGTGAGAGCGGCCTGGCGCATGGCCCTGGGCTGCCTAGTCGTCGGCGGCGCGCTCGGGTGCTCACGGCCGGAGCCGACAGCGAAGCCGCCTCCGGAGAAAGCGCCTGCGGCGACTGCCCAAGAACCGGGAGAGCGCCCGGAGACTGCACGGGAGCCGCGACTCGCCGAATCGGAGGCGTCCCACCTACGGCGGCCCGACGCGCCCGTACCGCCGGTCGACCACGACATCGACTTCTTTCGGCTCGGCGACGCGCTCGCCAAGCAGGAGCGCTACGCCGACGCGCTCGAGGCATGGAAGAACGGCTACCTGCGGTCCCTGCCCAAGCTGCGCGGCCTGCCGCTGAGGCATCCGGTCGAGGCGCGCTTCATGCGCCGCCCGCAGCTCGAGGCCAAGGTGCTCGAGGAGCTGGCCAAGGAGAAGCCGAAGGCGCAGGCCGACGCCGAGTCGCTGACGTATACGCTGCTAGGCTTCGTGGAGCCGGGCTTCGACCTCCTCCAGACGTTCACGCAGATGCTCACCGAGGAGATCGCCGGCTTCTACGATCCGGATACGAAGGAGCTGTTCCTCATCTCCGATCACGACGCTCCGAGGCCCGCGAAGGGCTTGCTGGACCTGTTTCGACCGAAGTTCGACCCCGATCTCCAGAAGGGGATCCTCGCGCACGAGCTGGCTCACGCGCTCGATGACCAGCACTTCGACCTGCTGTCCCTCCAGCGCTCGGTCAAAGACGACGACGACATGGCGCTGGCGCTCCAAGGGCTGGTCGAGGGGGAGGCGATGATCACGATGCTTCCGGCGATCATGGGGCCCTTGCTCGGGCCCGAGGTCCTGGACATCGACCTCGAGGCCTTCGACACGATCCTGCGGCTCGCGATGAGCTTCGCCGCGGTGTTCGCCGGCGGGGACGCCTTCGGCAAGGCGCCGCTCATCCTGCGCGAGTCGCTGCTGTTTCCGTATCTCGCGGGCATGAAGTTCTGTCTTACCCTGTATCAAGATGGTCACGGCTTCGCGCGCGTCCACGCGGCCTTTCGGCGGCTCCCCACGTCGACCGAGCAGATCCTGCATCCAGTCAAGTGGTTCCAGCTCGATCCCGAGCCGCCGCTCGCGGTCGCTTGGGCCAAGGACGGCCCGCTGGACGCCCCGGCGTGGGAGCTCGTGCGCGACAACACGCTGGGTGAGCTCCAGCTCGAGATCTGGCTCCGACCGCACGTGGGCGAGGACGTGAGCCGCGTCGCGGCCGCGGGCTGGGGCGGCGATCGCTATCGTGTGGTGCGGCAGCAGGGTGACCCGACCCGCCAGCTGGCGGCCGTGCATACGGTATGGGACACGGAGAACGACGCGCGTGAGTTCTTCGACGCAGCGTCGAAGGCCAAGCTCGCGCTCAAGGCGGGCCGCTGGATCGAGGTGATCCGCGCTCAGCGGGCGGTCTTCATCCTGGCGAGCACCGTGCCGCTGCCGAGCTTCGACGTCGCGGCGCTCGTCACGTGGCTGCGCGAGGCCACCGTCGCTCCAAAGCAGCTCACGCGCGTGCAGGCGACGCCCTCCAAGCCGTTCGGCACGCCGCTCCCGGGCTCCGAGCTCCCGAAGGTCGAGCGTCCAGCCGCGGACCCGCGACCTAGGCCTCTCCCTTGAGCGCCTCGGCCTGAAAGTGTGAGGACAGCGAGTCGAAGACCTCGTCGAGGTTGCCCATCACGATCTGGTCGAGCGTGTAGAGCGTCAGCCAGATGCGATGATCGCTGAGCCG
>SXOX01000011.1 GCA_005776585.1 Pseudomonadota bacterium | reverse complement strand
TGGGCGGAGGCGCGGGCGCTGTGGGCGGAGGCGCGGGCGCTGTGGGCGGAGGCGCGGGCGCTGTGGGCGGAGGCGCGGGCGCTGTGGGCTGTGCGGGCGGTGCCGAAGGGGGGGGCAGCGCTGGCGGGGTCGGCGCCGGCGGGCTCGGCGGCAAGGGTACGACCTTGACGGAGGGCACGAATGCCGGGTCGCGCAGTGCGATCTGCCCTTGGCGCGCGAGGTCCACCGACTTCCCGAGCACGCGCGCCGCCTCTTGCGGCGCGTGGAAGCCGGTCGAGTTCTCGGCCTCCATGAAGTCGAGCAGGAACTGCGCCTTGCGTTGCAGGCCGCGCGCGGTGGCGAGCTCGTCGTCCGACTTGCCTGCTTGCTTCGCCTTCGCGAGGTCCCCGATGAGCCCGACCACGGCGTCCATCGCCTGGTTGCGCAGCTCCAGGTGCCGTTTCTGGATCGTCTCGACGCGGTCGGCGATCTCCTGCTCCGGCCACTTGTGACACGTCTGGCAGGCGCGATTGATGTTGAGCATCGGGCTCCGCACGTGATGATCGCTCACCTTGTGCGCGCCGACGCGCTTGTACGGCATGTGGCAGTCGGCGCAGGCGACACCGGAGCGCGCGTGGATGCCCTGGTTGTACAGCTCGAACTCGGGGTGCTGCGCCTTGAGCGCCGGAGTCCCGGAGTCGGCGTGGACCCAGTCCTTGAACTGGACCGTCTCGTAGTAGTCCAGGATCTCGTCGGCCTTGAGGCCGTTGGCCCAAGGGTAGGTGAGCCGCTTCTCCGGTCCCTTGAAGTAGTACTCGACATGGCACTGCCCACAGACGAACGAGCGCATCTCCTGCCGCGTCGCGTCGCGGTTGACGTCATAGTCCTTCTTGCCCTCGTGGGCCTTCCAGGCCTTCATGCCCTCCATGAACGCCGGCCGCGTGATGCGCAGCGCCATCGTCTTGGGGTCGTGACAGTCCAGGCAGGTCACGGGATGCGAGACCTGCTTGCGCGCCTCCATGTAGGGCAGCTGGTTCAGCGCCTCGAAGCCCTTGGTGAGGTCGCCGTTGCCGGCCTTCTTCATCGCCACATAGGTCGAGGCATGACAGTTGATGCACGTCCCGGGCTGCTTGACGACCTGCTGGCGCTCCGTGAACGTCTGGTCGTCCAGCATGTAGGCGTGGCCGCGCTCCTCGCGAAAGTCCTTCGAGAAGGCGTAGCCCTTCCAGATCGTCACGAGCCGTGGGTCCTCGGCGAGCTTGGACTGCGCGACCAGCGAACGCGGATCGGCTTGCGTCGGCGCGTGGGGCGTGGCCTCGGAGCCGCCGAAGCGCGTCCGCACCATGTCGACCGTGCGGCGGTAATCGTCGTACTGCTGGGGAAAGTTCTGGCCCCACACGGCCGGATCCTCGGTCTCGTCGGTCAGCTCCACGACGCGAAAAAACGGATTCTCCGCCTCGAGTTTGTGCTGCATGATGTTGACGAGCAGCGCCGTCAGACCCGCCGCGCCGAGCGCGGTGCCGCCGATGACGAGGCCCAGCCCGAGCCACCGGCGCTTTCCGGGTGCGCTTGCCTTCGTGTCTTCTGGTGTCGTGCCCTCTGGTGTCGTGTCCATGACGTGCTCCTCTCTCCTTCTCAACGATGGCCCACGTCGGCGTGGCACCCTGTGCACTTCAGCTCGTCGGTGCCAGAGTGCGCGCGGTCGATATGTGCCACAATCTCGCTGTGGCAGCGGCGGCAGTTCTTTTCAGCGATGTCCCGATTATGAGGCTTGATCCGAATGTGCTCCGGATATCGCCCGGTCGTGAACGCGAACGAGTGCCAGAAGCCGTTCGACAGCTTCGCGACGACCTTCTGGAGCGGCGCGTCCGGCATGTGGCAGTCGTTGCAGGTGGCCACGGCGCGATGGCTCGACACGGTCCAGCCACGGTACTCGTTGGTCATCGAGTGGCAGTTGGCGCAGGCGGCCGGATCGTTGGTGAGATACGACCCGCCCTTGGCGTAGATGAAGGTGTAGCCACCAACGCCCGCTAGGAGCCCGACCGCGATGGCGCTCGTGATGATGAGGACGGGGAAGCCGAGGCGTGGGAGGGCGAGCCGCACCGAGCGCCGTCCTAGCAAGTCGCGGGCCGCCTTGCCAGCCTCGAATTGGCCGGGCAATGGGGCAAAATGGCCCGATTTGGGACGGATGGCGAGGCGAACTAGCCCGACAAGGTCAAATCGACCCGTTCGTGGCGCGACAGCCTTGACCCGCCGGTGTCCTGAGCGGAAGCTCCGTCCTCATGGCCGATCGCCCGTCAGCGCTGCTCCGATCATTCCTCGTGTCGGCTGCGGCCGCGAGCATCGGCTGCGCTGCGCCGTCCACACCATCGGACCCACCCGCGGCTCCGTGCGACTCGCCTCCACAGAGCCTCGCCGTGCTCGAGGGCGGGCTCTCCTCCATCAGCTGCGCCGAGTCCCAGGACACCGGGTACTCGAAGGGCAACGCATTCGCCATCACGGTCGTGACCGTCGACGGCAAGAAGGTCGAGACGGCCACCGCGAACGCCTACTACGTCATGGCGCAGGCCGCGGCCAAGGCCGGCGTGACGCTCAAGGTCGTCAGCGGCTTTCGCACCATGGCAGAGCAGAAGTACCTCTACGGCTGCTACGTCAACTGCAACTGCAACAACTGTAACCTGGCCGCGAAGCCGGGCTATTCGAACCATCAGAGCGGGCATGCGCTCGATCTGAACACCTCCTCGGGCGGCGTGCTCGCGTGGCTCAACGCGCACGGTGGGGCGTATGGCTTCAAGCGCACGGTCCCGAGCGAGGCGTGGCACTGGGAGTGGTGGGGGGGTGGGCCAGGCGGCGGGCCCTGCGGTCAGACCTGTGAGTGCACGCCCGGGCAGACCCAATCCCAAGGCTGCGGCCTGTGCGGGTCGCGCCACCGGACGTGCGGCAGTGGCGGCAATAGTTGCCACTGGGGCAGCTGGACGGGCTGCCAGGGCGAAGGGCCGTGTTCTCCGGGGCAGACGCAAACCGAGGGCTGCGGCAAGCGGTGCGGGCACCGGTCGCGGTCGTGCGGTGGCGGCTGTCAGTGGGGCGGCTGGACGGGCTGCCAGGGCGAAGGGCCGTGCGTGGCCGGCGCGGTCGAGACCGAGGGCTGCGGCAACTGCGGCCATCACGCGCGCACATGTACGCCGAGCTGTCTCTGGTCGGAGTACTCGCCGTGCGCGGATCAGGGCCCGTGCGCGCCGGGACAGCTCGAGACCAAGCCGTGTGGCGAGTGTGGCTACGCCGAGCGCGTGTGCGGCGAGACGTGCCAGATGGGCGAGTACGGCAAGTGCGCGTGGCTCGACCCCGAGGGCGGGACCAAGGCGTGCAGCACCTCGCTCTTGGGGGCGTGCGCGCCGGGGCTGCTCAAGTGCCTCGCGGGAACTGTCGCGTGCGTCGGGTCGAGCCAGCCGGCCGTCGAGCTCTGCGACGACGTCGACAACGACTGCGACGGCGCAAGCGACGAGCCCGAGTCCGACGGGACGCTCCCGTCCCTGGGCGACAGCGCGCCGGCCTTTGCCGCGACCTCCCTTGGCGTCGAGGTCCCCGGTGCCATCGACGCGTCGGCCGACGGCGTCGTCACGGTGCGCTACCGCAACGTCGGCGCTGCGACGTGGCCTGCGGGGCTCGTAGTCCTGCGCGCGCTTGGCCCCGCAGCAGGCCTGCCGTCACTGCTCGTGCATCCGAACTGGCCCGGGCTCAACACCCCGGCCATCGCCGCCGCAGCCGTGCCGCCTGGCGCCGAGAGCACGCTCAGCTTTCCGATTCGCGCGCCCACCGAGCCTGGCACGGTGTCGGCCCGCTTCCGGCTCGTGCACACCGGCGCCGCGAGCGCGTTCCGCTGTCCCTCGACGGAGGTCGCCGTCACCGTGACCATCAATCGCCGGCCGCCCGATCTGCTGGAGGATCCGCCCGAGGAGGAGCCAGTGGACGACACGCCGGTGCCCGAGGCCGACGTGGGCCTCGCCGCCGCTTCGGAGCCGCCCGCGGCGATACCTGCCGCGGATGCGGGCGCCGCGACCGGCGCCACCGCGGGCACCTGCCAGACGACGCCGACGCCGTCGTCGCCGCGGGTGGTCCGAGTCCTGGTCCCGCTCCTGATGCTGCTGCTGGCGCTGGCGCTGACGAGGCGCTCCGAGCGTCCTCGGTGACTCGGGTCCCGCGCGGCCGTCGAATACGTTACAGTCCGGCCCGTGGGAGGTGCTGCATGCTTCGCCGTCTCGTGGGCTGCCTGATCGCGTTGTTGACTCCGCTGCTCGACGCCACCGGCGCGCAGGCCGCTCAATACTGTATGCCGGACCCGAAGACGCCGGGCATCGATGTGTCGAAGTGGCAGGGGCAGGTCGACTGGGCCGCCGTGAAGGCCTCGGGGGTCGTGTTCGCCTATGCGCGCGCGACCAACGGCACCAAGATCCTGGACGAGTGGTTCGACGCCAACTGGGCCGGCATGAAGGCCGTCGGCCTCTACCGCGGCGCCTATCAGTTCTTTCGACCGGGCCAGGACGCGGTCGCGCAGGCCAACCTCATGCTTGCCCGAATGGGACCGCTCGGGCCAGGCGATCTCCCGCCGATGATCGACGTCGAGGAGACCGATGGGCAGCCCCCCGCCGTGGTCGCCGACAAGGTCGCGCAGTGGATTCAGGTCGTCGAGGCGGCCACCGGGAAGAAGCCCCTCGTCTATACCGGCACGTGGTTCTGGGACCCGTATGTCGGGAGCGACGCCTTCGCGAGCTACCCGCTGTGGGAGGCGTGGTACTGCACCGGCTGCTGTCCCAATCTCCCCAAGGCGTGGAGCTCCATGCTGTTCTGGCAGTACAGCAGCAAGGGCGCGGTGCCGGGCATCGGCGGCAACGTCGACCTCAACTGGTTCGGCGGGACGGCGACCGCGCTCGACGGCTACACGTTCGGGCCGCTCGTGACGACGCCGGTCATCGACCTGCTGGCGACCACCTCGGCGAAGGACTTCCGTCCGGAGGGCCCGTCGGCGGGTGTTGCCGACGTCTTCGAGGGCGACACGGTCACCGTCACCCTCACCGTGCGCAACGCCCACGGCGCCAAGCCGACGCTGGATCACGTGCGGCTCGGCTACTGGCTCGAGGGCACGTGGCTCGAGCCCACGAGCTATGCCATCGAGACCGATTGGCCTGCCAAAGACGGAGTGACGTTCGTCCCGAGCGACGCCGAGAGCGCACCGGACAACCCCGCCAAGGGCGCCTTGCCGCCGTCGGGTGAGCTGAACCTCCACGCGCTCGCGGCCGGAGAGACCAAGCGCGTGCGGCTGCTGCTGCACGCGACGCAGTACAGCCTTGGCGCGGTCGAGCACCCCGACGTGCGCGCCTGGATTCGCCACATCGGGGACTACTACGGCGAGCAGGTCGGCTGGGACGACGCGGTGGAGGTCAACAAGGCCGGAAAGCTGCTGCGGGCGTCGGTTCAGCACGACGTCTTCGGAAAGAACCACTGGGAGTGGAACGGCGCGTCACAGGAGACCGAGGGTTTCACGGCCTCGCCCGGCGTGACGGCGTTCGTGGTCGATCCATTGGCGCACGCGCTGGCGCTCACGCTTGCGGGGCCCGACCCCTTCATCGTCTCGCCCGAGCTCGCCGTGGATGCCGCCACGATTCAGGGGCTCGAAGGCCGCGTGCGCCATGGCACCGCGGCCGTGGCCGGGCGACTCTATTTCGTGACCGACGTCGAGCCGCAATGGAACGAGGAGAAGGCCATCGGCTACCTCATTCCGGGCGATGGCCAGTGGCACGATCTCACCATCGACCTCGGCGCGCACCCGCGCTGGAAGGGCAAGGTCACCCAGCTGCGGCTCGATCCCGTGCCGGATGCCGGCGGCGAGCATCGGCTGGATTACCTGCGGCTCGTGCCGAACGTGAAGCTCACCTCGGGCGACGCGGACGGCGACGGCGCGCTCGTCGGGCCCGACTGCGACGACGCGGCGCCCGCGGTCTATCCCGGCGCGCCCGAGGCCTGCAACGCGCTCGACGACGACTGCGACAGCCAGATCGACGAGGGGATCCCGGGCTGCAAGGACGGCTGCGTCAAGACCGGCGGTGAGCTCTGCGGCAACGGTCAGGACGATGACTGCAACGGCCAGATCGACGACGGGTGCGCGGGCTGCAAGCCCACGGGACCGGAGAAGTGCGGCAATACCAGTGACGAGAACTGCAACGGGCAGGTCGACGAGGGCTGTACGGGCTGTGCCGGCGGCTCCCACCCCGAGGACTGCAACGGCAAGGACGACGACTGCGATGGCCTGGTCGACGAGGACTTCTCGCTCGGCAAGACGTGCACCGATGGCAAGGGCGCCTGCCTCGCCTACGGTCAGATCGCCTGTGGCGTCGATGGCGCACCGCACTGCGGCGCCGTCCCGGGACCGCCCGGCACCGAGAGCTGCAACGGGCAGGACGATGACTGTGACGGGGAGACCGACGAGGACTTCGGGCTCGGTAAGACCTGCACGCTCATGACGGCGGGCTGTGAGACCAAGGGCAAGACCGTCTGCGCGGCCGACGGCAAGGGCTCGAGCTGCAACGCGCCGCCGCCCGTCGTCGGTCCGGAGTCCTGCAACGGCGTCGACGACGACTGCGACGGCCAGACCGACGAGGACTTCAGCGCCGGCAAGGCCTGCGAGACCGGCGAGGGCAAGTGTGTCGCCAAGGGCTATCTCGCCTGCAACGGCCTTGGCACCTCGTTCTGCAAGGCGCCGCTGCCGAAGGGCGAGACGGAGCGCTGCGACGGCGCGGACAACGACTGCGACGGCGAGGTCGACGAGGGCTTCACCGTCGGCGAGCCCTGCGAGGTGACCAACAACGACTGCGTGCGCCTCGGCACCTTCACGTGCGATCCGACCGGCCTCGGCGTGGTGTGCAAGGCCAAGCACAACGCTGAAGACGTGTGCGGCTCCCCGCCGCCCCCGGACCCGACGGGCACCGACGCGAGCGGCTCGGGCGGGACGACCGGCGACCTCTCGAGCGGCAGCGTGGACGTGAGCGGCAGCGTGGTCGAGAGCGAGGACCTCGGCGGTGTCGTCGTGCTGGTCGCGCCCGAGGCGACCGAGGGCTGTGCGCCTGGCCGCCGTGCGCCGCCGTGGCACCTGAGCTGGCTCGTTCTTGGCGCCCTCGTGCTGCGCGCTCGGAGACGCGCGCCAGCCTGTTGACCTGACCTGAATTCCCCCGAGGATATTCTTTACAATCAGCAACTTCGCTCCCGTCATCGAGTCAAATTGCTGTACATTTTTCTATTTGGTATTGCTTGACAGGCACGCACAAGCGGTCGAGACTCTCCTGGGGGCGTGTGAAGGGGGTCTGACATGGAGGGCCAGGTTCTGGTTGCGGACGACAACGCAACGCTTGCCTCCCTGTTCGCGGATGCGCTCCGTCGCGGCGGGTTCGAGGTCCACATCGCGACCGATGGGCGCGAGGCGCTCAACTGGCTCGCCACCACGGTGCCGCTCGCCATTCTGCTCGACATCGAGATGCCGCACGTGGACGGGCGAGACGTGCTGAGTCGCCTCAGCCGCGATCCACGCCTGGCCACGGTCCCCGTGCTCGTCGTCACCGGGCGGGACGACGAGTACCTGACCGATTACGTCATCTCGCTCGGCGCTCGCGACGTCCTCATCAAGCCGGTCTCCACCGCGGAGGTGGTCGCGCGCGTGCGCCGGCTGTTGTTGTCGTGACCCGACTCCCGGTTGACAACCCCCCAGCCCTCACCTAAGAGCCACCCGTGCCTGTCCGTCTCCTGGTCGTCTACAAGAAGAGTCAGCTTTCGCTCTACGAAGAGCACGAGCCCGCCGCGCTCGCCCGCCTGAGGGTGGACGAGCCGGACATCTACGCCAAGTACGTCGAGGCCCATGAGCAGAACGCGCAGGCCATCGAGCTCGTCGAGGAGGCGCTCGCCACACGCACCGCCGTCGAGGCCACGCTCGCCTATCGTGCCGACGTGGAGCCCACCGCGGGTTACGATCTGGTCGTGTCGGTCGGCGGGGACGGCACGCTGCTGGACGTCAGCCACTCGGTCCTCGACGTGCCGCTCCTCGGCGTCAACTCATCGCCCGGACTGTCGGTGGGCAACTTCTGCGTCTGCGGCCCCGATGCGTTCGGCCGCGCGCTCGACGCCTGGTGCGCCGGCACGCTCCCCGCGGTGCCGTTGACGCGGCTCCAGGTGCGCATCAACGACGTGCTGTGCCCCACTCCCGTGCTCAACGAGCTGCTCTACGCCCACACCGTCCCCGCGGCGATGAGCCGCTACGTGCTCACGGCCGAGGGGCAGAGCGAGGACCACAAGTCCTCCGGCGTGTGGATCGCCTCGGCCGCGGGCTCGACCGCCGCGATTCGCTCGGCGGGCGGGACGCCGATGGCGCCCTCGGACACGCGGCTCCAGTTCAAGGTGCGCGAGCCGTATCTGCCTCCGGGCACCGTGCGCGGCCTGCTGTCGGGCATCGTCGAGCCGCCCATCACGCTGCTCGCCAAGACGCGGACGAGCGCCATCTACCTCGACGGCTATCGCGAGCAGCTCGAGCTGCGCGTCGGGGACGTCGTCGTCATCGATCGCCACCCCAGCCCGCTCAAGCTCGTGGGCTTCCGTTGTCCCGTACCCTGAGAGGATCGCCATGGCCCACCTCGAACTCCACGACGGCGTCGCCCTGCTCCGCATGCGCTATGGCAAGGCCAACGCCATGTCCGTCGAGTCGCTGGAGTCGCTGCATGCGGCCCTTCAAGCCGTGCCGAGTCACGGCGCCCGTGCGGTCGTGTTGACCGGCGACGGGCGCGCGTTCTCCGCCGGGCTCGCCCTGCCCACGCTGCTGGCTCACGACCGGGACACGATGCGCGGCTTCATCGGCCGCTTCGGCGCGATCATGCGCGCGGTCTTCACCTGCCCGGTGCCCGTGGTCGCGGCCATCGATGGCCACGCGATCGCCGGCGGCTGCGTGCTCGCCCTCCAGGCCGACTGGCGCGTCATGGCCGCCGGCAGCGCGCGCATCGGGCTCAACGAGACGCAGCTCGGGATTGGCCTGCCCACGTCCGTCATCGAGCCGCTCAAGCTCGCGATACCGCCCGCGTCGTACGTACCGGTCGCGCTCGAGGGCCGGCTCGTGCCCCCCGACGCGGCGCTCGCCCTCGGGCTCGTCCACGAGGTCGTCTTGCCCGAGACGCTGCTCCAACACGCGCTCGACAAGGCCCGCACCCTCGGCG
Source organism: Pseudomonadota bacterium (assembly GCA_005776585.1). Lineage (GTDB taxonomy): Bacteria > Myxococcota_A > UBA9042 > SXOX01. The sequence continues at coordinate 584 of SXOX01000011.1, read as the reverse complement.
CCATCCCGCCGCGCGCCTTTGCGCAGGTCAAGGCCGCGCTGCGCCGCCCCGCCCTGATGGCGTGGGACACGACCGGCGCCGAGGAGAGCGAGCGCTGGCTCGACACCTGGTTCTCGCCCGACGGCCGCCAGCGCCTCGAAGCGGCCGTCGCCGCAATTCAGGGACGGTCCTGACAAGTTGTCATTTGATCCGGGGCATCCGGCGGGTCGATCGAGGCCGCAGCACTGCGATCACAACTGCGATTATTGCCAGATCTGACGCGTCGAATCACCCGCCCACAAGGCGTAGCCGCGGCCCTCCGGTGACCGACGATGGCGGTCGCAGCTGGGCGCGACGCGCCTGGAGCACGCGCTTGTAGTCGGTCGGCATCACCTTCACGAACATCGGGACCATGTGCTCCCAGTTGTCGAGCACCCGTTTTGCGACCGCGCTCTGCGTGTGCCGGTGGTGGTCCTCGACGAGGCCGTAGACGAGCCAGATCTCCGACTCGTCGATCAGGCTCTCGAGCTCGGCCATCTCCAGGTTGCAGCGCCGTCGCAGCGCGCGCTCTCGGTCGAAGACGTACGCGATGCCGCCCGACATGC
>SXOX01000076.1 GCA_005776585.1 Pseudomonadota bacterium | reverse complement strand
CGGGCGCTGGTCAACGAGCCGGCCATCCTCCTGGCAGACGAGCCCACGGGCAACCTGGACCCGGATCTCAGCGTCGAGATCATGAACCTCATCTTGGACCTCCAGCAGAAGGGGACGACGGTCATGGTGGCCACCCACGATCGCTTCTTGCTCGAGCGCTATCGCCGGCGGGTCGTGCTGCTCAATCGCGGCTACGTCGTCGAGGACGGCCTCGGCAGCGGCGGCTCGATGCTGGACGACGACGGCGAGGAGCTCGCGCGCCGGTGAACCTCGCCCTCTACCGCGTCGGCTACTTTTTCCGTGAGGCCGCCAAGAACGTCCGTCATTCGGCGCTCCTGACGGTCATCTCGATTCTGACCATCGCCGTCTCGCTCATCCTGGTCGGCTTCTTCGGCGGCCTGCTCACCGCTGTCGCGACCGTCGTCGATCAGGTCAGCGAGGGCGTCCGCATCTCGGCCTATCTCACGCCCGAGATCGGCCAATCGGAGGTCAACCACCTCGTGACGCAGATCCAGGCGCGCGACGGCGTCGAGACCGTGACGTACGTGTCCATCGACGACGATCGCGCCCGCAATCGCACGCTGCTGACCGAGGAGCAGCTCGCCGGGCTCGACGAGCAGAGCATCCCCGCGGAGCCGGTGCTCGAGATCGTGCTGGAGAAGAGTCGCCGTCTGAAGAGCGACCTGCGCGACACGGCCGAGTGGGTCAAGGCGCTCAAGGGCGTGCGCTCCGTCTCCGACGTGGAGGTCGGGCTCGACCGCGTGCGCATCGGGATCGCGGTCGTCGAGGTCTTCCGCACGCTCGCGTGGGCCATCTGCGTCGTGCTCGTCGTCGCGGCGGTCTTCTTCGTGTTCTCGACCATCAAGCTCGCGGTGCACGCGCGCCAGGACGAGATCGAGATCCTGCGCCTCGTGGGTGCCACCAATCGCTTCATCCGCGTGCCGTTCTACCTCGAGGGGCTCTTCCAAGGGCTGGCCGGCAGCCTCATCGCGTTCTTCGTGGTGCTCATCTCGCATCAGCGCCTACAGACCTACATCCGCGAAGAGCACTTGGTCGACATCCAGGTCAACCTGCTGCCGCCGTCACTCGTTGCATGGTTCTTCGTCGGCGGCGTGTTGCTCGGGCTTCTCGGCAGCGTCTTCTCCGTCGGAAGGTACCTGCGCGGCGCATGAGCATCTCGTTGGCCGTGCCCTGGCTCGCAGCAGCGGTCCTCTCGGCGACCGTGGCGGCGCCCCCGGTCAAGAGCGTCGAGGATCTGCCCAAGCTGCTCAACGAGGAGCTCGACCTGCTCGAGGCGCTCGACGAGCTGGACAAAGATCGCGCTGACCAGGATCGCCTGCTCGGACAGAGCCAGAAGCAGCGGGAGGAGCTCATCGCCCGCCGCGACGAGGCGCAGCGCCACCACGACCAGTCCAAGAACAAGCTCGAGCTCGAGCGGCAGCGCATCCAGAAGCGGATTCGAGTCCTGGTCGAGACGCGCCGCCAGGGCGATCTGTCGCACTTCATGTCGTCCAAGGACTACGCGTCGTGGCTGCACAAGCGGCACCTGCTCGCGCGGCTGGTCAAAGACGACGAGAAGCGCATTATGATTTATCATGGTACGGTAAAGCAGTTCAAGGACTCCGTCGACGACCTCGACAAGAAGATCCAGGAGCTCGAGGCCTGCGAGCAGCGCATCAAGGACGCCCAGTCCACGCTCGTGCGAGACAAGGCCATCAAGCAGGCGCTGCTCGAGAGCGTCCGCACCGACAAGGCCTTCTACGCCAAGGCGGACAAGGATCTCGGCAAGGCGGCGAAGCTGCTCCAGGACCAGATCACCGCGTTCGAGGAGTGGACCGGCAAGCGCCTGTGGTTTCGTGACCTCAAGGGCCAGTACCTCTATCCGATGAAGGGTGGGCGCATCGAGCAGCGCTTCGGCAACCACACGCACCCGAAGTTCGGCACGGTGACCTTTCACCGCGGCATCGACCTCGTGCCAGGCAAGGGCGGCGAGAAGAATGTCCGCGTCATCTATACGGGCCGCGTCGTGTATGCCGGCTGGCTCAAGGGCTACGGCAACACGGTCATCGTGGACCACACGCAACAGGACTATACATTGTACGCCCACCTGCGCAGCGTGGACGTGACCGTGGGCGAGGTGCTCAAGTCGCGGCAGCACCTTGGCGTGGCGGGCGACACGGGACCGCTCGAGCGCGACAGCCTCTACTTCGAGATTCGCATCAACGGCGAGCCGGTCGATCCTGCGCCGTGGTTTCGGTGAGCCGGCTCGGGCTCCTCGTTGGATGGCTGCTGCTGGCTGCGCCGGCGCTGGCTCGGCTCCCACGTATCGCGCTGGTCATCGACGACATCGGCCTCCGGCGGGACGCGCTGGACCCGCTACTCGCGATCCCTGCGCTCCACGGAAAGGTCACTTACGCCGTCATCCCAGGTACGCCGTTTGCGACGGCCATGACCCGCGAGCTCTGCGCGGCGGGCGAGCCGCTCATCGCGCATCTCCCCATGGAGCCCTCGGATCCGCGCGAGATGACGCCCACGCTCGCGCCGTATCTGCGTCGCGGCCAGGAGCCGGACGCCATCGTGCGGGCCATTCGCGCGCGGCTCGACGCGCTGCCCGAGGACGCGCGTGCGTGCCTCCAGGGCGCGTCGAATCATCAGGGGAGCGGCTTCACGGAGGACGCGAGCGCCATGCGCGCCGCCCTGGCCGCGCTGTCGAAGGCGGGGCTCTACTTCCTCGACTCGCGGACCTCGTCCCGGTCGGTCGCCATCGCGACGGCGCGCCGGCTCGGGATGCCGCATGCTGCGCGCGACGTCTTCCTGGATCATGAGCGGCGGGTCGCGTCCATCGCGCTTCAGCTCGACCGGGCGCTCCGCGTGGCCCAGGCGCGCGGTGTGGCGATCGCTATCGGCCATCCCTACCCGGAGACGGCCGAGGCGCTGGCCGCCTGGCTCGTCAAGACGAAGGGGCAGCTCGAGCTGGTCGCGCTCGAGACCGTGCTCAGCCGCTAGCCAACTTCTCGGACGACGCGCGCGACGCCCGTGGCGCCGTCCATCTCGACGAGCGCCCCGTCGGATACCCGCTCGAGCAGCCGCGGGATGCCCACGATGGTCGGGATGCCGAACTCGCGCGCGACGATCGCCGAATGGGAGAGGGCGCTGCCGCGCTCGACCAGCAGGCCCGCGGCGGTGGGAAACAGCGGGACCCAGCCGGGATCGGTGCGCTCGCAGACGAGGATCTTGCCGTCGAGGCCGGGCACGTCCTTCGGTGAGCGGACCACGCGCACCTGCTCGCGCACGACGCCGGGCGCGCAGCCGAGCCCCACGAGCGCGTCGGGATCGGCCGGCAGCTCGACGGGCGTGAGATCGCGAAACGGGTTGCCGAGGTGCACCGCGCCACGCGTCTCGAAGCGATCCGAGGGGGGCGGCTCCCGGCGGTAGCGGTCGAACTCGGCGCGTCGCAGGCGCGTCAGCGCGCGAAACGATGCCGGGGCCGTTGGTGTCGTGCCCTCCACCGCGCCCAGCACCTCCTCCAGCGTGAGGTAGAATACGTCCTCAACGGCGTCGAGGTGTCCCTGTCGCGCCAGATGCCCGCCGATGGCGCGAAAGAGCCGGCGGACCAGTCCGAAGACCCGCGTGCGCGCAAAGCGCAGGTTCTCGCGATCGCGGACGTGGCGCCGCGCCCTGCTCAAGACCCAGCGGAACAGCGGCCGTTTCAGCAGCGGGATCGCGCCAGCGACGGCGGCCTCGGCCTCGGCGCGCACCGACCGCTCGTGGTCGTCCATGCGCTCGACGGTGAGGTCGGGCCGCGCCACGAAGCGCCGCACGGAGCCCATCAGGAAGGCCGAATCGTCGCGCAGCGTGCGGGTCTCGAGCTTGAGCTCCTCCATGCAGCGATCCCCGAAGAGCTGGAGGTACGGCAAGAGCCAGGCGCGCAGCTCGCGCAGCGCCGGGTTCCCCGCGAGCGCCTCGGAAGCCAGGCTGTCATCGTCCATGGTGGCGAACGCGCGGGTCAGCTCCGGCGAGGCGCGCACCCGGGCCGCCATGCGCATCTGCTCGCGCGTGGGCACCGTGGACTCCATGCCCGGCTCACCCGCCAGCAGGTCGTTGTGGTGTCCAGCCGCCATCTTCTTGAGCACGCCGAAGAAGATCATCGCGAAGAAGTCGTTGATGATCGGGGCCTTCCAGTGCAGGAGCAGGCGCTGCTCGAGGTCGCGATACGCCTGGGCCAAGGCGTCGGGCGGCAGGGCCTCCAGGTCCTGAGCCTGGTATTGGCCGTAGGTGTCGGCAAAGCGCGCCGAGAAGTCCGCCGTGCGCCGCCCCAGTCCGAACAGCGAGCGCAGGACCCGCCACGCCAGATAGTAGATGCGCAGCTTGCCCGCCGTGGACGGGCGCTCGCCCTCGAGGTCCGCCTCCTTGCGGACGCCCATCATCTGCTCCATGAAGCGCTTGTTGAAGCGCGCACCGGGAAGCAGCGCGAGCACGCGGTACCACGAGTCGAGGCAGTAGTAGATGCGGCCGCGGATCAGGCCGATCATGCGCTTGAAGACCGCCTGGCTCTTGGCCAGATCCGCGTCGGCGACGCCCATGACCTCGCAGAACTGGCGATAGACGACCTCGTAGGCGTTGCGCGCGAAGGTGTACGTCAGCGGGGTGGTCACGCCCGAGTACGACTCGATGATGTTCGAGTTGTCCCACGTCGCGACGGTGCCGACGCGCGGACCGACGCCCGTGAGCGGCCGCGTCTGGAGGATGTGGAGCTCCCCCGCGGCGTCGAGCGCCCACTCGATATCCTGCGGGACGCCGTAGTGCGCCTCGAGCTGGCGGCCGAAAGCGACGAGCCGGCGGCACTGGTCGTCGCTGACGCATCGTACGCAGCGCCTGTCTGGAGGCACCTCCACGAGGGCCGTCCCGGAGCCCGTCGGGCGCGGGCGGACCTGCATTCCCTTGGTGACGATCTCCGCGCTGACCCGGGGACCGCGGACGCGGTAGGTGTCCGTGTCGACCTGTCCGGACACGACGCCCTCGCCGAGCCCCCAGGCCGCCGAGATGAGGCTCTCGCCGCTGTCGGGGTGCGCCGGATCGACGGTGAAGAGGACCCCGGAGGCGACCGCGTCGACCATGCGTTGAACGACGACCGCCATCCCGAGCGCCGAGCGCTCGATGCCGTGGTGAGCGCAGTACGCGCGCACGCGCTCGGAGTCCAGGGAGCGCCGGCAGTGCGCGACGGCGGCGACGAGCTCTGCGTCCGTCTGGACCCACAAGACGGTATCGAACTGCCCGGCGAAGCTCGCAGCGCCGAGGTCCTCGGCGGTCGCAGACGAGCGCACCGCCACGGGTCCGTTGCCCAGCGCGCGACGACCCTCGAGGACGGTGGCCGAGTCGGCCGGCTCGTCGACGGGGACGACAAAGAACGCGGGGACGGGCAGCCCCCGTTCGGACAGCGCCAAGAGATTGGCGCCCTTGCCGCCCAGCCGAAGGCGTTCGGGAGTCCCGCTCGTCACGGCGCCACGGCGCCGGGTGCCGCAACCGCGAGGCCGAGCCCCTGCGCCGCGCGCACCATGGTTCGGTCATAGGTGACGACCGTCGCAAGCTCCGAACCCAACGTGCGCGCAGACGCGAGGTGGATGGCGTCGAAGCTGCGCAGCAGGGCAGGGCCGAGGACCGCCGCGTCTTCGAGGACGTCGTCGTCGATTCGCAGGACCCGCACGTGCGACAGCACTCGTGCTGCGCGTGCGACCGCCAAAGGGCCATGGGCCTGCACCGCTCGCACGACCTCGACGCGGCACAACGCGCTGCACACGCGCTCCGGATGCGCTGCCAAGTAGGCGAGCAACGCCGAAGACTCCGACTCCGCAACGACGAGCTTCACCAGCGCCGACGAGTCCAAGTAGACGGCCATCAGCGCTCGGCCTCACGTGCGGTCGCGAGCGAGGAGCTCGGCAGCACCACCTCGGCCGAAGGCTCCATGGGCGGTCCCAGGTCCAGCAGGTCGCCCGTGGCAGCGCTCAGGCGGCCCTGGCGGTGCAGCTGTTCAAGAACGCCGTCAGGTTCGATGGGCACCAAGAGCGCAACGGGTCGCCCGCGTTCGGTGATCTCAACGGTGGCACCGCCCGCGACCTGGCGCACGAACTTGCTGGCGTGCTGTCGAAGCTCCCGAATGCCGATGCGCGTCATGTGCTACTTGTAGCACAGCGCGCCGAGCCTGGCAAAGCCGGAGGAAGGCGCCTCGTTTCCGCGACAACGGCGCTGTTCACCCATTGTGGATTTCGTGGCTGAAGACAGCCGTGGCTGACGTCGAACGGACTCGGCCATGGGACACGGCAAAGTTCAATTGGAAACCAGCGTTCCATAGACGCTCAGCGTCTCTTCGGCGCAGCGTCGCCAGCTGAACCGTGCGGCGCGCTCCTTGCCACGAGCGATAAGCGAGGCCCGCAGCGTTGGGTCCAATAGGACCGCGCGCATTCCGGAAGCGACCGAGTCCGTGGAGCGCGGATCGACGTACAGCGCCGCATCGCCGCAGACCTCCCGGCAGACGGGGAGGTCGGAGGTGATGACCGGGCAGCCCGTGGCCATGGCCTCGACGAGCGGGAACCCAAAACCCTCGGTCAGGCTGGGAAAGACGAGCGCCGTGGCCGTCTGGTAATAGCCGAGCACCTCGTCGTCGGGCGGCCTCCGCCGAAACCGCACGCGATCGAAGACGCCGCGCGCACGCGCCTGCACCTCCAGGGCACCGAAGTTGTCGCCACGTCCCGGCAGGACCAGCTCGGCCGACGTGTCCTTCAGCTGGGCGAGCGCGTCGATGACGCGCGGCACGTTCTTGTAGGGGAGGCTGTTGCCGAGCGTGAGAAAAAACGAGCGCTCCGGGGCGGGACGCTCCGCGGGACGGAAATGGTCGTGCTCGAGGCCGTTGTGGACCGCCACCACGGGCTTGGTCCGCAGCACCGGGAAGCGCTCCAGGGCCGCGGCCCGCGTGGCCTCAGACACCGTGATGACCGCCGACGCGCGCCTGACGGCGTAAGCCATCGTGCCGGTGCCCCACACGCGAATGAAGCCCGTCTGGAGCCGCGATCGGTCGGCCCGCTGGACGAGCTCCGGCGTGAGGACCCACGTCAGGTCGTGCATCGTGATGACCGTCCGTGGGACGCGGAGCCCGACGGGCACGAAGTTCTCGAGTGCGTGGTAGACGTCGAGGCGCAGTCGGTTCAGCGTCCACGCCGACCACAGCGTCGAGGCCGTGTCCGGGTCGCCCGCCAGCACCACCTCCTCGGCGTTCGAGCCCAGCGTTGCGAACGCGACGTCCCGCATGAGCGGGTGCTTCAGGATAACCCACTGCACGCCCGGGGCGTCCAGCGCCGTGAGCGCTCGACACAGCTCCCGCGCGTAGCGACCGAGGCCCGAGGCCCACGGCTTCTCCAGCCGTGCGTCCAGAGCGATCCGAATCTGGTTCCCGGCGTTCACGGCGCGCTAGGATGCGCGGCGGCGCGCGCGAGTCAACCGTTGTGCTTGACACCCCTACCGAGTCGCACTAGCGTCCGCGCCACTTGGGTAATGGAACCCACTCTGATTATCGACGTAAATGAACCCGCGTCGAACGAAGGAACCGCATTCATGAAGGCTCTCAAGATGGCTCTCGCCGGTATCGGCACCCTCTCGCTCCTCGCCATGGGCGGCTGCAAGGACAAGAACGTCGCACTTGCTGAGGAGATGACGGACAAGCTCTGCGCGTGCAAGGATCCCAAGTGCCTCGAGTCCACGATGAAGGAGTACGAGGGCAAGATCGACAAGAACGCGAAGATCGCCAAGGAGGACGAGGATCGTCTCTCCAAGAAGATGAAGGAGTGCATGGGCAAGCTCATGGGCGCCGCCATGCCCAAGGACGAGCCCAAGAAGGAAGAGAAGAAGGCGGAGAGCAAGTAGCTCCCGGCTGCTTCGACGGAGGGCGCCTCCTCGTCAGGAGTCGGCGCCCCGTCTTTCCTACACCGATTTCGAGATCCGCGTCCGCGGGTTCTGCACCAGGAACGGCCCCAGCGCGAGGACGTCGAGGTGACCCTCGAGGAACGCACGGATGGCGTCTTCGGGCGAGCACACGATCGGCTCGGAGTGCATGTTGAAGCTCGTGTTGATGAGCGTCGGCGTGCCCGTTCGCTCGTAGTACCGCTGTAGAATCGCCCAGTAGCCCGGGTTATCGGCCTCGCTGATGAGCTGTGGTCGCGCCGTGCCGTCGAGGTGCACGACGCCCGCGCAGCGTTCCCGCATCACGGGCTTCACGCCGAACGTCATCGTCATGTAGCGCGCCGCGAGCTCACCGCCAGCGAGCCGCTCGTAGCACTCGGGCGCGTGGTCGGCCAACGTCACTGGCGCAAAGGGCATGAACTCCGTGCGCTTGAGCCGCGCGTTGAGCCAGTCATTCACTGAGCGGTCGTGTGGCGCGACCAGGATGCTGCGGTTGCCGAGCGCGCGCGGACCGTACTCCAGCCGTCCGTCGAAGCGCGCTACGACCTGACCTGCGACCAGCGCGTCGGCGACAGCGCCCGGCAGGTCCTTGGGTCGGGTGTAGGCCAGCCCGTGACGCTCGAGCGCTTGTCCCAGAGTCTCTTCGTCCGCTCCGGGCCCAAGGTAGATGTTGGGTAGCGGCCGATTCTTCACGAGCCCCGATGGCCCGCGCTCCGCTAGATGGCACAGGCCGGCGCCCATGCTGATGCCCTGATCGGTCATGGCCGGATGAACATAGACATGATCGACGTCGTCTAGTTCCAAAATCTTCTGGTTCACAACGACATTGGCAAACGTGCCACCCGCGAGCACGACGTCCCGCACGCCCAAGTTGCGGGCCGCGCGGCGGACGTAGGCGACCATGACATCTTCCAGGCGCCGCTGGGCCGCCGCTGCCACGAGGGCGGGGTCCATCGCCTTGAGCTCGCGATAGGGCGAGCGGTCGCGCCCGCGCCACCAGAGCCGCGGAGTGACGAAGCGCGTCTCGGTCTCGTCGAGCGCAAAGAGCGTCTCCATCAATGGATACGCCGGACGCCAGTCGCCGTGGGCGGCGAGGCCGGTGACCTTGCCGGCCATCAGGTTGTGGAAGCCGAGCAGCTGCGCGATCTCGCCATAGAACTGTCCTGGCGAGTGGCGCGCCGTCGAGCCGTACTGGTACTCGCAGCGCCCGTTCCGGCACAGGAACACCTTGGAGGACCAGCCATCGCCCATGTTGTCGGCGGTCACCGCGACACAGGTCTCCATGCCGCTGGTCAGGTACGCCGAATACGCATGCGCCGTGTGGTGGTCGACGAAGTCTCCGAGCTGCGGGAAGCGCCGCTTCAGGAACAGCCGGCTCGTCTCCTCGGTGACGCGGCCCAGCAGCCCGTTGCGCGCGATGGCGTGCTGAAGGTAGAGCCACGCCTTGTGCTTGCCGCCGAAGTAGTCGTGCTCCTCGTCGGGGAGCAGTCCGGGAGAGATGCGCGGCAGGAAGTGGTGGCGGTTGGCTGGGAGCACGACGTTGACGTCGGCCAGCGTGATGCCGGCAAAGGCGAGGCACGCCTCGACCGAGCGCTCCGGGAAGCCTGCCGCGAACTTCTGGCGCGTGAGGCGCTCCTCGGCCACGGCGAAGATCGGCTCGCCGTCCTTGAACAGCGTGGCGTTGGCGTTCGAGTCCTCGTGGATGGCGAGGAGCCAGTGCGTCGCGCCCGTCATCCGGCCGCTGCCGTCTTGCGGCGTGCGCGGAGGTGAAACGCGCCGATGCCGATGAGCAGCGCGGTCGAGACGCCGAGCACGAGCGCCGGCGAGATGTGCGTGCGCAGCAACACAGCGAGCGTGTAGTCGATGACCGGGATGCAGAACGGGCCGAGGACGAGCCCCGTGGGGATCCAGACCACCGCGTCCGTGTCTTTGAGCACGAGCCGCGCCGCGAGCAGCCCGGGGAGCACCAGCGCGTAGAGGAACACCAGGATGTCGAGCGCGAGCGAGCCGGTCACCGCGCCAGGGTAGGAAAGCCTGGGCCGAGACGCAACCGCTGGAACACTCCCGCCGCGCAGCGCGTTTCCGCAAGGCACGCTTGCGCTGGCCGCGTACTATGCGTAAGTCCGCCCCCGGAGGTCCCGATGCCGTCACGCTTCTTCTCGACTGCTGCTTTGCTCGTGCCCGTGCTCGCGCTCGCTGGCGCGGCCCAGGCCGACACTCCGACGGACACGCCCGCCGGCGTCGCCAAGAAGATCGAGGCCTACTACAAGGACCGCTCCGACATTCGCGCCGTCTTCACTCAGGTCGTCAAGAAGCCCGGCCGCGCCCGCGCCATCACCAAGGAGGGCAACGTCTTCTTCAAGCGGCCCGGCATGATGCGCTGGGACTACCAGAAGCCCGAGAAGGTCTTCTACATCTCGGACGGCACGACGCTGTGGACCTACCAGCCCGAGGACGCGCTCGTGACCAAGCTCGACGTGAAGTCGTCGGAGCTCTACCACCAGAGCCGCTACCTCTTTGGCCAGGGCAACCTGACTGAGGACTTCGACGTCGCCGCGCACGCCGCCACACCCGAGAAGGACGGCTTCGGGCTCCTCCTCAAGCCCAAGAAGAGCGCGCGCGACTTCAAGCAGCTCGTGCTGGTGGTCGACCCGTCGACCGGCGAGATCCGGCGCACGGAGCTCACCGACCCCTACGACAACGTGAGCATCGTCACGTTCCAGAAGCTCGAGTACCGCACCCTCGACGAAAAGCCCTTTCGCTTCACGCCGCCAGCGAACGCGACGATTCGTGACCTGTCCAAGCAAGCTCCGGCCTCCAAGTAGCCTCGCCTCCTACACATAAGTCCATGCTTCGAGGGAGGGGTCCCGCCGTTGTAGGCCCCCGTCACCCGTGGTAATTCTCCCGCCGACGGTCGGCCGTCCCGCCTTGTGAGGAGAAATCGCATGGATCTCGATACGTTGCGCACGAGCTTCACCTCGAACCCTGCCGATGTGGCGAACTTCGAGAAGCTACAGGACGCGTTGCTCGAATCCGGCGCTCTCGCCGACCTCAAGACGGTCTACGACATCTTCTTCGAGCGCGTCACCGACCAAGGGGTGCGCGACCGCGTGCTGCGGTCCATGGACCAGAAGACCAAGACGGTGCCCGACGAGGGCATCCAGTCCTGGCTCTCGGCGCAGCTCGGCCTCATCTGGTGGCAGACGCTCAAGAACGCCGACCGCGCCGAGGTCTACTTCCGCAGGCTCCAGTCCGCCGCTGGCGCCGACGGCATGGTCGCAGATTTTTACATCGAATATTATTCTGCTCGCGACAACTGGCGGCGCCTCGAGCAGATGTTCGGCGAGGCGGGCCTGGACTCGCTCAGCGTCAAGCGGCGCCTCGCTCAGATCGCGTCCGACAAGGGCAAAGCCGACCGCGCGCTCGGCTTCTGGCAGGCCGTCCACACCGAGGATCCCTCGGACGAGGAGACCTACGACCGCCTGCGTACGCTGTACACTCAGGTCCAGAAGTGGCACAGCCTCGTCGAGCTGCTGAAGTCCAAGCTCGACAGGCTCGTGGCCGAGGGCGACAAGGACGGCGCCATCGCGCTCCACCGCGAGATGATTCGCATCTACGCGGACTACATCAAGAGCGAGACCAAGGTCATCGCGGGCTGGCAGGACATCCTCAAGCTCGATCCGGGCAATGTGGAGGCCCAAGAGGCGCTCGAGAAGCTCTACGAGGACATGAAGCGCTGGCCGGATCTCGTGCGCGTGCTGCAAGGGCGGCTCGACTTCGCCAAGGAGCCCAAGGAGCAGGTCGCCCTGCACCGCCGCATCGCCGGGATCATGCTCGAGCGGTTCTCGAACTCGTCGGAGGCCATCAAGCACTACCAGTCCATCATTGGTCTGGACAGTGACAACCTCGAGGCCATCCAGAAGCTCAAGGAGCTCTACGAGCAGCGTAAGTCGTGGGAGCAGTACGTCGTCGTCGCGCGGCGCGAGATCGAGCTGACGCACAGCAACGACAAGGCGCGTGCCAAGGCCTTCGTCGAGCTCGCCAACCTCGCCTCCGAGCGCATCCGCAGCGCGGCCGTGGCCATCGAGCTGTGGGAGAACGTGCGCGTCCGCGAGCCGGCGCATCCCGAGGCGCTCGCGCAGCTCGAAGCGCTCTACGAGCGCGAGAAGCAGTACGAGAAGCTCATCGAGGTGCTCGAGGCCCGCTACGAGCAGACCTCGGACAAGGACAGCCGCAGCAAGCTGCTCGAGAAGCTCGCCATCATCTACGGCACGCGCCTCAACGACGACGTGCGCACCGCGGACGTGTGGCGCCGCGTCCTGGAGACGGATCCAGACAACAAGAAGGCGCTCGCGGAGCTCAAGAAGCGCTACCTCCAGATCAACGACTTTGACCGGCTCGAGGCGCTCTATCGGCGCTACGCGACCATGCTGGAGCTCGTGCGCGCATTGGACGCGCAGCTGCCGAGCGTGGAGGCCGCACATCGCCTGCCGCTGCTGCTCAAGGTCGCCGCGCTCTGGCTCGAGCAGGGCGACGTGCAGCGCTCGGTCAAGGCGCTCGAGACCGTGCTGGGAGAAGACCCCGGCAACGCGGGCGCCGCCCGGCAGCTGATCCCCATCTACCGCGACCAGGGCGAGGTCCAGAAGCTTCCGGCGGTCTACGACGTCGTGCTGGAGTCCGTCGCCGACGTCGCCGCCCGCCGGCCGCTGCTCGTCGAGAAGGCCGAGCTCCTGGAGCAGCACCTCGGCGACCTGGATTCGGCGTTCTTCTGTTATGTGGAGGCCGTCAAGGAGGATCCGCGCGATCCCGAGCTCCGCGCCGGCTTCGATCGCCTCGCCGAGGCGTCGCAGAACTGGGAGGTCTACGCCTCCGTGCTCGAGGAGACCGTCGACGCGGACGACTCGCGTGCCGCCGCACGCACCCTGCTGCGCGCCGCGTGGGTCTACCACCAGCGGCTCCAGGATCCGGAGCGCGCCCTCGGCATCTACCAGCGCGTCCTGGACGAGCACGACAGCAAGAGCCATGAGGCCATCGACGCGACCGAATCCATCTACCGCGAGACCGGCCGTTGGCCGGAGCTCGTCGAGGCGCTGGAGCGCAAGCTCGAGCAGGGTGGGCTGTCGACCGACGACGAGAAGGCCGTACGCTTCGAGCTCGGCACGACGCGGCGCGACCGGCTGTCGGAGCCCGAGGCGGCGATGGGCGTCTTTCGCGAGATGCTCGATCGCTTCCCAGAGGACACGCGCGTCCACGACGAGCTGTGCCGACTGCATGCGGAGGCCGAGGACTGGTCGGCGCTCGCCGAGGTGCTCAACCGCAAGTCGCGCGCCCTGGCGGATCAGGCGGACGCCGTACCCGCGGAGCTGGCGGACCTGCACGTCCAGCTCGGTATGTTGGCGTACGCTCAGAAGAACGACGTCGCCGACGCCATCGAGCACTACAAGGAGGCGCTCCTCGCCGATCCCACCAGCGACGTGGCGACCAAGAGCCTCGAGGAGCTGCTGGCCAGCGAGGCCCACCGCGAGGAGATCGCGCTCACGCTGGAGAACGTCTACCGCCAGCGCGGGGACGACGCCAAGCTCGCCGATGCGCTGGAAATCCAGATGCTCACGGCGACCGAGAAGAACGACCAAAAGCGACAAAAGGCGCTCCTTCGCCGGCTGATCACGCTTTATCGGGACAAGACCGCCAACGCCGAGCGCGCGCTCTGGGCCGCCAGCCGGCTCTATGAGCTCGAGCCGGGCCGCAAGGAGCTGCGGGGCCAGATCGAGGCGCTCGTCGAGCAGCTCGGCGAGTGGGCGCACTTCGCCGATCTCTACGAGCTCTCGGTCGAGCAGGTCACCGACAAGGACGCCCGGATCCACATCTACGAGAAGATAGCGACCGCCGCGCACACGCATCTGCACGACGCGGCGCGCGCCGAGCGGCTCTATCGGACCATCCTGGAGGAGCAGCCGCAGCACGCGGGCGCCCTCGACGCGTTGGAGCTGCTGTATCTCGAGACCGAGCAGCACGAGAAGCTGCTCGACATCCTGCGCAAGAAGGAGGAGCTGGCCACGACCGATGCCGACCGCATCGAGTTCCGGTTTCAGACTGCGGGCCTCCTGGCCGATCAGCTGCAGCGCCTCGACGACGCGGTCGACGATCTGCGGGGCATCCTCGGGCTGTCGCCCAACCACCCGATCGCGCTGCTGCGGCTCGATGAGCTGTTCGAGCGTGCGGAGCGCTGGGAGGACCTGCACGACGTCCTCCTCACGCGGTCGCGGCTCGCGGCCGATCCCAAGGACCGCGCGGCTCTGCTCGTCCGGCTCGCCGAGGTGCGCGAGACGCAGCTCGGCGAGGTGTCGCAGGCCATCGAGACGTACGCCGACATCTTGGCCATCGATCCGGCGCAGGCCGACGCCATCGCGGCGTTGGAGCGGCACTTCGACACGCCCGAGCACGCCGAGCGTATCGCGACGATTCTGGAGCCGACCTACAAGTCGCTCGACCAGTGGACCGGCCTCGCCAAGGTCTACGGCGTACTAGAGTCGGCGACCGACGACCTCGAGAAGAAGGTCGACCTGCTCTATCGCACGGCCAAGCTCTACGAGCACAAGGCGACCGATCCGGTCTCGGCCTTCGCGTTCTACGGACGGGCCTACGCCATCGATCCGCAGAAGCCCGCCACGCTCACGCAGCTCCTGCGCCTCGCCGAGGCCCTGCACGACTACGAGGAGCTCACCGCGCTGCTCAAGGCCCACGTCGAGGACGTGCCGGATCTGGAGCGCCGCAAGGAGATCCACCGCATCATCGCGGAGCTGCGCAAGGATCAGTGCGGCGACGTCCAGGGCGCCATCGAGCAGCACTGGAAGGTGCTCGAGATCAGCGAGGGGGACCTCACGGCGATCGACGCGCTGGTCGCGCTGTATCGCGAGCGCCAGATGTGGGGCCCGCTCGTCGACATGCTGCGCATGAAGGCGCCGCTGATGGAGGTCGACGAGCTCAAGAAGGAGATCCTGCTCGAGGTCGGTGACTTGTGCGCCACGACGCTGGACGACAAGGCGCAGGCCATCGACGTCTACGAGGACGTCCTGCGCCTCGATCCGGCGGACGCGACGGCCCTCGATCGCACCGCGCAGCTCTATGAGGAGTCCCAGGCGTGGGCGGACCTCACGCGCGCGCTGCAGCGCAAGATCGATCAGACCAAGGACCTGGAGCAGAAGAAGGCGCTCGGCCGCGAGCTCGCGGGCGTCCAGGAGGTCTATCTCGAGGACCTCGACGCCGCAATCGACGCGCACCGCACCATCCTGGCGTGGGATGAGACCGACGTCGCCGAGCTGCACGCGCTCTCGGAGCTCTTGACCAAGACCGAGCGCTGGCTCGACCTGCTGCCCATCCTCGACAAGCAGGCTGCGCTCCTCGATGCGGAGGCCAAGACGGAGCTCTGGCTGCGTAAGGCGCGCATCCTCAACCGCGACCTCGGCGACGTGATGGAGTCCATCAAGGTCCTCGAGCAAGTGCTCGCGCATGCGCCGGGCAACACGCGCGCCGTCGAGCACCTGGACTCGCTGGTCCGCACGGCCGACGAGCGCGAGATGGCGTTCACGGTGCTCGAGCCCGTACTCCTGGCCGCGAGCGACTGGGGTCGGCTCATCGAGCTGTACGATGTGCTGGTCGCCAACCGCGACGACGCGTTCTCGCGCATCGACGCGCTGCACCGCATGGCCCGGATCTGCGAGGAGCGGCTCGGGGACGCCGAGCGCGCGTTCCTCTGCTACGGCCGCGCGCTGCGGGAGGACCTCTATCACCAGGCCTCACGCACCGCGGTCGACCGGCTCGCGCAGGCGCACGGGCTCTGGGAGTCGCTGTGCAGCTTGCTGCTCGACGCGGGCGAGTCGGCGGACGACCCGACGCAGGCCATGGCGCTGCGGCTCCGGGCAGGTGAGGTGCTCAAAGACGAGATTGGCGACTTCGACCGCGCGGTCGCGGTCTATCGGCTCGTGACCGACGAGCAGGCGGATCACCCGCAGGCGCTCGAGGCACTCGACGACCTCTACCAGGTCACCGAGCAGTGGGTCGAGCTCGCGCTCGTGCTGCAGGCCGAGATCGACGTTGCGAGCGAGGCCGACAAGAAGATCGGCCTCTACTTCCGTCTGGCGGAGGTGGCCGAGCACCGCATCGGCGATCTCGACCAGCCCTTCGTGTGCTACCGCGAGGTCTTCTACCTCGACCGCAATCAGCCGGTCGCCCTCGAGCACCTCGAGCGGCTGGCCCGCATCGGGGTCCATCGCTCCGACATTGCCGGGCTCTTGGAGCCGGTCTACGTCGAGCGCGGCGAGTGGCAGAAGCTGCACGACCTGAAGGAGCTCGTACTCGAGTCGACCTCCGACGCCGGCGAGCGCCTGGACCTCATCCGCCAGCTCGCGGACCTGGATCTCGAGCGGCTCGGCAAGAAGTCCGACGCCGTCCGCTGGCTGAGCGAGGCGTTCCGGCTCGATCCCATGGACGATCTGCTGCTCCAGCGGCTCGAGACGCTCGCGGCCGAGACCGGGGACTGGGCGCGCGTCAAGGAGACGCTGCTCGCGGTCGCCATCGGCCTCGACGATCCGCCGCGCAAGATCGCGCTCTGGCACAAGGGCGCGCGCATCATGCACGACCAACTGCTGGACGGCGGGCAGGCGGAGCTCATCTACGAGCTCATCTTGGCGGAGGACGACAACGACCTCCCGGCGCTCCAGGCGCTCGACAAGCTCTACCTCGGCGCGCATCGCTGGGCGGAGCTCGAGATCGCGCTCGAGCGGCAGATCGCCGCGGCGCCCTACGACGACGACAAGCTCGCCCTGCTGCTGCGGCTCGGCGCCTTGCTGCGAGACAAGCTCGCGCGGGCCGACGACGCGGTCATCGCCTACGAGCGCGCCCTCGAGATCCAGGACACGCACCCCGAGGCGCTCGAGGCCGTGGCCAACCTCCATCGCGCCGCAGAGCGGTGGGCCGACCTCTACGCCACGCTGCGCCGGCAGGTGGATACGGCGGACAACACCGAGACCCGTCAGCTGTTGCTCTACGAGATGGCGGAGCTGGCCGAGCAGAAGCTCCACAACGCCGAGGACGCGACCGCCCTCTGGGACGAGCTGCTCTCGCAGGATACGTCGTCGACCGACGCAATTCGCAACATCCAGCGCCTGCATGAGCGCGCCGGCAACGGGGCCGCTCTCGCAGACGCCTACGCCCGCGAGCTCTCGATCCTCGGGGACAAAGAGCCCGAGCGGCGAGCGGCCATTTACCGTGAGCTGGGTCGGCTGCAAGGCGATCAGCTCGGCGACGATCTCCAGGCGCTCGACGCCTGGGAGAAGCTGCTCGAGCTCGACGACCACGACATCGAGGCGATGGTCGCCATCACGCGTATCCATGAGGCGCAGCAGAGCTTCGAGGCGCTCGCCCAAATGCTCGAGCGCATGGTCGCGTCCCTCCGGTTCGAGGGCGCGGACCTGCTGGCGCTCTGGCAGCGGCTCGCCAGGCTGTATACCGAGACCATCCCGGAGCCCGAGAAGGCCATCTTCGCGTGGACGAAGGTGCGCGACGCCGAGCCCGGCAACCTGGAGGCGCTCGACGCGCTCGACAAGCTCTTCAACGAGCAGGCGCGATGGGAGGACGCGGTCCTGGTGCTCGAGGCCAAGGTCGCCGTCATTCCGTCCGACGAGGCGGTCGACACCTGGATGCGCCTCGGCGAGGTGCGTCACTATCAGCTCGGCGCGTGGGAGGCCGCGGCCGAGGCGTACGCCAAGGTCGTCGCGCTCGAACCCAACAACACCGACGCCGGCGAGCGCCTGGAAGCGCTGTACACCGAGCACGAGCGCTGGATGTCGCTCGCGGATCTGCTCGGCAAGCGCGTCGAGCGGCTCGTTGGCGAGGGTGGCGATGGTCTCGACATTCGCGACCTCTACCTGCGCATCGCCGAGGTCCACGAGCGCCGGCTGGAGGATCCCGTCAGCGCGCTGCTGTATCTCCAGGCCGCGCATCAGCAGGCGCGCGGAGACCTCGACGTGCTCGCGGGCATCGAGCGGCTGTGCGAGGCGACCGAGTCGTGGCGCGACCTGCTCGGCGAGTACGAGACGGCCATCAGCGCGTCCAACGACGTGGATGGGCGCATCGATCTGGAGCTGCGCGCCGCGCGCCTCTGCCGGGATCGGCTCGACGACAAGACAGCCGCCATCAAGCACCTGCACGCCGTGCTGGCCATCGACGAGAACCACGAGGAGGCGCTCACCGCCATCGCCACGCTCTTCGAGATCACGGGTCGGTGGAGCGATCTCGTCGTGGCGCTCGAGCGGCGCTACCAGGCCACGAACGACAGCTTCGACAAGACGCAGATCGGCCTGCGCATCGGCGAGGTCCTGCGCGACGAGGTGAGCGATCGCGGCGCGGCCGTCGAGGCCTTCAAGCGCGTGCTCGACCTGGGCGGCGACGAGCGGGCAGCCACGGCGCTCGAGGCCCTCTACGAGCAGCTGTCACGTTGGCCTGAGCTCATCGGCGTGCTCGAGCAGAAGGTCGCGCTCGGCTACGGCGACGAGACCGAGACGCGGCTCCGCATCGGCGAGGTGCGGCAGGGCCAGCTCGGCGATCTCGATGGCGCCATCGCGGCCTACGAGGACATCCTCGGCTACAACGAGACGCAGCGGCAGGCGCTCGAGCGGCTGCGAGACCTGTACGGTGGCAAGGACGACTACGAGAACCTGACGAAGGTCTACGAGCGGCTGCTGCACACGGCTCAGAACGACGCCGAGCAGCTCAAGTACTGCGGTGACCTCGCGCTGCTGCAGCTCACCATCCACGACAACCCCGAGGCCGCGGCGGACTACTACCACCGCATGCTGTCGATCGATTCGAGCAACGCGGACGCACTCGCCGCGCTCGAGCGCATCTACGGGGACGGTGGGCGCTTCGAGGATCTGCTGGACGTCTATCGTCGCCGGCTCGAGCTCGTAGCGGACGACGAGAGCGCCTGGGTGTTCCTCAAGGAGAACATGGCGCGCATCTACGCCGAGAAGCTCTCCGATCCCGACAACGCCATCTACGGCTACCGCGAGCTGCTCTCGCGCGTCCCGTCGCACAAGGTCAGCCTCGACGCGCTGGACCGGCTCTACCGCGAGACCTCGCAGTGGGAGTCGGTGCAGGACGTGCTCGAGCGGAAGGCCTACCACGCGACCTCGACGGCGGAGCGCGGTGAGCTCCTGTGCGAGCGCAGCAGCATCCTCCTCGAGAAGCTGCGCGACCCGGACCAGGCGCTGTCCATCCTCCAGCAGGCGTTGCGTGATGAGCCGGGCCATCGACGCGGGCTCGAGCTGCTCGTGCGCATCTACGAGGCGCGCGAGGAGTGGGAAAACATGATCGACGCGCTGCGGCGCCAGAGCATGTACCTCGAGACGGACCACGAGCGCTCGGCCATCGAGCGGCGCATCGCGGCGGTGTATCGCGACAGGCTGCACGACGGCATGCACGCCCTCGAGCACCTGGAGAAGGCCAACGAGCTCGTCCCCGACGACGTCGAGACCAACGAGCAGCTCGCCAAGCTCTACCTCATCGCCGAGGACTGGGTGAAGGCCGAGACGCTGCTCCAGATGATCGTCGACCGCTCGGACGGCAAGCCGAACGCGTGGGTCGCCGACGTCCACTTCCAGCACGGCATGGCGCTCGAGAAGCTGCTCAAGCCCGAGGAGGCCTATCTCGCCTACGAGTCGGCCTTCAAGCTGCGACCCGACGACGCCGAGACGGCGCGCGCGGTCGGGCGCATGGCGTTCGAGCTCGGCGACTTCCTGCGGGCCGAGCAGATCCTCAAGACCGTCATCGAACGGCGCGGCAGCGACGCCACGGAGTCCGAGCTGGTCATGCTCTACCAGCAGCTCGGCGACATCGCACTCAAACGGGGCGACGAGGCGGGCGCGCGGGCCTATCTCGAGAAGACCATCGAGTTCCAGCCGGGGAACGCCGAGGCGCTCAAGAACCTGCTGGACCTCTGCACGTCGCAGAAGTACTGGAACGGCGTCATCCACTATGGGACCGAGCTGCTCTCGACCGTGGACGATCCGCTCGCCAAGTTCGACCTTCAGATTCGGCTCGGCGACGTCTACTTGAAGCACATGAGCCGGCCCAACGACGCGGTCATGTGCTATCGCTCGGCGCTCGACTACCAGCCCAAGTCCAAGGCCGCGCACCTCAAGATCGTGCAGGTCCTGACCGAGGCGGCGCGCTACGACGAGGCCATCGAGATCCTCGAGCGCATCGTGGAGCTCGAGGACGATCCCAAGCGCAAGGCCACGTTCGCCGGCGCCATCGCGGAGATCTACCGCGAGAAGCTCAAGGTGACCGACAAGGCCATCGAGTGGTTCTCACGGGCGCTCGATCACGACAGCTCCCAGCTCAAGATGTTCCGGGCCATCGATGAGCTGCTCACCGATCAGCGCGACTGGAAGGCGCTCCAGAAGGCGTATCGACAGATGCTCTCGCGGGTCTCTGACGACGAGTCGCAGTCGGCGCTCCAGTACAAGCTCTGCTTCAACCTGGGCGAGATCTACCGGACGCGGCTCCAGCAAAAGGACAAGGCCAAGGAGTCGTTCGAGGCCGCGCTCGACATCAAGCCGAACGACACGAAGGCCCTGGAGATCCTGTCGGAGCTCTACGAGGTCGACGAGGAGTACGACAAGGCCATCGCCAAGGAGCGGCAGCTCATGCTGATCGAGCCGGGCGAGATCCGTCACTACAAGAATCTCAAGCGGCTCTTCCATGACGCCAAGAACCTCGACGGCGCGTGGGTCGCCACGGGCGTCCTGGCGCTGCTGGGTCAGGCCGACGAGCGCGAGCAGGCGTTCTACCGCGACTACCTCGGCGCCAACATGGTCACGACGGCCGGCACCGCGCAGGATCTCTGGGCCAAGTCGCTCGTGTCCAAGGGCGAGGACCTCGCCATGGCCAACCTGTTCTCGGTCATCTACCAGGGCATCGGCGCGCAGCTCGTCACCAAGGATCTGGACGACCTCGGCTTCAAGAAGAAGGCCAAGATCGATCCGGCGGACCGTGAGCTCTTTGCTCATGTCTACGGTACGGCGTCCCGGGTGCTGGGCCTCACGCCCCCGCCGGGCGTCTATCACTCGGCCAAGTCCACGGGCATGATCATCGAGACGACCATGCCGCCGATCATCGTCATCTCCGACGAGCTGCGGCAGGGCAAGACCGAGCAGGAGCTGGCGTTCGTCGTCGGCAAGGTGCTCACCTACTTCCATCCGCTGCACACGCTGGTCTGCATCGCGCAGCCCGAGACGCTCCAGTTTTTGCTGAACGTCGCGCTGTCGCTGCACGTGCGCGACGCCGACATGGCTGCGCTCGCCGGCAACCAGGCGTTCCAGCAGTACCGGGAGGCTCTGTCGGCGCTGCCCACGCAGCTCAAGGTGCCGCTCGAGAAGTGGACGCTCGAGACCTGGAAGAAGAGCGGCGGCAAGCCCAACGTGGCGCGATGGCTCAACCAGATCGAGCTCACCGCCAATCACGCGGGCCTGTTCCTGTCCAATGACGTCGTGCTGGCGGGCCGCATGCTCAAGGCCGAGGGCTACCAGACGTTGTTTACCGCTCCGTCGAAGCTCCCCGCCCGCGACAAGCTGGTGGATCTCGCGGTCTACGCGCTCAGCGAGGAGTACCTCGACCTGCGGCGCGAGGCAGGGATCGCTGTCACCGAGTGAACGCGGCGCTCTACGTCGTCGCCACGCCGATTGGGAATCTCGAGGACCTGACCCTCCGGGCGCTGCGCGTTCTGCGCGAGGCCCACGTGTTGCTCGCCGAGGACACGCGGCATGTGCGCGTGCTGCTCGACCACCACGCGATCGTGCGCGCGCCGGCCATCTCGTGCCACGAGCACAACGAATCGGAGCGCGTGGGGCTCGTGCTTGGCGCGCTGCGGGAGGGCCGGTCGGTAGCGCTCGTGACCGACGCAGGCACGCCGGGGATCAGCGATCCCGGGTACCGTCTCGTGGCCGCCGTGCGCGAGGCGGGGCTCGCGGTCGTCCCGGTGCCCGGCGCGTGCGCGGCCGTGGCGGCGCTCTCGGCGTCGGGCATGGCGACCGCTCGGTTCACCTTTGTCGGCTTCGCGCCAAAGAAGGCTGGTGCGCGCCGGACGTTCCTGGACGCGCTGGGCTCGGAGTGCGGCACGGTGGTGCTCTACGCGGCCGCTCGCGACGTGCCCGCCTTGCTCGCCGAGGTCGCTGACGAGCGCGCCGTCGTCGTCTTTCGCGAGATCACCAAGCAGTTCGAGGAGTGCCTTCGCGGGACCGCTTCCCAACTGCGGGCGGAGTGGGAGCGCGCGCCGCGCAAAGGCGAGTGCGTCGTTCTGCTCGACCGCACGGAGCCTGTGACCGACGAGGTCACCGATGACCAGCTCCTCGCAATGATGAAGGAGCATCGGCCCTCCGAGGTCGCCAAGAGGACCGGGGTGTCACGGCAGCGGGTCTACGCGCTGCTCCGCGGTCCGGATTCGGAATCCTCGCTGTAAGTATTGCGCGGGCTGCTCACTTCGCCTATACTCGCCGAGATCACCACTCAAGTCGGATCACGCTACGGCGCGCCTGCGTCGTAACGCGATCGACGTCGGTCGGGGGAGCCGTGAGCGGACCCGTTCTCGTCGCGTGGATGCCCGTCCTCCTGTGGGGAGCGCCGGGCTGGCTCGTCAGCCGTTGGCTGCTCCCCGCCGCCGACGTCTTCGAACGCACCATCACGGCGCTGGCCTTCGGCATCGCGACCGTCGCGCCTCTGACCTACCTCGCCACGGTCGTCACTGGCTGGCGCCTGTCGCCCGAGATGGCTACGACCGTCTCCGTCCTGGTCGCGTCGGTGGCTCTGATGCTGCTCCGGTTCGGCAAAGGCCCAGAGCCTCTTGCGGCCGCCGAGGCCCGACTCCCCCGCGGCCAGGCGGCGCTCCTGCTCCTCGTGACGGTCATGACCGCCGTCACGGCGGCGCTGCTCACTCGCCCGGCGGCTGTCGACGCGCTCCACTTCGGGTGGCACTGCCCGCACCTCGCGAGCCTCTACCTCATCGACGGCGTGGCTGACCCTGGGTTGGTCGCCTGGGACCCGTTCGAAGGGTCGCACGTCACGCACGTGCTGCGCCGCTCCGTGGCCGGTGCCGAGGATCTCCGCTCCGTCCTGCAGCTCCAGCGACCTGGCAGCACGGCCTACCTCGCACCCCTGCTGCTCTTCTTGTCGTCCGGCGGGATCACCGTCGCCATCGCGTGCGCCGATCTCCTGGTCCTTGGGTTCGCCGTGCTCCTCGTGGGCCGCCACCTCCGCTCTCCGCTCGGCCGCATGTTGGTGGCCACCGTCTTCTTCGTCGGTGCGCGTGCCCTCGCGTCCTACCGCTTCAACGAGAACATGATCGCGCTGGCCTTGAGCATGGCCGCGCTGCATCTGCTCGTCCGCAGCCGCACGGCCCTGGTGACTGCGCCGGTCGCCACTTTGGTCGCGGCCTTGCTCGCGCATGTGGTCGGGGTTCGCTCGCCGGCGCTCTCCCTCGCCGTCGCGGCGCTCGTCCTGATGCGCGCCACGCCCGGCACGCGCGTCCGCTTCGCCTTCGCGTTTCTGGCAGCGCTGTCACCGTGGCTGCTCGTCAACCTCAAGGAGTTCGGCACGCTCGTCCACGTGCCGGAGCTGGAGGTCGCACGCCAGACGCAGCGTCTCTTCGACGACACGCTCTTCGAGGTCGAGTTCCAGTTCCATCCACTCAACTTCCCGGTGGCCGACCAGCTCTATCGACCGCCCCTTCACCCGTTTCCGACGCTGATTCGCCTGCCGCTCGAGCAGCTCCAAGCCTTTGGCGCCCCGCTGCTTGCCCTGGCCCTGGCGGGCCTGATCCCGATGGCGCGCGAGCGACGCAGCCTCCTCGTCGGGCTCCTGCTCTGGGGCGTGCCCGTGCAGCTGCTGCTCATGGCCATCGTGCAGCTCGGGTACCACAAGATGTCCTACGTCCTGCTGTCCCTCGCGCCGTTGCCTCTTCTGGCCGGTGCGGCGCTGGGCAACCTTCAGCTCCGGCTGTGGCCTCGTGTCCTCTTGGCGACCACCCTCGCGTTCGCGCTCGTCGTGGCCCCGCTGCTGGTCCGCGATGTGGAGCTACCCGTGGACCGGCGCGGTCACGCCGACTTCGAGCCGGATCTGCGTGACAGCGAGCCCGACGACCTGAAGCGCGACCGTCTTACGCGCGGGAGCCTCGGGCCGTATCTGGGCGCTGAGCTGGATCCCGAGAAGGGCGACGCGTTCGGCTGGGAGCTCCTGGCCAACGCGCGTGCCGTCGTGGAGCGCGACCGTATCGGCAAGCCGTTGGCGCCCGCGCCGCTCGTGCTCTGGGCACCGTTTCCACCGGAGTCCTTCGCTCATGCATTTCTGGCGTCCACGACCGAAGCGCCTTGGGCGCCGTCGATGCTCATCGGTCGCGGCGCCACGGTCGGATTGGGCACGCAGTCGGGGACGTTTGTCGTCGCCGTGCGCTTCGACGCTCCCGCCCCCGCCGTCGCGAGCGTGCGCCTCCATCGCGACGGCGCCCGCTACGACATCGCGGTCTCGCGCAGCGGTACGTCGACCATCCCGGGCCCCCGCTACGTGTCGTTTGCCGTTGGCGATCGCGGGACCGTCGGGCTCGAGTCGCCCCGGCTCTCGGTAGACGGCATTCCCGTGCCTGCGCAGGGTGTCGAGTACTGGTGCTCTGAGCCCCAATGCGTGGGTCAACCGCGGCTCGTCTCGAACGAACCCTGGAGCGTCGCCGTGGGTGAGGAGGGCATCCTGCTGCGACCCGGTCCGGCCCGCGTCCTGCCCGCGCTCGAGGGCGTAGCTACGGAGACTCTCTGCACCGATCGCGGGGCGACGCTCCTCTCACGGTGCCTCGGTCGCGAGTGCACGTGGTATCTGGCCGATGCTGCCGCCGCCCCCCACGCCGCGCGCGCCGCGCAGTCCAGCACCGCCGTGGGCTCCGGGCCCATTTTCACCTGGGGCGACGACGGGCGTCGCCTGCTGGGTCACGGAGGGCGCTGTGCGGACCGCTTTTTCGGGCGGAACCCGGTCTACCGCGACGTATCAGCGCGCGATCGCAAGCGCTGAGCGCCGACCCCGTCGACCCCAGGACGTCCGGCTGGGACTTCGTGTACAAGGGGTGCATGCCGGCCGCCCGGATCGCCATCGTCGTCGCTGCCGTGCTCGGGCTCGTCGTCGCGCATCAGCTCGGCGTGCTCGACCAGTTCGCCGAGCCCCAGCGCGTCCGCGACGCGCTACTGCGGCTCGAGGCCTGGGGCTACGTCGCGTTCATCGTGGCCTACGCGCTCCTCCAGCCCTTCGGTGTGCCCGGGACGGTGTTCGTCTTCGCCGCGCCGCTCGTCTGGCCCTGGCCCGTCGCCTTTGCGCTCTCGATGACAGGCACCATGGCCGCGAGCGTCGTGGGCTTTTCGTTCGCGCGCTTCGTGGCGCGCGACTGGATCGCCCAGCGCATCCCCGAGCGCTTTCACCAGTACGACGCCGCGCTGTCGCGCCAGGCCTTCAAGACCGTCTTCTGGCTCCGCTTCGTCTTCTGGATGCCGCCGCTGTTGCACGCGTTCTTTGGCGTCTCGAGCGTCTCGTTCGCCGCCCACTTCTGGGGCTCGGTCGCAGGCTACGCGCTGCCGCTATTGGCCGTCAGCTACTTCGGCCAACGGCTGTTTGACTGGCTCATCGCCGC
The DNA here is from genome assembly GCA_005776585.1 of Pseudomonadota bacterium. Taxonomy (GTDB): domain Bacteria; phylum Myxococcota_A; class UBA9042; genus SXOX01. The sequence goes on along the minus strand of SXOX01000076.1, from coordinate 5,389 downwards.
GCCGCCGGCAGTCTGGGTCGGCCTCGGCGTGGCCACGGTGCTCGTCGTCGCCGCCGCCTGGTGGATCTGGCGCCGTCGCCGCGCGGCATGACCACGGAGGGTCGCCGAACTCTGGCCCTCGCGCTTGGTCTCGCTGGCGCCTTTGCCTGGGTCGCGCTCGGACCGCTCACCCTTGCGCTCGAGGGCAGCTCCGACGGCGAGCGCGATCTGCTTCGGGCGCTGCGCCTCGTGCACGGGCAGTGGCCCGAGTCGGGTCCGCGCATCGGCGATCTCGACGGCCACCTCCAACCGGGCTACGCGCTCCTCATTGCGCCCGTGCTCTGGCTCTCCCCGACGCCCCTGGCCGTGCATGCGCTGCACGTGCTCGTCGTCTCCGCCGGGCTCGCCGCGCTCTTCATCGCACTCGCCTCGCGGGTCGGTCGCCCGGCCGCGTGGCTCGCGGTGCTCACGCTGGCGTTCGGCGCGCTCGTCCAACAGAGCCTCGTCGTCGTATGGCATAACAGCCTCGTCCCCGGACTCGTCTGCCTGTGGTTCGCCACCGCTGCACGCGCCCTGACGCCAGGCGCGCCTCGCGCACTCGCGACTCTGGCGGCGCTGACGCTCGTTCTACTGACGACCCACGCGCTCGCCATCGGCTTTGTCCCGCCGTTGGTGGCGATCGTGTTCTGGAGCCGCCGCCGCGTGCCTCACGCAGCGTTCGTGATCGCGGCGGTGCTCACGCTGGCCGCCCTCGTCGAATCGGGGCGCATCGCGCTCGTGCTCCTCCAGGCGAGCGCGAGCTCGGGTCCAGGTGGCCTTATGGCTGCGCTCACGCGAGGCCTGCCACTGCTCGGCCTCATGTATGCGCCGACCGCGACGGGCGTCGTCGCCTTAGCCATCCTCGCCTCTGCTGGTAGCGCCGTGGTCGCCCTTGCTCGAAGGCGCTTCGGGCCACTGCAACCGTTTGCACTCCTGACACTCGGCACGGTCCTGCTTCAGCTCGCGTTGACGCTCCTCGCCGCGCGCCAGGTGCCTCACCTGCGCTACTACGCCACCGCGGTGCCGGGCTTGCTCGTCCTTGGCGCACTCGGTCTGGGGACCATGGCGGCCCGGGTGCCTGAGCGTGTGTCCGTGTGGGCCGCCGTGATCGTGACGGTGGGAGTCGTCGCGACGCTGCCACGATCCTGGGCCGGACGCCTCTCCCCGGACCGTCAGGACGACCCGGCGCTCACGCTCATCGAGCAGGTCGCGGTCGTCGACCACCTCGTCGCGCGCTGGAGCCTCGAGCCCGCGTCAATCGAGCGCGTCCATGGCGTGCTGCACGGCCCCCACGGGCTCGCGCGCTTCCTCGGCGCCAGTCGCGTGACACCAGCTACCGCCACGTCCGAGGTCACCGTGCTCACGCCGAACCTGCCACGTCCGGCGCAGGCCCAGCGCGTCGAGGTGCTCGATGTCCCGGGTGGCCGCAGGCTCACGCTCGTGCGCCACGCGCCGCGCCCGCCTGCCGGCAGCTTCGTGCTGCGCGTCGAAGGCGCCCTCTGCCCGGTCGAGCTCCCCATCCACCGCTCGCCGAGCCTCACCGGCGCCGATGTGGGCGGACCGTCCCCGTTTCTCGGGTGCGTCACCGGGGCGCGGTCACTGGACGTGGACCTCGCGCCCGAAGCCATGCGCGAGCCGCTGACGCTCGTGGTCTCACACGGCCATGCGACGGGCCGAGAGCGGGTCGTCGCGCTCGACGCGGCCGGAGGCGCCGTGCCGCTCGAGGTGGTCCCCGTTGCGCCCGGAAGCTTGCTCCAGGTCCGTCGGCTCCTTGCGTCCCCTGGGACTCCGGTGACGCTCCGGATCCTCGACCCGCAGCAGCTCGAGGTTCTGGATCTGTATTGAGCTGCTGACGCCCCACGGTACATCGGGGCGGCGGAAGGCCGGGTGTACCTCGCCCAACCGTCACAGGCACCCGTCGGCCCAGGCCCACACCGTGTCCTCCTTGGGACCATCGGCCATGCCCTGCGCATAGAGACCGGCGTAGGCATAGCGGTTCTTGGCCTCGACACAGCCAGGATACTTCTCGACGGTCGACCAACTGCCACGCGCAAACTTGTACTCAAACCACTGGCCCCGCGGCACCTGGATCACCCCCTCGGCCACGCCTGGCGTACTCGTCCAAGCCAGCGCCACGTGCGTCCAGCCGTTGTGCTCGTGCGCCACGGTCACGGGTGTGGTTTGCGGCGTCCCGCTCGGCACCGTGACGCGCAACGTGAACGCCAAGGGCGGGTCGGGCGTGATCAGCGGCGGCCCCGCCGGGCTCTGTGGATGGGCCACATCGAGTGTCCAGTCAGCGCCGGCCTCGGTAGCGTCGAGACGGACGATGACCGTCAGCTCATCGGGGTCCCAGGTGTAGCCGCGCGGGGAGCCTGGGGCGCGCGCCGCGGGCACTTTCGGCATGGCGGTGCCATTTAAGAGCACGGTCGTGGGCGGCTGGTCGAGTCGCCAGAGTCGTACGCGCCACGACATGGGGTCGGGGCTGTAGGTGCTGCCCTCGACCGCGGTCGCCGCGACGCGCGTCCCGATCGAGGTCGGTTCGTGCCGCAACCGCGTGCGACGCCACGGCGCGTCGCTGGGGCCGTCGCCTGCGTCTTGGCGCAGCACGAACTCGCTCACCGCTGGGCCGGGAACGATCTCGAGATCGAGCAGCATGAGCTCAGGCGCCACGGCCTCCGAAGTCCAGCGACGGGGCGGTCCGCGTACGACGAGCGCACCCTCGCGCAGCCAGACCGGCAAGGCGGCCAGGGGACCGGTGACGGTGACGGTCGCCGGGCCGACGTCGACGGCTCCCGACCCCGCCCGGACCCAACGGCCTGCGGGCAAAAGCACGGTACGTGAGTGAGTCGCAGTCGAGAGCAGTGGCGCCACGAGCAGGTGTGGTCCCAGCATCGCCTGGTCGCCAACGGTGTCAAAGGCGGCCTCGGTGGGGAAATGCCACCACATGGGGCGGAGCAGAGGCGCACCGGTGCGGTGCGCTTCGTCGGCCAGGCTCTCGAGGGTGGGCAAGAGCCGCATGCGGTCTTGACCCAACGTCCGCGCGATGTCTCGGACCTCGATGCCGAACTGCCACGGTTCCTGCGGCGGTGCGCTCTTCTCCGCGTGGCCACGAAAGAACGGCGAGATGCTGCCCAGCGCCCACCAGCGCGCAAACAGGTTGGGATCGCTGCTTCCCGAATATCCTCCGACATCCGAGCCCACGAACGGCTGGCCGGAGAGGCCCAGACCCAGAAGCATGGGGAGTGTGCCCGCAAGCGTCGTGGCCGTGCTGGGTGCGTCGCCCGTCCAAGCCGACGCGACACGTTGGATGCCGGCATACCCCGATCGCGTGAGCACGAACGGGCGACGGTCCGGCAGCGCCTTCGCGAGGCCCGCGTGCGTGGCCATGGCCATGTGCAGCGCATAGGTATTGCGGCCTTGGGCCATCGGTACGACGTGGCCCGCGCCGTCGTTGGCGACGACGTTGTCTGGAACGGAGCCCGAGTAGGGAGGCTCGGCGTGGAAGTCGGACGGCTCGTTCATGTCGATCCAGAGCCCGTCGATACCCAACTGGGTCTCGATCGGCACGAGAGCGCTGGCCCACCAGTCGCGCGTGGCGGGGGCAAAGAAGTTGGGGAAACCGACCTCGCCCGGCCACGCGAGCCCCACATAGGCCGGGGTGCCAGGCCCCGTTTGGCCGATCAGGTGTCCGCCGTTGAGCGCGGCCGTGTACGTGGGCCAGGCGGGGTCGACCTTGAGCCCCGGGTCGACGATGGCGACCGCATGGAAGCCTTGCGCGTGCAGCGTGGCCAGCAGTGCGGCCGGGTTCGAGAACATGTCAGGGTCCCACGTGAACGAGCGAAACCCGTCCATCTTCTGAATGTCCAGCCACAACGCATCACAGGGGATCCCTTGAGCGCGCAGCTCGGCGGCCACACTCTGCACTGTCGTGGCGTCCTTGTAGCCCCATCGAGACTGATGGTATCCCAGCGCCCAACGCGGCGGCAGCGAGGGGCGGCCGGTAAGCTGCGAATATGTGTCCAGCACCTGCGCGGCCGATGGACCTGCGATCACAATCTGCCCCGCTTCGGCCGAGGCACCGGTGAGCGTCCAGCGGTCCGGCGTGGTGGCGGCCAGATCGAGCACCTGTTGCGCCGGGCTATCCGTGAGGACGCCCCACGCGGTCGCGCCACGCTTGGCAACGAGCAGCGGGATCGCTTGATAGAGCGGGTCACCACTCGGGTCGTAGCCCCCAAAGCTGGCGTCGTAGGCATCGGTCGTGCGCAAGGTGAGCACTCGACCGCGCCGATCGAGAGGCCCCGTCTTGCCGCCGAGCGCGTAGTAGTGTTCGTCGGGCGGTGCCTCGCGCACATATGGCGGTCCCCCGGCCGACGGCTCGGTGACGATCGCGGTGCCTGAGGCGTCCCAGACGCGCAGGCGGCCCGAGGCGTCGATGAGCACCACGAGGCCTTGGGTGCACACGGCCACGCCCTCGCACGTGCGGCCCACTCCCCACGCCGACGACGACAGCGCCGCACGCGGTACCAACGCGCCACTGGGCCACGCCGTGGGGTCGGGCGCCGCATAACGCACGCGGATGGCGCCGGGCAGTAGCGGCTCGACTACGCGCGGACCGGCGGCGGTGACCATCGCTACGCGCGCATCGGTCGAAGGGCCGCCCGGAGTGATGGTGACGTCGAGCGCGCCGTTCGGTCGCTGACCCTCGAGCGCGCCGGCGCCGCACGCCGCAAGCGGTGCGGCGGTCAAGGCGGTCACCGGAGTGCAGGGTAGCGGCAGTGTGTCGAGGGCGGGCTGTGTCGCCGGTTCATCCGGCGGCATCTGTACATCGGCAGCGCCCGTCCAGGCATCGAGAATCGTGACGGCCGATGTGCCGTGCCCGGAGTCGAGAGCGGTCTGAACACGGTGCTTGCTGTCTGCGGCGGCGTCGAGCGGCGTGGCGTTCGGCACTGAGAGGCGGGCGGGCTCACTGCACGCGACAAGTGCGGCGACTGTCGCAAGCCATCGGGCCGCGGTCGCGAAGCTCACGTGCCGAGTCGCAGGGCGGAAGTGCGATGAGAGGCCCGAGGTCGAGAAGGGGACTGACACACGGCCAGCTTACGCGAGGTCGGGCGTTGCCGACAGCCCGGTGGCTGGAATCAGTTGATCTCGTTTGTCGGTCGGCGGTACAAGGCCAATGGGAGGGTGACCATGGCCTCGATGATTGACCTGCACTACGTGCCTCGGCTGCCGTCGCCCGACGGCTTTTCCGCTGGAAAGGACGCCGGAAACGTCATCGACCTTCAGGCACTGCACCACCACAACGTGTTGCGCTACATCCCCAGGACGCTGTGGGCCCGGATCCTGACGTATGGCACGGCGGCTGGTGGCGTCG
>SXOX01000075.1 GCA_005776585.1 Pseudomonadota bacterium | reverse complement strand
ATCGAGGATCCGATCGAGTTCGTGCATCCCAACAAGAAGAGCCTGCTCACCCAGCGTGAGGTGCACACCAATGTGGCGAGCTTCGCCCAGGGGCTCAAGGCCGCGTTGCGCGAGGACCCCGACCTCATCCTGGTCGGCGAGATGCGCGATTTGGAGACCATCGGCCTCGCGCTCCACGCCGCGGAGACCGGGATGCTCGTCTTCGGTACGTTGCACACAAATTCGGCGGGCAAGACCGTCGACCGCATCATCAACGTGTTCCCGACCGATGAGCAGGAGTCTGTGCGCGCAGTCCTTGCCGACACGCTCACCTGCGTGCTCGCGCAGCAGCTGCTCAAAAAGCTCGGTGGTGGTCGCGTCGCGGCCCTCGAGATCTTGTTCGGCTCGCCAGCACTCGGAAACATCATCCGAGAGGGCAAGACCCACCAGATCTCGAACATCATTCGGCAAGGCCAGCGGCGTGGCATGATCGCGATGGACGACAGCCTGCTGAAGCACACCGAGCAGAAGCTCGTCGACCCGGAGAACGCTTACGAGAAGGCCATCGACAAGAAGGACTTCCGCAAGAAGGTTTGGGAGCGTATGAGCCTTAAAGTCGGCGCGGGTGACGACGACGACGCTGAGTGATCTGATAACGGAGCCATGGTTATGCACGACTTCAAGTTTCTCCGCTCGGGCGGCTTCGATCAGGTGCGGCTCGACACGGGCGCCGACCTCGCCAGCCTCGCCGCGCTCGACCAGAAGCTGTGGGTCGCTCTCGCGTGTCCCACGACGGGCGTCGAGTTCGATGCGCGGTCGCTGGAGCTCATCGACACCGACGGCGACAAGCGCATTCGACCCAACGAGCTGCTCGCGGCCATCGACTGGGCCAAACGCGTGTTCACGAACCTGGACGAGCTCACGCAGCGTGCAGCGTCCCTGCCGCTGAGCTCGCTGCACGAGGGCACGCCAGAGGGGCGGAGCGTGAAGGCGTCAGCCCGACGTATCTTGGCCAACCTGGGTAAGCCCGAGGCCACGGCCATCACGTTCGAGGAAACGACGGACACGGTCCGGATCTTTGCGCAGACGCGGCTCAATGGGGACGGTATCGTCCCGGTCGACGCGACGGACGAGGCGCCGGTCTGCGCGGTACTGACGGACATCCTGGCCACGATTGGCGGAGACACGGACCGATCGGGCGTCCAGGGCGTCGCGCAGACGCACCTCGATGCGTTCGTCGCCGAGCTCCAGGCCTTTGCCGCCTGGACGTCTCAGGGGGAGGCCGATCCGGCCGTGCGGCCCTTGGGTGCAGCGACGGAGGACGCGGCGTCGGCGCTGGAAGCCGTCATGGAGAAGGTGGACGACTACTTCACGCGGTGCGCGCTCGCGGCCTTCGACGGACGCGCGACCGAGCACCTGGCGCGATCGGCCGACGAGTGGCGCGCGATCGCGGGGAGGTCACTCACGCCGTCGGACACCGAGGTGCGTCAGTTCCCGCTGGCGCAAGTCCTGGGCGGCGCGGCGCTACCCTTCGTCGCTGGCGTCAACCCGGCATGGACAGAGGCCATCGGGGCGCTACGAGCACGGGTCGTGGCGCCACTCCTTGGCGATCGCGCGTCGCTGACTGCCGCCGAGTGGGCCGATCTCAAGCAGCGATTTTCTGCTCACCGGGCATGGGTGGCAGCCAAGGCCGGCGGACGTGTCGCGGTGTTGGGCATCGTCCGAGTCCGTGAGGTGCTCGACAGCGACCTCGTAGGCCGCGTCCAGGCGCTCATCGACGAGGACGAGCGCCAGCGCCCGGAGGCCGAGGCCATCGCGAGCGTCGATCGCGCCGTCCGCTACTATCGCGACCTCGTCTGCCTCCTCGAGAACTTCGTGTCCTTTCGGGACTTCTACGAACGAGGCCGGAAGGCCATCTTCCAAGCCGGCACCCTCTATCTGGACGGCCGCGCGTGCGCGCTCACGTTGCGGGTCGACGACATCGCCCGTCACGCCACCCTCGCGAGCCTCAGCCAGATGTATCTGGCCTACTGCGAGTGTGTCCGCAAGGCGACGGGCGAGAAGCTCACGATCGTGGCCGCGTTCACCGACGGCGATGCCGACTTCCTCGTCGCAGGCCGAAACGGCGTGTTCTATGATCGCAAGGGCGTCGACTGGGATGCCACGATCGTCAAGGTCGTGGAGAACCCCATCAGCCTTCGGCAGGCGTTCTGGAGCCCCTACAAGCGCATCGCCAAGCTCATCTCGAGCCAGATCGAGAAGTTCGCAAGCTCGCGGGACAAGGACGTGCAGGAGCAGGCGGCCGTCCGAGTCGCGGCACCCGACGGCAAGAAGCCTGGCGCCTTCGATGTTGCGCGCTTCGCCGGGATCTTTGCGGCCATCGGTCTCGCGCTGGGTGCCCTGGGGACGGTGCTCGCCGCGCTGGTTGGCGGATTCCTGAACCTGCGACTCTGGCAGATGCCGCTCGCATTGGCCGGCCTGCTCGTGCTCATCTCCGGTCCTTCGCTCGTCCTCGCATGGCTCAAGTTGCGGCAACGGAGCCTGGGCCCACTGCTCGACGCGAGCGGCTGGGCGGTCAATGCGCGCGCCCGAATCAACATCCCGTTCGGCGCGTCGCTCACGGGTGTGGCAACCGTGCCGGCGTCCGCCCGTGTGGCCGCTCCCGATCCCTTCGCTGAGAAGCATCACCTGCGCTGGGTCGTGCTCGCGCTCGCGATCGTCGTCCTCGCAGGGGCCATCGCATGGGACCTTGGGCTCAAGCGCGTGCTCGGGTTCTGAGACCGACGGGCTGATGGTGCCACGGACGCGACATCCGCACGCGACTCGGGCATCCTAGGCAAATGAGCTTGACCCCAGCGCGCGCTATTCTCTTGCTTGCGGCTGCGCTTTTGCCGCTGCTCGCCTGCACCAAGGAGCAGCTGGCGGCCGCGACCGCAGCGGCCGACCTCCCGTCCTCCGGTTCGGATACCCCGCAGGTGACGATCGACGCCGCAGCCGGTGACGCCACCGGCGCCGCCGACTCCGGCACCGTCGACGTCATGGACGTGCCAAAGGTCGAGGACCCCGGCTCGCCGTTGCTGGATGTGCCGAACGTGCCTGATGTGCCCGATGTCCCGGGCGTGCCGGACTTGCAGCCACCCGTCGACACCGCCGATGCGGCCAGTGACGCCGGGTCACCGCCCGACCTCGGCGTGGATGTCGGACCCGGTCCGTGCCCCGAAGACCCGGTCTGCGCCGACGCGCTCAAGTGCGCCGACCCGTTGATCGCGCTCAAGGGCGGCGTGTCGTGCAAGTGTGCGTGGCCGAACACGTGCGACTGCAATGACGGCACGGAGCCGTACACGACGGTCGAGCCGCTGTGCAAGGAGCCAGAGCAGGTCGCGCTCGTGGATAGCACGCCGATCTGCGTGAGTCCGCAGACCTGCGGCCCGAGCGGCGGTGCGTGCACGAACGGCGCCGAATGCGCCATGAGCGTCTATCACAAGCCCGTCGCTTCGGAGGCCGACTGCTACTGCCTGATTTGCCCCTCGACCGTGCTCACGCTGGCGGAACACCAGTCCCGCTCCGCGGCCTGGACGCAGCACTGCACGCAATGGCTTGCCACCGCGACGTGCCCTGCCGTCAAGTGCAAGGCGCCTGCGCCTCCAAGGTGCGTCTTTGGTCAGTGCGCGACGTCCGTACCCGAGTGCGAGAAGAACGAAGACTGCGTCATGGCCCTCCATGGCGCGCCGGTGCGGTCGCTGGCGGACTGCACTTGCCCCATGTGCCCGACGACCCCAATGAACACCACGCTCGCCACGATCCATCAGACGCAGTGGCAGAAGCACTGTCAGGACTGGTCGAACGCGCAGCCGTGCTTGCCACCCCCGTGCGCGTTTCCGCCGACACCCGTCTGTGGCGATGACCGTCGCTGTCAGTTCCCGAACAACTGACCGCGACAGCGAAGTCGCCGGCCGGAGCGACCCCCGACGTGGCCGGATTCTAGTCGGTGCTTTTCAATGCCGCGAGCTGCCGCTGCAACGCCGCCAGCGCGGCCTCGGCTTGGTCGGCGCGCTCCCGCTCAGCTTCGGCGCGCTCCCGCTCAGCTTCGGCGCGCTCCCGCTCAGCTTCGGCGCGCTCCCGCTCAGCTTCGGCCCGCTCATGCTCGCGCTCGATGGTCGCCATGGCCTCATCGAGGGCGCCCTGAGCCCGGACCGCAATCTCGTGTGTCTCCAGCATCGGCGCGCCTTCGCTGAAGAAGCGCACGCGATCGCCTTCGAGGCCGATCTCGAGGTCGAGGATCTCGGAGTAGAACATGCCCCCTTGGGGTACGAGCGACTGGTAGACCGCGGCATTCGAGTCCGGAAGCCGGTAGCCGCGCAGCATCCGGCGCGGAAGGTCGACCGCGAAATACTCATGAATGCCGAGACGTGCAAAGAGAGCCGGGTTGCGCAGAAAGTCCTTCTTCTTGCTGCCCTCGACGTGAATCTCCAGCGCGAAGTCGAGACCTCGCCCCTCGCGACGCACCATCCACGACCGGCGCGGATGGAGGGGCACGTCGCGCACGGCGAACAGGTCGGGCGCAAAGGAGCGCTCCGTCGGGTAGTACACCATCAGGTTGTTTGCGATGTAGAGGCCCTTGCGTCGACGCTTGACGTGACGCTTCAGCACGTCGCGCGTGCTCAACATGGCGTCCAGGTGCAGGTCGCCGTCGGGCAGCAGGTGAAACGGCACCTCCGACGGTAGGGCGGCGCAGACCTCCTCGCGCTCGGCCTCGCTCATGGCGTCCCAGATGGCGTCGGGCGGTGCGCGCGGGTCCTCAGGGTCGACGACGTATTTACGAGCTTCGAGTCCCATGCCGAGAGCGTAGCCGCCTGACGCACGGCTCGCAACGCGCTGGCGCCGCGCGCGCAACTGGGCTATGCGTCGCGCCCGGAGGATCTCATGACCGACCACACCCTCGACTGCTACTCCGACCTCGACTGGCGCGGCCTGGTTTCGGATGCGACCGATCCCGACCGCATCCGGGCCATGCTTGCGCCGGGCCAGCTGACGACCGCGTACTGTGGCTTCGATCCGACTGCGGACTCGCTGCACGTCGGAAGCCTCGTGCCCATCCTCGCGCTCGCGCGCCTTCAACGGGCGGGTCACCGGCCCATCGCCGTTGCGGGGGGAGCGACCGGGCTGATCGGCGATCCCTCGGGCAAGTCCAAAGAACGCAACCTCCTCGATCGCGACCAGCTGGACGCCAACGTGCTCGGGATCAAGGCGCAGCTCTCCCGCTTCTTGGACTTCGACCGCCGCCCGAATGGTGCTCTGCTCGTCGACAATCACGACTGGCTCGGCCCGTTCAGCCTTCTGGATTTTTTGAGAGACACTGGTAAGCACTTCACTGTCAACTACATGCTGGCAAAGGACAGCGTCAAGACCCGCATCGGGGAGCGAGAGACCGGCAACGCGGGCATCTCGTTCACGGAGTTCAGCTACATGCTGCTGCAAGCGCAGGACTTCCTGCACCTGTTCGAGAGCGAAGGCTGCGCGCTCCAGATCGGCGGGTCAGACCAGTGGGGCAACATCACCGCAGGCATCGAGCTCATTCGCCGAACCGTGGGCGGCGAGGCCTTCGGGCTCACGTTCCCCTTGGTCACGACTGCGAGCGGGCAGAAGTTCGGTAAGACCGAGCACGGCACCGTCTGGCTCTCCGCCGAGCGCACGAGCCCATTCGCGTTTTATCAGTTCTTCGTGCGCACCGACGATCGCGACGTGGAGCGGTACCTGAAGTACTTCACGTTCCTCGGCCGCGACGAGCTCACGGCGTTGGCGGCGCTCGTGACCGAGCAGCCGGAGCGGCGCGAGGCCCAGAAACGGCTGGCGCGCGAGGTCACGACGCTCGTCCACGGCGAGGAGGCGACCCGCTCCGCCGAGGCCGGGACAAACCTGCTGTACGGTGGCAGCGTCGACGCCATCGCCGAGGCGGACCTGCTCGCGGCCACCGCCGATCTGCCTCACGCCGAGGTGCCCGAGCCCTTTGGCGAGTCGCGCGGTGCGGTCGAGCTGTTTGCGCTCTCGGGCCTGTGCAGCTCGAATGGCGACGCGCGCCGGGCGCTCGAGCAGGGCGCGCTGTACGTCAACAACACGCGCTTGCCGGGCGAGCGCGACGCGCGGGTCTCGGCCGAGCGGCTGCTGTTCGGCCGCTACCTCCTCCTGCGGAAGGGCAAGCGGGACTACTTTCTGTACCGCTTCGAGGTTGGCGCTTAGCCTCGCGCGCGAGATGTGATTGCCGCCTACTTTCTTCGACGAAGCCCGCGAGTGTCGGGAATAGGACCTCGAGACGGGGGCGGCCACGGGCTGACGCGCTGACTGATGCCACCTGCTCCCGACGAGAAGCTCGACCTGCTCCGTGATGACGCTCGCGTTCGCGAGGCGTTTCGGCGCGGCGAGCGCTGGGCGTTGGCGGAGGTCTATCGCGTGTACTCGCCGCTGGTTGGCATGGTCGTCACGCACGGCTTCGGCGGCTTTCGTGGGTTCTTCAACCCCGCCGACCGCGACGACGCCCTCCAGGCCATTTTTACGGCGGCTTTCGACGAGACCGCACGTCAGCGCTACAACGGAATCGACGCGTACGCGGCGTTCCTGCGGGGCATCGCCCACAACGTCGTACGGAAGATGCTCGAGAAGGGCGCGCGCTTTCGTCGCACCGACGGCTACGAAAACCCCGAGGACAAGGTGACGGACTCCGCCGAGGTCTCGCTGCTCGACGTCGAGGAGCAGCGCGTCGTGCGCCAGTTTATGGACGGCGTCCAGGAACCCATGGAGCAGGCCGTCCTCGACCGCTACTTCGTTCGCGGAGAGGCCGAGGAGACCATCGCCAAGGAGATTGGTGAGACGCGCTATCGGGTGCGCAAGACCATCGCGCTGCTGACCAAGCGCATCCAGGTTCACCTCAAGCGGTATGGGATCGGCGCATGACGCTGCGGGTCACCATCGCGACCCTCGTGGGTTGGCTGCGTGGCGCCGGGCCGGACCCCCACGCCCAGGTCCAGGCCCTGGTGCGCCGGTACCTGGACCCGCGCGCGCGCTTCGGGCGCGAGCAGGACGTCGCGATGCGTGGCCACCTTCGCGAGTGCGACGCGTGCGCGACCTACTACGGGCGCTCAGTGCACGCGTTTCGGTTGGCGGTCGGTGCGGACCCCGCGTTTCAGAGCGGCTTCGAGCGCGAGCGCAGCCTCGCCGTGCTCCTGGACGGCTCGGCTGCGGCGACCGAGAGCGCCCCGTGGCGTCTGCCCGCCCTGAGCGGCGCGCTCGCCGCGGCGGCTGCCCTCGTCTTCGTCGTGAGCTTGCCCGAGCCGCCGACCACGACCCTCGCCGAGGCGGACTACGTCGGCGTGCGTGGCTCGGGGGCCGTGGATGCGCGCGCCGCGATTGGGCTCTCCGGGGTGACCGAGGACGGTCGCGAGTACGAGGTCGTCGCCGCCGAGACCGGCGCGCACCTGGACGATTATTTGCGGGTCTACACGACGGTGACCGACGCGACTCTGCGCTTCGTCTTCGTCGTCGGCCTGCTCGGCGAGGCGGTCGAGCCGCTCTGGTATCTGCCCGATCCCGTGGACGCCCAGCGCGAGAGCGCACCCGTCACGCTGGGCCGCCACGTCCCCCTCGGTGGACCGGCCGACGGCTTCGAGCTCCGGCTCTCGGGGCGCCATCGCCCGGGTCCGCTGGCGGTCGTCGCGCTCTTTACCAGCACGCCGCTGACCGTGGATCGCGTCGCTGAGGCGCTGCGGACTCGGCCAATGCTCGTTGGACTGGAAGACTGGCTTCGGAGTGTGCTCGGGATGGCGAGGACCGACGTCGTTCACGTCGCCTCGACCACCGTACGTCCCGGTCACATGAGCTCGGCCGGAACGCCGAGCAGGGAGGGACCCGATGCGCAGCGCTGAACTCACCTCAGCCCCAGGGAAGGCGGATTCGCCGCTGGTGCGAGGCCTCTTCTGGCTTGGCACGGCTGCGCTCGTGGGGATCGTTCTCGCCGGAGCGGCCGCAGCGCACGCGGGCTGGGCGCGCTTTGCGCTCGTCATCGGCTACAACCAGAGCGACGACGCCGCGCTCTCGCCTCTGCGCTACGCCGATGACGACGCGGTGAAGTACGCCGAGCTCTTCGACGCCGCGGGCCAGCGCACGGTGCTGTTGGCGGATCTCGACGAAGAGACCCGCCAAACGTTCCCCAAGGCCAAGATCGCCGGGCGCCCGACCCGCGAGAACGTGCTCAAGGGCCTCGCCAGCCTGCGCGAGTCGATGGCGGCCGCGCGCCGTCAGGGCCATCAGCCTCTCTTGTACTTCGTCTATAGCGGCCACGGGAACTATGACGCCGAGGGACGCGGCTACGTCCATCTCGCGGGCAGTCGCTTCACGACCCGTGACCTGTTCTTCTATGTGCTGGGCCCGACCGAAGGCGAGACGCCGCACCACGCCGTGCTCATCGTCGACGCTTGCAACGCGGCCTTGTTGGTGAACAGCCGGGGCAGCGACAAGCGCAAGGTCACCGGTACGACGCTCAAGCTCGAGGCCTATCCCAAGGTCGGTGTCGTGCTCTCGTCCTCGACCGTCGGCGAGGTCCACGAGTGGGGCAAGTACCTCTCGGGCATCTTCAGCCACGAGGTGCGCTCCGGGCTGCTCGGTCCAGCCGATCTCGACGACGACGGCGCGGTCGACTTCGTCGAGCTCGCGGCCTTCGTCCAGTCGGCCAACGCCGAGGTCAAGAACGCCCAATACCGCGTCAAACCGTACATTCGTCCGCCGCTGGATCAGCCCAACCTCCGCCTCGTGGCGCTCGACGAGGGGCGATTTCCTGCCCGTGTGCGCGTCCCTGCCGGCGCCGCAGGCAAGGGCTTCCTGGTCAACCGTGAGCTCGTGCGCTGGGCGGACTTCCACAAGCCGGCGCGACAGCAGTTCTGGCTCGGCATACCGAACGGCGAGGGCTTCTCGCTCGTCATGGACGGACGAGAGTATCTCATCGCGCCGAGCGCTCGCGGCGCGCTGTCGCTCGCCTCGCTCGACTCGCGCCCGGCGACCGCGGTCGCGGCCAAGGGACCATCGGCGTACTTCGAAGAGAGACTGTTCGCGCGGCCTCATGAGAGCGAGGACGCGCGAAAGTGGGCCATGGACCGCTACCTCGAGTCACTGCTCGTCGAGCGCTACGAGCTCGTGCCCTGGTACAAGAACGCAGGCGCCTGGAGCGTCTTTGGCACCGGGCTCGTGGCGTTTGGTGCCGGCATCGGCTTTGCCGCGACGGCCTACGGCGCGCGGGATCAGGCCGCTGTGGCCGAGTGGGCCGACGAGCGACGGCGCCTCAACGATCAAGCGCTGCGCGACGAGAAGATCGGCGGCGCGCTCCTGGGCATTGGCGCGGCGGGCCTACTGGGCAGCGCGCTGTGGTTCGCCCTCGACCGGCGCATGACGACGGAGACGTATCGCCCGCCGCTGTCCGTCGAGTTGACTCCCGGAGGGGTCCGGCTCAAAACGACGTTCTAGTTGGTCTCGTTGCCCTCACGGTCCCGTCTCTGCCACTGGCTCCTGCTTCTCGCGCCCGGAGCCGCGACCTCGTGCCTCGCGCCCGCGCCGCTCGAAGGAGCGCGCTGCGATCCGTCCCGGGTCTGTGGAGACGGCCACGTCTGCCAGGGCGGCCGCTGCCGGCAACTCACGGCGCCACCCATTCGCGCGTGTGCCGTCGACGCCGACTGCCCCACCGGCCAGCACTGCGGCGCGCAGAGCGGCGAGGCAGGGCTGTGCTTTCCCTGCCTCACCGATGCGCACTGTGGCGGCGGACGTTGCACCGAGCAGCGCTACTGCGTCGGCTGCCTCGAGGACGGGGACTGCCCCACGGCGCTTTGCGCCTCGAACGTCTGTCGCGGGTGCGTCGTCGACGCCGAGTGCGGACCGGGGCGCACCTGCCAGGCGGCGACCTGTTCGGGGAGCGGTGGCGCGAAAGATGGACGAAGCGGCCGCGCATCCGGAAAGGACGCGGGAGGCGGTGGGACCCCGTGAGCGTGCGCATGACCAGCTGGCTGTCACTTTTGAGCGCGGTGCTCCTCGTGGGCTGCCAGGAGACGCCCGCGCCCGCGTTCGACGCGAGCCCGAGCCCGTTGGACGCGACCGACGCCACCTCGGACGCGTGCCCGGGTGACACCTGCGACGCGACCCCCACGTGTACCACCGGGGTCTATCATCCCGGGCTCGCGCGCTGTGTCGGGTGCGTCATTGACGCCGACTGCTCCGGCCGCGGCGCGACCGGGCGGTGTCATCCAACGGCCTTCCAATGTGTCGCCTGCTTTGCCGACGCTCACTGCGGCGACGGCGTCTGCGATCCCGACAAGAGCTTCTGCGTCGAGTGCCTTGCCGACGCCGACTGCGCCTCGAAGAGCTGCGATCGCGCTCGAAGCGTGTGCCTCGGCTGCGCCTCGGACGTCGAGTGCGACGACAAGAACCCGTGCACCCAGGACTACTGCGACCGCAAGGTGTGTCGCTCGACGCCGACGGCCGACGGCGGACCCTGCACGCAGCCCTGCCTCGTCGGCGGTGCGTGCAAGTCCGGTCTGTGCGCCGGAGCGCCCGATCCCGTGTGCGCCACGCCCTCGAAGTGCCTGACCTCGGCTGATTGCCTGGGCACCGAATGGTGTGACCGTGCCACGTGCGAAGGGCAGGGGGCCTGCAAGCCCCGCCCCGCATCCTGCGACGCCGCGACACCGATCTGCGGCTGTGACGGCGTCACCTACCCCGGCGCCTGTGAGGCGCATCGCGCGGGGACCGTGACGTCACACGACGGCGTGTGCTGCCTGCCGAAGGTGTGCAAGACCGGGACGCCCATCGACATCGACGCGGATGGCTGTGCCGACGCGTGTCCCTGCCAGATCGCCTGCGATTGCGAGGGCGAGGCCGCGTGCATCACGCTCGACGAGCAGCCGTCCGGGACCTGCCAGCCCCCCAGCGGCATCTGTGACGCTGACGGCGTCGTCTGTGGCTGCGACGGCAAGGCCTGGCCGAGCGAGTGCGCTGCGCGCGCCGCAGGCGTGTCGGTACGCGCCAGCGGATGCTGCGTCATGGCCGCTTGTCCCGTGGGACAGTCCCCGACGGACCTGACAGGCGACGGCTGCGCCGATCAGTGCTGCCCGCCCTACGCGTGTCCCGGAGGCGGCGTTCCGGTCGATACCACCGGCGACGGCTGTTTCGATGGGTGCCAGTGTACTCCGCCGACCTGCGCCGAGGGCCACGGCAACGCGGATCTGGACCACGACGGCTGCCGCGAGAGTTGTGTGGCCTGCGTCCCGGTGAGCTGCCCCGCGGGCGCCACCGCCAAGGACACCGACCTCGATGGCTGCTCGGACGCCTGTGTCCCGCTCCAGTGCGGCCCGGCGGCCAGCTGCCCCAAGGGGAGCGTCTGTCAGTCCCTCGGCCCTGCCTGTGGTGAAGGGAGCTGCGTTCCAGCCCCGACCGACTGTGCCAGCGTCGCCAATGGCACCGCCAAGAGCGCCGAGGTCTGCGGCTGCGATGGCCAAGTCCATGCGTCGGCGTGTCTGGCGCAGCAGAACGGCATCTCCGTCTTGAGCTCCGGGCCGTGCGTCGTCGCGTGCGACGCGGGCACCCCGTGCGCGTCGGGACACTGTGATCCCGTCGCTGGGGCGTGCTCCGGGGCTGGCGTGTGCGTCGCCACCCCCACGACGTGCGCTGCCGTCAAGCAGCCGGTCTGCGGCTGCGACCTGAAGACCTATGGCAACGACTGCCTGCGCCTCGCCGCCAAGGTCGGCAAGGCTCACGACGGTGCCTGCGCGTGCAAGGCGCTCGCCGCCTGTCCGACCGGCAAGCTCGGCAAGGACACGACGGGCGACGGCTGTCCCGACGTCTGCGAGGCCTCCGCGTGCACGACCGACGCGCAATGTCAGAGCGCGGCGCTGTACTGCGCGCGGCCCTTGGGGAGCTGCGATGGCGCGGGCACCTGTGCCGAGCGACCCAAGGCCTGCCTTGCCGTGACCGAGCCCGTGTGCGGCTGCGACGGCGCGACGTACACCAACGCCTGTGTCGCGCGCCAGGCAGGCGTGTCACTCGCGCCCGACAGCGCGTGCGTCGTCAAATGTTCGGCCGATGCCCCGTGCCCCAAGGGCCAGCACTGCGAGACGGCGGCGGGCGACTGCGCGGGTTCGGGCACCTGCGTGTCTGCGATCGCCGCCTGCGACGCCGCCTTTGCGCCCGTGTGCGGCTGCGACGGCCTGACCTACGCCAACGACTGCGCCCGCCAATCCGCCGGCATCGCGCTCCTGCACACAGGCGCGTGCACGTGCAAAGGTAACGCCGGATGCGCCGAGACACAGTGGTGTGAGCCAACGCTCGGGTGTGCCGGGCTCGGCGTCTGCCTCCCCAAGCCGTCGCAGTGCGCCAAGACGTTCCAGCAGGCCTGCGGATGCGACGGCAAGACCTACAGCAGCGACTGCGACGCGTCGGCCGCCGGCGTCAAGGTCGCCACAGTCGGCCTCTGCAAGTAACGGCGGCTTCCCGTCCCGTTCGGGAACGCCCCCGGGCCATGAGACGCCAGCGCCCGCGTAGGCTACGCTGCGCGCGTGCGTCACGTGCCGTCGCTCGTGCTCCTCTTGTTCGCCCCGGCGCTTGGCGTCGCCTTGGGACTGCTGCTGGCGACCGCCACGCCGCGGCTGCACGTCCCGCTGCTGATGGCCGTCGCGCTGGGCGTGATGACCGGCGCCGCGGTTGGCCTCCTCGGGTATCGCCTCGCCGTCGCGGGCCTCGTCCCTTGGGCGCTCGCGTGCTGCCTCGGATGGGGCGGAGCGCTCGGCGGTTACCACCTCGGGGAGTACCGGAGCGCGTTCCTCGGCAAAGTGGCCGACGAGACGACCTTCGAGCGCGCCATCCAGGGGCTCGAGCCGCTCGATGACGCGGCCCTCGTCGACGAGGGCGATCGCATCCTGGTCCGCCGCGTCGGAACGCCGGGCTTCGCGGGCTTCCTCAAGTACCGGGTCGTCGCGGGGCTCTCCGTCAAAGGGCCCATGGCGGCGGTGTGGCCGACCCTGCCGTCCCCGGCCGCCGTCGCCGTCTGGCTGCTCGACGCGGTCGTGGCCCTCGCCGTCATCGTTCGCGTCGGGCTCGGTGCGCGACGGCGACTGCGGACTCGTTCACCCGCCGTGACCTCGGCATGAGCCTCCTGGCAACGCTGCGACGGCACGGGCCAGACCTGGCGCTGACTGCCCTGGGCACGCTCCTCGCGCTCGCAGGCGTCACGTCCGCGCAGGACTCGATCGTCCACTACGTCTTCGCCATCGTCGATGGCGTCGCGTGGGATCCCTGGTCATTGCTCCAGCCGATCTACAATCCAGAGCCGATGTACACCCATGCCTATCGACCGCTCTCGACGACCGCGGTCAAGCTCGGCGGCCTGCTCTTCGGTCGCGACGCCGAGGGCATGGCGCGCCATCAATGGGCTCACGGTCTGGCGCTCGCGCCGTTCGGCTGGGCGGCACGTCGAGCGCTCCGGGCTCACGGCGTCCACCCGATCTCCGCACTTCTGGCCGCCGCAGCGGCGATGCTCTCGCCGACGCTCCTCTTCTCGGCCTGGACCATCCCCGAGTTCGACCTGGTCGGCGCCATTCCGGTGCTCTTCGCGATGTCCGGGCTCCGCACCCACGGGCTCTCCCGTCCCTGGCGCGTCGTGCCGTGGGCGTTGCTCGCGTTGCTGACCAAGGAGACCACCGCGATCCTGATGCTCGCCTACCTCATCGCGTGGGCTTGGGACCAATGGCCGCGCTCGCCCCGCATCTGGGCTGTGCCCCTGGCCTACGGCGGGCTGTTGCTCCTCGCGGTCCTGCCGATCCTGCTGCGCACGCCACCGACGACGCACGCGTTCAACGTCACCGACCCCGGCTTCGACCCGTCGCGAATCGCGTGGCTCGGCGCCCACCTCGGCTCGCAAGTGTTTTATGTGCTTGGCGCGGGCGCGACGCTCCTGCTCGGACAGGCGCTCGCGACGCCACGCCTCCGATGGCCGCTCCTCGTGGGCTCGGTCCTCGCGTACGCGCTCGCGCCGCCCCTCCAGCTCGTCAATCACTACGAGAGCGTCGTGTTCTCGCATCCCACCTGGGTCGGTGCCTGGGGCGGAACCGCCCTGGCGTTCCTCGTCGCGCATGCCTTCGGTGGCCACGCGGACCGCCGGCTCCTCGCACGCGCGACGCTCCTGGGACTGTGCGCGCTGCTCGCCGGGCCCGTGCTCGCGAGCTTCACGCGGGCCGATCTTTCGGCGCGGCTCCTGGCTCCGCTGATCCCGCTCCTGTATGGGCTGGCGCTCGAGGGAGCGCGCCTTGGCTGGGCCGCCACCGAGCGCTGGCATCGCGCGGTCGTCGTGCTGCCGGCCGCGGCGTTTGCCTGGATGCCGCTCGCGGGGGCCTGGTCGGCCAGCGCGCTGACCCAGTCGCGCTTCGCAGTCGAGGCGGACGGCAAGCGCGAGGTCATCGCCGCGCTCGCCCCGCCGTGTCCGATGGTCTTCACGACCAACCGCGATCAGGAGTGGGCGACCGAGGAGATCGACGCCCTCGGCTTCGTCGACTCGACCGTCCGCTCCTGCGCCACCTTCGTTCAACTCGCGGTCACTGAGCTCGGCCCGGGACGCCTGTGGGACTACCCGATTCGCCTTCAGGGCGTCGACGAAGGTCGCCGCGAGCTCACCCCGATCGAGGTCGAGGCCGCGCTGCGCTATCGGTTGCCCATGAGTCGCTCGGTCTACTTGCACGTGTTGACCCTCCGCAGCGCGATGAGTGACGCCGTGAATGGCCGCCTGGCCGCGAGCTTCGAATGGGCCGTCAACCGACTGCCGGAGGCCGACCGGGGGACCTTCCAGCAGTCGATCGGCCTGCGCTTCGTGACGGAGACCCCGCTCGAGCGCACGTTCGCCGAGCGTGCGACACTTCGGCGCGAACGCCGGAGCGCCATTGTGCCCATCGTCCCGCTCTGGCTCGAGGAGCTCCCCATGCGCCTGCTCACCGGTCTTCCCTGGGTCGAGGCCTACCGCTTCGAGTCGACGCTTTACGGCATCCCGGGTGGCGTCACGCCCAACGGAGAAGCCGGCGTCATTCGGGTCGACTCCAACGATCGCGCGGGCTCCCGCCCATGAATCGCATCGTCGCGCTCGGGCTGGTCGCCGCGATCGTCGGCGTGGCGCTGGCGCTGTGGGCTCTGCGTCCGCCACCCGGTGATGCCGTTCTGGCGCCGCGAGATCCGGGCGACGCCGCCGCCGTGCGCGTCGTCGTGCTCGAGCGCGTCTCGAACGCCTCGGGCCTCGAGCTGGTCACACGTGACGGCCAGCGCGTGGTCGCGACCGTCGACGAGGTCGACGCTTGGGAGGGGCCGGGCGCGCCACCGCCGCTCATCACGTTCTCCGATCCGCGCGCGGGCCATTACCTCGGCGGCGAGGGCAGCGCGGGCGCCTTTGGCGAGGTCGAGGCGCTCGCCGCGACGGCCGCAGGGGTCCTGCGGTTTTCCTACACGACCGACGCGCAGCGCGTGGTCCTCCGGGAAGGCGACCGCGACGTACCGCTCGTCGAGGCCGACACCATCGCCCGTCTCCAGCTCGAAGCGAACAAGGTGACCACTGGGCCGACCTACTTCGAGTTCGAGGGGATGGCGACGACCTCGGATGGCGGAGTCGCCTTGCTCGTCGCGGTGGTCGACCCGGGCGCACGCGAGACGCCGCGCTCGACCAAGGCGATCCTGCTCCTGACGTTTTCGGCACAGGGCACGCTCCAACGGCTGACTCCGCCCTTTCGCTGGCCCGACGGGCGCCTCTACACGGACTACGCGGCAGCCCTCGACCTCACGCCGGAGGGCCTCGCCATCGTGCCCGGCTTCTTCGAGGGCGGAGTGGCGATCATCGATCCAACCTCGGGTCGCGTCCTGCGCTGGCGCCGTCTCCCGACCCGGCGGGTCGAAGGCGTCAAGTGGGACCCCGAAGCGCACGAGCTGTACCTGGTCCGCGAGTGTCCCGGCGAGGGCGAGCATTGTGCTCCAGGTGCTCCCTTCGGAACGCCGCTGTGGATCGCGTGGTTTCCGAACGGCTTGTAGCTACTTGCTGTCCATGAGGTCCAGGATCTCCTGATCCAGACCCTGCTTCGACGTGTCCGCGGGCGGCTTGTTGGTCCCGCGAAGCTCCACGATGCGATCCGCGATCGGCCGGTGCGCGAAGGTGACCGTCAACGCGTTGAAGTCGGGACGCGCTCGAGCCTCGACCCAGAGGTCCTTGGCCGACCAGCGCGCGCGGACCGGATCCTGCTTGCGATTGGGCACGCGATACTCGATCTCGTTGGGGGCTCCGTAGACCTCCGTCAGATGGATGAGCAGCTCCGGGAACGTGCCGCGCCGCGCCTGGGTCGTGACGACCTTCCAGAGCTGACCCTTGACGAAGAAGTTGTAGTCCTGAGACTTCCCGTCTTCCGACGTGACGACGATCATCGTCTCGCCCGTACCGTGCGCGAAGTCCCCGCCGATGATGCTGACGTTGTAGCCCGTTCGTTGGCCGTCGAACTCGACGACGGTCTCCACCGTGGACTTGATGCGCGCCACCGTCTCGGCTCGGGCGACGTCGCGGGCGTGCGGCTCCTGCACTCGCTCGAGGCGTGCCTCGCATTGCTCGGTGAAGGTCTTGGTCACGTAAGCGCGGAAGGCGTCAACCGACTGCCCGAGCGGGATCCCCTTGAAGCGCGCATCGTACCGGGACGGGCTCAGGTCCGCGTCCGGGATCATCGGCGGCGCCGCGTCGACCGTTCCGACGGTCAACGACCACAAGGCGCAGGTGATGACGACGATGCGCGGCATGACGGAAAGCTAGCGCAGGGCGTTGAAAAAGCAAGCTTTAGGTGCGCTCCCCGTTGCCGCGACAAGGACGCTGCCCACCCGCAGTGGCCCGCTTTGCGGAGTTGCGTGCGCTGGTGCGGCCCGGACGGCCCGCATGGGTCGCGGGTCAGGGCTTCGTGAGGCAGTGGTTGAACGTCTGACCCTGGATGATGTCCTGATAGCAGATCATCCCTTCGGGGCAGTCGGTGAGCTTCGTGCAGTCGGAGGTGCAGATCCAGGCGGTGCTTGGCGGAACGTCCGGCCAACAGGTGCCGAAGCACGGGTTCAGCGATGCGCTGGGATCGCAGATGTCGCCGATGGGCATGCAGTACTTGCCCGGGTTGCCTCCGATGGGCGCGCACGCCATTCCGATGGGGCACTGAGCGGCCGAGTCGCAGGGGACCGTGCAGACGCACGTCTTGAGCGCGCTCTCCAGCGTGAGGTTCGACAGGCAGCCCTGGGCGCACGGCGCGCCGGCGTCGTTCTTCACGCAGACCTTGACCCCGGACGAGGCGTCGGCGTAGCACCAGCCCTTGTTCGGGCAGTCGTTCGACGTCGTGCACTCCTCGGTGCAGAAGCCTTTACCGGCGGCAATGTCACCCAGGCACAGGCCACTCAGGCAGTCCTGCTTGCAGTAGCACGTCGCCGCATAGCCGGCCTTCTTGGCGGTGCAGTTGAGCGGAAGCTCGGGGCCGTCGTCCTTGGGCGGCGGGCCGTCGTCCTTCGGCGGCGCACCCGGGTCCGTGGGGCCGACGTCGGCGGGCGTGACCTTGAAGCAGGTGAACTGCTTGCAGTCCCATGTCGTCGGATCACCGCAGTCCGGATCCGTGGTGCACTCCTTCTTGCAATGGCCGTCGACGCAGGCGCCGAGGCCCGCGCAGTCGACCGCCGACTGGCACGCCTTGGCCTGCGGCACGTCCGAGGGACCCGGATCGGTCGGCGCAGCGAGGTCGGACGGGCCGCCATCGGTCGCGTCGTGCGTGTCGTTGAAGACCTCCGGTGAAGCCGGCGCGTCCTCCGCGACTCCCGCATCCGCCGTGGGATCCAGGCAGCGAAAATGGTCGCACGTCAGCCCCTTGGGGCACTGCCACGGCTGCGTGCACTGCTGCTGGCACGTCCCGCCGATGCATGCCGCGAGGTTGAGGCAGTCGACGTGCGTCTTGCACAGCTTGCCGAGGATCGACGGGCCCACGGGCGACTCGGCGCACACGTCGCCCAGGACGGTGCCGGCGCAACCGTCCGCGCGACCCGTGCCGGTGGCCTCGGTACACGCGCCGACGTGCAGGACCAGGAGCGCGATACCGACGAAGAGCCTCATCGGATGAACGCTACCAGGAACGCCGCGCGTTCGCGAGCGGTTGAGGCCCTCTCGTGTCACGTGTCGTGACGGTCTTGGCGGCCGAGCCCCAACGGTGTATTGACTCGGGGCTGCGGGGGTCGTCCCCACGACTCGCCTTGGCCCGCCTGGAAAGGAGCGACCTGATGAGCACCGAGTTTTCACCGCCCGATGCGACGCTGGACACGGACCCCGTCTCAGGCGACCGCCGTGACTTCCTGAAGAAGTCGGCCGTGGCGACCGGTGCCGCGGCCGCCTTTGGCCTGGGTCTCGGCGTCTACGACTCCCCAGGGGCGTGGGCCGCGGATCTCCGGAAGACCGGCCGAGGGCGCGTCGTCGCGGTCGAGCATCCCAACGCGATGCAGTCCATGAGTCGCGAAGACGGCGCGCTCGTCGAGAAGATGACCCATGAGGCCATCCTCCGGCTCACCGGCAAGTCCACGCTCGCGCAGGCCTGGCGAGAGCTCGTCAGCCCGAACGACACGGTGGGCATCAAGCTCAACTGCCTCGCCGCGCCGGGGATCTCCACGAGCCCCGCGATGGTCCGGGCCATCGTCAAGGGACTGCAGGCCGTCGGCGTGCCCAACGGGCGCATCATCCTCTACGAGCAGTACCCGTCCAAGATGGAGCAGGCCAAGTCTGGCTTTGCCCTCAACGAGGATCCGGCGAAGGGGCCTCTCGTGCGGCATCTGGGAGGCAAGGACAAGCTGACCGATCAGGGCTTTCAGGGCTACGAGACGCAGGCCGCCAAGCACGCGTCGGGCACGAGCCACTACGCCAACGCGCTCAAGCTGTGCACGGCGATCATCTCGGCGCCGGTCATCAAGGACCACAACCTCGCGGGCATCACCGTCGGCATGAAGAGCATGACGCACGGCAACATCAACAACCCGCACGACTTCCACACGCACGACTGCAACCCACAAGTCGCCGACATCTACGACCACCCCAAGATCAAGGACAAGGTCCGCGTGGTCGTCTGCGATGGGCTCAAGGTGCTCTACGACGGCGGCCCCATGGACTCCAAGCACAAGGTCCTCCACAACCGCATCTATGCAGCCACGGACCCGGTCGCGATCGACGCGTGGGGCTGGAAGGTCATCGAGGAGCTACGCAAGAAGCACGGCAAGCCGCCGCTCGCGACGCGTCACCCGACCGGGCTGTTCCTCAAGCGCGCCGAGGCTCTCGGGCTCGGCGTCGGCGATCCGGCGCGCGTGACCTTCGATCTCAAGGTGATGGCGTAGGGGCAATCTCGGGCGGTGGCGCGGGCTGAGGGCCACGCGTCGCGTCCGACTTCTTCTCCGCGGGGGGCGCTGCGGGTGGAGGCAGCCAATCGCGCACGAGCGCCTTGGCATTGTCGAGGAGCGTGGCGTCCAACGGCAGCGTCGTCGTGATCGCCCGCGGGGCGACCCCCGAGCGGGCCACAGTGCCGCTCAATACGTACTCCGAGCGACCCTTGGCGGTCACCTTGGTCGCCGACAGCAGCACGATGTGGTCGGCGCCAAAGATACTCGCGAGTCGATCCGAGGCCTCCGTGCGCTCCGCGTCCGAGGCCTTGGCCGAGAGCAGCGTGGCCATCCACGTCTCGAAGCGGGCGCGGCCGGGGAGCGGCTTGAGCGTCGTGTTTACTGTGGATATTGCGCGCGCGTTGCCCGCGCTCGGGGTCATTAGCGAGCCCGCAGAGTAGAAGCCGTCGCGGCGCAGCCGCACGACGGTCGGAACGGCCGGCACGTCCTTGAGCTCGAGCGGCGTGGTGCCGACGACCCGGTCGCCCAGCAGCACGGTGGCTCCCGGCGGCGTGGTGCGCAGCGAGAGGCGTGTCATCGGCGCGCGCTGCACCGTGGCCGCGACGAGGCGGAAGGCCGGGACGAGCTCGCCAGGCACCTCACGCTCGCTCAGCTCCGGGTTGAGGCCGATCGCCGCAAGAAGCATGGCGTCAGTCACCGCGGCGTTCTTGGAGACAAACGCACCGAGGGCCATGCCCACGTGCATCTCTGCGAGATCCCGGCCGGGGATCTCGGCCAGGCAGGCCTTCGCGCGGAGTAGCGCGTCAAAGTACGCCGTCTCTGTCTCCTTGGTGCGGCGCCGCTCCGGATCGGCGATGCTCAGCTTGCGCGCAGCCTCGAGCTTGGCCGCCGTGTCCACGGGGCACTCGGCGTCGAACGGCTCGACGAAGTAGACCCGCCGGTGCCCCGTGCGCTCCAATGAGGCGACGAGCAGCTTCTCGAGCTCGGCGACGTGCGCCTGATCGCGCGCGCTTTTTGGCGTCACGACGATCGCGACGCGCGGGACGGCGGGCGGTGCCGCGAGAACCGTTGGGCCCACGAGGAGGGTCAAGAACAGCGTGAGAGCGGTGCGCACAGGGAACCTCCAGCCGTCGGAGCATAACGCGCTTTTGCCTTACTCACGACAGGTCTTTGCGCCAGCCGTGCACCATGCCCCAGTGGCTGATGGCGAAGTCGTAGCGGAGCGGGTCCTCGGGCCAGTGTCGCGCAAAGGCGGCGGTGACCTCCTCGGCCATGCGCCAGTCCGCCGTGCCGCGGCGCGTCAGACCGGCACGTCGCGCGAAGGCGATGACGTGGACATCGAGCGGGGCCCGCAGGTCGCTCGGCGCAATCTCCGGCCATAGGCCGAGATCCGGGAAGTCGCGGCGCACCATCCACCTCAGAAACAGGCACAGGCGCTTGCAGGCGCTGCCTCGGGCGGGGTCGGTGAGCAGCGCCGTGGTGCCGCGCGTCGCGGGGACGCCCTGCGCGAGCGCTCGAATCCACCGCGAGGTGGAGCCGCGCGGATCGCCTGGCGCGTAGCCCTCGAGATAGGCCCGACCGAGCGAGCCGTGGCGCGCCTGGAGCTCGCGGATGCGTCCGGCGACGTGCTCGATGTCCGGACCGCGGACCCAGCGATGGACGGCGAACGGAAGCGCCGCTCCCGCCGCGAGCGCGTCCACGGTGGCACGTACGCTGCGTTGGATGGCCTGCACGTTCCCGAACGCCAACCCTGCGCACACGAACGCGGCCAGCTCTCGGTCGAGGGGCGAGCCCTCGGGGACGGCGTGGATCGGGTCCACGCGGCGCCGTGCGTCGGTCTCCATGGCGGCCCGTACCCGCTCGAGCTCCGCGAGGTCCAGGCCGGCCGCGCTCACTTCTTGCGCACCTGCGCCAGCCACTCGGCGATGCGGGCCTCGTAGCCGTTGGGCGTCGGGTCATAGAAGCGGGCGCCAGCGAGCGCGTCGGGAAGGTACTGCGCGTCCACGTAGCCGCCGTAGTTGTGCGGGTACTGATAGCCTTGGCCGTACCCCAGGTTGGCCATGAGCCCGGTCGGCGCGTTCCGCAGGTGCACCGGCACCTCGAGCGACCCGTGCGCGCGCACCGCGGCGAGCGCGGCCTTGAGCCCGACGTAGCTCCGGTTGGACTTGGGGCACGTGGCCAGGAACGTCACGGCGTGCGCCAGGAGGAGCTGACCCTCGGGCATCCCGACGCGCTCGAAGCCCTCCGCCGCCGCGACCGTGAGTGGCAGGGCGCGCGGATCGGCGTTCGACACGTCCTCGGCCGCGAAGATGATGAGCCGCCGGAACAGGAACTTGGGATCGTCGCCGCCCTCCAGCAGCCGCGCCGTCCAATAGAGCGCCGCGTCGGGGTCGCTGCCGCGTAGGCTCTTGATGAGCGCGCTGACGACGTCGTAGTGCTGATCTCCGGCGCGGTCGTGCTGGACACGCGCCTCGCCCCGCACTCGGTCGACGCGCGCGACGTCGATGCTCTCACCGTCGGTCGCATCCGCCGCGGCCGCCTCCAGCAGGTTCAGGGCGCGCCGGGCGTCGCCGTCGGCGTAGTCGGCGATACGCAATAGTGCGGCGGCGTCCGCGACGCACTGCCCCGCCAGGCCGACCGGCGACACGAGCGCACGCTCGAGCAGCGTGACGATCGCCGCGGGCTCGAGCCGTCCGAGCTTGACGACGCGCATCCGCGAGAGCAGCGCCGAGTTCACCTCGAACGACGGGTTCT
>SXOX01000010.1 GCA_005776585.1 Pseudomonadota bacterium | reverse complement strand
GGCGGGGTGGCCAGGTGCAGATTGAGCGCCTGGCCCGCAGCCTGCCAGGGGCGGCCGTGGCGGCACCGCCAGATTCGGCGTTGGTTGAGCGCCTTCGCGGTGTTCTGCCGGTGGTTCCGATCCCGTCCTGCGGAACGAGCTCGACCTCGACGTCGCCCTTGAGCATGCGCTCCTGGAGGTCCGGATTGCCGCCGATGAACGAGCCGATGACCTTGCGCACCTGCCCGGTCTGGAGCAGCGCGGCGAGGCCCTTGCCGGCGTTGCCGCAGTTGTTCGAGATGATCGTGAGGTTACGGGTGCCGCGCTCGACCAGCGCGCGAATGCAGTGCTCGGCGTTGCCGCAGAGGCCGAAGCCACCGGACATGACGCGCGCGCCGTCGAAGACGTCGAAGAGCGCTGCCGTAGCGTCCGGGAAGATCTTCTTGCTCGTGGGTGCCGACATGGTGACTCTCCTAACCGAAGACCTCGTCCAGGGCCGCGTCGATGGCGTCGAGCCCGTGATCCAGCTCGGCGTCCGTGATGCACAAGGGCGGGGCGATGAACAAGTAACTCCAACGGAGCAGGATGTGAAGCCCCCGCGCGGACAAGGCCGACTTGAGGCGCGCCGCAGGTGAACCGGGTGTCGGAGCCTGGTTGAAGCCGACGAGCGGCGACTGCCGTTCTCGGTCCGAGAGCAGCTCCAGCGTACCGAACAGCCCGAGGCCGCGGGCGTCCCCGATGACGTTCGGATGGCGCGCGCGCAGGGCCTGGAGCCGCTCCTGGAGGTGCACCCCGAGTTGGGCCGAGCGCGCCACGAGCCCGTCCTCCTCGTAGACGCCGATGGTGGCGAGCGCCGCGGCGCACGACACCGGGTGCCCGTGCGTCGTCAGGCCGCACCAGAGCGTCTCGTCGTCGAAGTGCGCGGCGACCTGGGCCGACACGCCCACGGCGCCGAGCGGGGCGTAGCCGCTCGTGAGCCCCTTGGCCATCGTGATGAGGTCGGGTGCGACGTCCCAGTGATCGACGGCAAACCAGCGGCCGGTGCGTCCGAAGCCGGTGAACACCTCGTCGGCCACGAGCAGGATGCCGTACCGCTCGCAGAGCGCACGCACCGTGGGCCAGTAGTCCGGAGGCGGGACGAAACCGCCATTGGCGCCCGTGACGCCCTCGAGGAAGATGGCCGCGATCTGATCGGGTCCCTCCATCTCGATGAGGCGCTCGAGGTGCGTCGCGCAGCGCGTCTGGCAGGTCGGCCGCTCGAGCCCGAACGGGCAGCGATAGCAGTACGGGTCCTCTGCCCGCACCACGCCCCAGAGGCCGGGCTCCGTCGGAAGGCGGCGCGGATCGCCCGTGAGCGACAAGGCCCCCATCGACGCGCCGTGGTAGCTCCGCCAACGGGCGATGACCTTCGAGCGTCCCGTGACGAGCCGCGCGATCTTGAGCGCGTTCTCGTTGGCCTCCGCTCCCGAGAGGCACAGCAGGAACTTCTCGATGCCGGGCGGTGTGATCCGCGCGAGTGCTTCCCCGAGGGCGGCCTTGGCCTCGAACACCGCGTTCGGGTGGGCGCAGCCGAGCTCCGCGGCCTGACGCGCCATCGCGTCGGTGATGCGGCGCTCCCCATGGCCGGCGTTGCAGTTGAAGACCTGGCTCTCGAAGTCGAGCCACGGACGGCCATCGTGGTCACGGAAGGTGGCGCCGGAGCCGCCGGCGATGCTGACGTGTGCCGCCTTGGACTGTGCCGACCACGTGGCCAGGACGTGCTTGCGCTGCCGTTCGAGCAGGCTCATGCGCGCTGGCGGCGACGGAGCGTCAGCAGCAGGACCAGCAGTGCGCCCGCCCAAAGCGCGCCAGGGGCTCGTCGCGTGCCGGCCGCGCAGCCGCTCCCCGAGCCGCGCCCGCCCGTGAGCCCGCTCGTGGCGTCGCCGTGCGCGTCACCGCCGCCACTGACCTCGACCGGGCCGAGAACGGGTCCTGCGACCGCATCGCTGTCCGGCTTGTCGTCGGAGCAGCCATCCTTGGGATCGAACGGCTTGAGCTCGCAGACCGTGCCCAGGCCCGTGGCGTCGCACACGAAGATCCCGATGCGCGCGCAGCCGTCGACCAGCTTCGAGCAGCCTTCGCCCAGCGGGAAGCCCTCGTCGACCTGACCGTCGCAGTCGTTGTCCTGGCCGTCGCAGCGCTCGACCTCGCCCTTGGGGATCGCGACCTTGCACGCCGACTTCCCGAGCCCGTCGCATTGCACGTAGCCTTTGGCCTCGCACTTCCCCTCGCCGAGCACGCACGCCTTCCCGGTCTCGAAGCCCTCGTCGGTCACGCCGTCGCAGTTGTCGTCGACACCGTTGCACGCCTCGGCGCCGAGCACGACCTTGGCCGCGTCGCACTCGGTCCCGCTGCCATCGGCCATGCAGCGCTCCTTCCCGTAGGTGGTGCACGAGCCGGTCGCGACCTGACACGCCTTGCCTACGGTGAAGCCCTCGTCGGTGTCACCGTCGCAGTCGTCGTCCTTGTGGTTGCACTTCTCGTCGGTCGGAGGCATGGCCTTGACGCTGCACGCGGCGTTGCCGTCCCCGTCGCACGTGACGAGCCCGATGGAGGCGCAGGCGCCCGCGCCCACGGTGCATGTGGCGCCGACCAGGAAGTCCTCGTCGACCTTGCCGTCGCAGTCGTCGTCTTTGCCGTTGCACGTCTCCGGCGAGTTCGTGCACGGCGTACCGCAGCCCTCATCAATGGCGCCGTTGCAGTTCTGGTCTTTGCCATCGCCGCAGACCTCGGGCCCCGCGGGCACGCAGCCCTGGCAGCCCTCGTCGGTCTGACCGTCGCAGTCGTCGTCCTTCGTGTTGCCGCACACCTCGGCGCCCGCCGCCTCGCAGCCGTTGGTGCAGTTGGGCGCGCTCTCGTCGGTCTGGCCGTCGCAGTCGTCGTCCTTCTTGTTGCAGGACTCGCTCGCTCCCGGGTGGATCGCCGCGTCCGCGTCGTTGCAGTCGACGCTCGCGAGCGCCGTGTCCCCGTCCTGGTCGCCCGTCGTCTTGCCCGCATCCGGCACGAGGCGCATCCAGTCGACGTCGTACCAGCCATCGCCGGCGCTGCTCGGGTCGAGCCGGAGCTGCGTGACGGTGCCTTTCCACTTGGGATGAGACGCAAAGCTCACCGACACGTCGTGCCACTTGGAGTCCCCCGGCACCTCGAAGGGCACGGCCTTGGCCTCGTCCCACTGTGGCTCGTCCTTCGTCACGAAGTACAGGCGCGCACCCTTGGTGCCCGCATAGTGGCGAATCCGCGCGGTCAGGCCCTTGAGCGCTGCCGCATCCGCCGAGAGCTCCGGAGAGACGACGTACGGGTCCTGCCCGGCCTGGTGAATGGCGAGGCAGTGGTCCACGGTGTTGACCGAGAGCTCCGAGACGCCGTTTCCGATGCTCCAGCCCTCGGTCTCGGGCAACGTCGCCTGCCACTCCCAGTGGTTCTTGCCGTACACATCATGTTGTACATAGGTTCTGAGGAGCGAGCCGGCCTTGTTGACCTCGACCGGATCGTCCCAGCCATCCTGCTCGCCGTAGTAGTCGCCCACGTGCTTGATCCAGGCGCGCACGTCGGGATGGTCGACCTCGCCGAGGCTGTACTTCACCGCCCGCACCGTGAGCCGCACGCGCTTGGTCTCCCCTGCGGCCATCGCGTACAGGTTGAAGACGCCGTTGGGCGGCGGCCCGGCCTTGGGCGGGTTGTCCGGGGCGCCATCGGAGTCGTTCTTGGCGAACGTCTTCTTGTCCTTGTGCGGCCAGTCGCTCTCGATGGTAAACGTGACAAGCTCGAGCCACGGAGACTCCAACCAGTAGCCGAGCTTGACGTAGTCGGAAGTGTTCTTCCCTCCGGGCTGATTCTCGACGTAGAGGTCGGTCGTGAACGTGTCGCCCTCCCGCGCGTCGGCGATGCCCTTGGATGTACCCTCCGGGCGCGAGTCCCCGGGCGAGGTCGTCGACCAGATCGCGATCTTGGGCCCCGTGGGGGTCGGCGTGCCGCCACCGCCGCAGGCGCCCGCGTCGACCCCCTGCAGCAGCGGGAACGGGTCGATGCCCTTCTCATAGACGCCTGGAAAGATGGAGAAGTGCAGGTGCCACGAGGTGCCGCTCGCGTTGCCCGTGTTGCCCATCGTCCCGAGCGGATCCCCCGCTTTGACGCTCTTGCCAACGAAGATGCCGGGATCGAACGCCGTCAGGTGCGCGTAGTAGTAATACCATCCGCACGAGTCCTTGATGGACACGTTATTGCCACCGATCGACGTCGTCGAGATGTTGGTGATGGTGCCGGTCACACACGCCACCAGCGGCGTGCCCTTGGCGCCGAAGATGTCGTTGCCGTAGTGCTGACCGCCAATGAAGTCGGTGTTGTCCTTCGCGTTCGCGGGGTGCGGCGAGCAGGCGTAGGTCAGCGCGTTCGGGTCCCAGCCGCCGTTGTGGGGCCCGTTGACCGGGTAGCGCTCGAGGTGCGCGTCACAGGTCACCGCCCCGGTGACCGTCGCGAGCCGGTCTGCCGTCGTGCGCTCCATAGCGTGATCCGGGTCCGCCGCTGGCGCGTTGGCGCACGCAGAGGCGAGGACGGCGAGAGCAACGACGAGGCAGCGACGCACGCCGGCACCGTAACACCCGGGGTGCCCGTCGATCAATCACGTGGGCAGGCGCGTGCCACTCGTGCATGATGCGGGCGCAATTCACGTGGAGGAAATGACAATGTACTGTAGATTGTGGTCACTTGGCGTGCTGTTGGTCGGTGGCGCGACGGTCATCGCTTCGGACGAGACGTGGGGTGGCGAACCGGCGCCGCCTCCGGAGCTGGCTCGGACCGAGGTGACGGTGGACGAGTACCGGCGCTGCGTGGACGCCGGGAAGTGCACCAAGCCAGACGGCACCGGCAAATACTACAACTTCGACAAGACCGACCGCGGTGGACACCCCGTCAACTTCGTCGACTGGGTCCAGGCCGACGCCTACTGCACGTGGGCCGGGTCGCGTCTGCCGACCGACGCCGAGTGGATGGCGGCGTTCACCAACGGTGGCAAGACGAAGTACCCCTGGGGCCGTAAGGCGCCGACGTGCGCAACCACGGTCATGAGCGAGCGCGGCGACGGCTGCGGACGAGACTCGACCTGGGTGGCCTGCGAGAAGCCCGGTGATCGCAACCGCGCCGGGCTCTGCGATCTGGGCGGTAACCTGCTGGAGTGGACGAGCACGGAGAGCGGCTCCGAGCGCGTGATACGCGGCGGGAGCTGGAGCACGGACGCCCCGGGTGTTGGCCTCCGCATCACCGACGCGCCGACGCACCACTTCGGCGGCCTTGGCTTTCGCTGTATGAAGCCCTAGCTTTCCACCATCCTGGCGGGGACCTGAGTCCACTGTGCCCTCGCGCGGCCATCGGGCCGTTTGCGTGGACGTCTAGTCCTTGAGGACCTCGACCTTGGGCTTCTTCGTGGGGTCCACCGGTGGCGCCGGCGTCTCGGCCTTGGGCTTGGGACCACCGACCTTGGAGTCGACGGTGCCACCATCCAAGGTCTCGACGCGCACCTTTCTTGCGACCGGCTGCGTCACGGGCGGGGGCGTCGTTCCGACGACCGGCGGTGGCTGCGGCTGAACGGGCGGCGCGGTCACGGGCGCAGTCGGCGTCTTGGGCGGCGTGACCTGGCGGGCGGCCACTTTGCCGGCACCGGCGACGGGCGGCCCAGGCTCAGTCGCCTGTGCCGCGATCGGCGCCACTGGCGGCGTTATGACGATCGCGCTCGTGATCTCGATGCCGCGCGCCACGCGCCGCTCCACGGTTGGTCCGTCTGCGTCTCGAATGGGGCGCGGTGCGGTTGCGGCCACCGCGGGCTTGGGCTCGGGCTGGACCGCCGGCGCCGCGGGCGC
>SXOX01000074.1 GCA_005776585.1 Pseudomonadota bacterium | reverse complement strand
CGGCGTGGACAAGCAGTACCGAGGCTATGCGCGCGTGGACTCCATCGAGGTGGGCGACGCGACGCAGGAGTCGGGGCACACGACCGAGGTCTACGACGTCGGTGCCACGGATCGCTATCGCAAGGGGCTCTTGCTCGGGCGTGAGCTGCGGTCGGACACCCGGACCATCCGCGAGGAGACGCACACCTACGCGGATTGTCCCCTCGCCGAGGTGCCCGCGCAGACGGCGTTGCCCATCCGGTACGTATGCAAGACCGAGACGCGCGAGAAGCTCAAGGAGGGCACGGCCGAGGCGGAGTGGATCGTGACCCACGAGGCCTTTACCTACGACGGCTACGGCAACGTGACGCTGCACACCGAGGATGGCGTCGTCAGCTCGGGCGGCGGCGCGTGCATGGCGTGCTCCGCCAAGGCTCCCGCCGGTGCGTTCGAGCATGGCGGTCCCTGTGGGGCGACGTGCCTGGGCGACGAGCGAATGACGAAAACGGCCTACGCTCAGCCCTCGGCGAACGCGGGCCTGTGGAGGCTGCGCATGCCGGTGCGCGTCAAGACGTACGCCAAGCTGGGAGCCAAGACGTTCACCGAGCAGGTCACTTTCTATGACGGCGACGCGTTCGTGGGGCTCGCCGAGGGCAAGCTCACCCTGGGCAACGTCTCGCGGGTCTCGACGCGCAAGAGCGATACGGCGTTCGTCGAGACCACGCGCTCGAAGTTCGATGCCCACGGCAACGTCGTCGAGTCTCTGGATCCCCTGGGCGAGCCCGGCGGGCAGGCTCACCGGCGGAGCGACACCTTCGACGCCGACGGGCTCCGAATCGTGGCGACGGAGCTGTTCAACACGGATGCGTCGGGCCCCTACGCGCTACGGCAGGAGATCCAATACGAGCCCCTCTTCGACCGGCCGTCGGAGAGCACCGAGTGGATGCGCGTCGTTGGCGGCAAGGCGGTCTCGCCGCGCCGTAGCACGTTCACGAGCTACGACGAGTTCGGGCGCCTGGCCGCGACGGTCAGGCCGGGCGGAGACTCGGTCGCGTCGCCCACCGAGGCGTACGCCTACGTGCTGGGCAAGCCGAGCACGCGCATCGTCACCACGAGCCGCTCGAAGGTCGGCGGTCCGATGGACCTAGAGTCGGTGCTCTGCCTCGACGGGCGCGGGCGCACGTATCAGACCCGCGTGCGCATCTCAGACACGAGCTTTCAGGTCAGCGGCTTCCAGGTGTTCAACGCGAGGGGCGCCGTCGTCCGCGAGTACCAGCCCAGCCTCGGCGCGGCCGCCTGCGATGCGGCACCGCCGGCTGGCGTGCGCTACACGACCCGACGCTACGACGCCGTCCATCGCCTGACAATGACGACGCTGCCCGATCAAGACCAGTTCGGGACGGCGTCCACGATGGAGCTGCGCTACCGGCCGCTCGTCACCGAGCGCTGGGACGAGGAGGACCTCGACGCCGGGAGCCCGCATCACGGCACGCCGACGGTCACCGTCGTCGATGGCCTCGATCGCGTCGTACGGGTCGAGCGTCAGCTCACGCCCGGGGTCGCCATCCCGACGCTCTTCGCGTGGGACGCGCTCGGCTACTTTCACGGGACGACCGACGCGGCCGGCCACGCGAAGATCCAGGAGACCGACCGGCTCGGGCGGGTCGTGCGGGTGACCGATCCCAACATGAGCGCGCCGCACACGCGCGAGTACGACGACGCCGGCAACGTCGTCACCGCGACCGACGCACGCGGCGTGGTGACCAAGACGACCTACGATGGGCTCAATCGACCGACGGCGCGCTGGGACGCGGCCAACGAGGCGGGCACCAGGCTCACCTTCCGCTACGACGCGGCGGGCGACTGCGACGCGGCGCTCTGCTCCAACCCGGAGGGACGCCTCGTGGCGACCACGTGGCCGCAAGTAGCGCTCGGGGACACGCAGCCTGGCGCCCTGCACCTGGGCTACGACGTGCGCGGGCGCCCGGCTCAGCGCGCTCAGAGGATCGCGGGCGTGACCTACAGCACGACGTTCGCGTACGACAACGCCGATCGCGAGGTCTCGGTCACCTATCCCAACGGCCAGGTCGTCACCCGCGAGCACGACGGCGCCTCCCGCGTCGTGGCCGTGCCGGCGGTTGGCCTGAAGCAGGCGTACGACGAGCGGGGCCAGAGGTCCACGCGCACGCACGCGGATGGCACGGTGACCACGACGACCCATGACACGGTGATGCGTCCGGCGTCGTCGACCACCGCGCTCGGAGCAACGATCCTTCAGGGCTTCGGCTATGCGCGCAACCGCGTGGGGCACCTCACGAGCGTGGCTGACCTGACGGCGTCTCCCGCGGCGGCGCGGGATGCCACGGCGAGCTTCGGCAGCGACGCCTGGTATCGCCTAACATCGGCCACATTGGGACCCAAGGCCAGCGCGGAGGTCCTGAGCTACGCGTTTGACACCCTCGACAACATCACGCAACGCACGTCGTTGGCGGGCGCGACGAGCCCCGAGCACCAGGGCAGCTACACCTACGACTCGGCACGCCCCAACGCCGTGACGCAGGCTGGAGACCTGACGCTGACCTACGACGCGGCCGGCCAGGTGGTCTCGCGGGGAGGCGTGGAGATCGCGTGGGACTTCCTCGGGCGCCTATCGACTCCGGCGTCGCTCTCGGCCTACGGGAGCGGCGAGGAGCGCGTCGCCAAGCGGGAAGGCGACAGCGAGACGCACTTCCTGGGGGCGGACTTCGTCGTCCGGGACGGCATCGCGTCGGTATATGTCCGCGCCGGGCAGGAGCGCGTCGCGCGACTCGATGACCCTGAGTTTGCGGCGACGGTCTACTCGGACATCGCGCCCGTGGCTGCACCGGATGGGCTCATCCGCGCGGCGGACGCGTGGGCCGCGTGGGCCAGCGAGGCCAAGCTCGTCACGCTGAGCGAGCCCGACGTGACGGCGGCCGGCACGCTGCTGCAATCGGCCGCGCGCCGCATGCTCCTCGAGTCGCCCGAGAAGCCGACGTTCCTGCACCATGACCACCTCGGGAGCGCCACGCTGGCCACACGAGACGGCGTCGTCGTCGGCGCGCGAGGCTTCTACCCCTTCGGCACCGAGCGCCTCGGCGGAACCGGCTTCGTCGACGAGTACGGCTTCACCGGGCAGGAGCGTGACGCGTCGGGCCTCACGCACTTCCGGCACCGCTTTCTCGACACGGAGCTCGGCCGATGGACGAGCATCGACCCGCAGTTCGCGGTGGCGCTGCCCGAGGCCGCAGCCCGTGTGGGTGAGGCCACGAGCGCGTACGCGTATGTGGACAATGACCCAGCGAACACCGTCGATCCCGATGGGCTCGAGGGCCAGAAGGTTGCGCGGCCAGGACCGCGGGCGGGAGCGAAGGCGGGTCCAAGGGTCGCAGGTCTCTCCCACGCGGCCGCGCAAAAGGCGAAGCTGGACGTGCAGAGCCGCGCGCTGGCGAAGTTGAGCCTGGCGCAGGCGGAGGCGACGGCGGCAGCGACGAACCTGGCGAAGGAGAAGCGGTCGATGGACCGGTGGACCGCGGCGAAGCCGGCGATCTTCCCAGTGGCGAAGGGCGTCGGCGCGGCGCTGCCCCGGTCGGGAAAGCGGGCACTGCACGATTTCTTGGCGGAACGTCTGTTCTATCGGTGGGACCGCGCAGAGCAGCGGGACTTGGTGGCGCAACGGGCGCTCACTGCGGCGACCGAGCACGCGCAGTCTGTGGGCGTCCTCGGATTGAGCGCCGCGGCTCCCGCAAGCCAGCAGTAGTGTCGCGGGCGCCACCGCTCAGCCCACCGGCAGGAGCATCGAGTCCTTGGCGCGGGGCGCGACGTGCGACACCGGGCAGGTGCCCTGACGGCACTCGCGGGCCCACCAGGCGCGCCATGCAGTCGCGTCGGCGCCGAAGTAGCGACCCGAGATCTCGCGCAGGCCCTGGACCAC
This sequence comes from Pseudomonadota bacterium, assembly GCA_005776585.1. Classification (GTDB taxonomy): domain Bacteria; phylum Myxococcota_A; class UBA9042; genus SXOX01. The sequence continues at coordinate 3,755 of SXOX01000074.1, read as the reverse complement.
GATGCGGCGCTCCTCCTCGGTCTTGACCTCGACGAAGGCGTCGATGAGGTCAGAGACCATCGAGCGGTCGCCGGTCGTCATCGACCGCGCCACCTGAGCGCGAACGCTCTCACGGAGGGCCTCGGTCGGATCGACGTACATTCCGTGGCCCTTGGAGCCGAAGCTACGCACGAGGACCGCGATGGCGAGGCCCATGATGAGCACGCCCACGAGGATGCCGAGCAGGTTGAGCGGTGCCGACGCGACGCTGGCGGCCAAGGGTGCTGCGCTCGCGGTGGCGCTGAGTCCAACGACCAGGCTGGTGGCGGCGAAGGTGATGAGGTTCAAGGACGTCGTGGTGTGGTTGCGCATGGTGTCTCCTGTGTGTGTGTTCGGGCGGCGACTCGCCGCGTGCCAAAACACAAAGCACGGCGCGTGCCAGCCCTGCGGCAAGGGCCAGATCGGCGTACTCAAAGGCCTTGGTCATGCGCCGGGGCCCCAGACCGCGACCGTACCTACCGTAGCGAACCGTAGCGCTCCGTCGATTGACGGCTCTCGCGTGCCCTGGCTATCGTGCGCGTTGTGGCGAGTCCCATGATCGATCCCAGCGGTACGCATCGCATTCAGCTCGACGACGACGAGAACGACGACCGCGCCGTACCCACGCTGACGGTCGTCTATCACCACGACTTCGCTCAGGTCGGCGCGCGGGCGGACGTCCCGGAGCTGGACCAGCCGGGCCGCCCCGTGTCCCTCTCGCGGCACGAGCCGGGCTTCTTCGCGCCGCACGCGTCGTCGGGGAGGCCGCTCGGCAGCCCGTTCATCAGCCGTCAGCCGGTGCGCCTCATGCGCGACGGCAGCGTGCTGGTCGTCTCCTGCGACGACACGACGACGACGGTGAGCGTCGACGGCGAGCCCGTCACCGGCTCGGCGCGCGTGCCGGTCGCGGCCCTCGAGCAGGGGGTCGTCTTGGAGCTCTCGGCGAGCGTCGTGCTTCTCGTGCATCGGCAGCGACCCGATCGCCAGGCGCGGCCACCGCAGCACGGGCTCATCGGTCACAGCGACGCGATCGTCGGGCTGCGCACCCAGATCGAGCAGGTCGCGCGCGGCACCGCGCCCGTCCTCATCCGCGGCGAGACCGGCAGCGGCAAGGAGCTGGTCGCACGCGCCATCCACCAGGCGAGTACCCGTCAGGCGCGCCCTTACATCGTGGTCAACATGGCGGCCATCCCCGCGACGTTGGCGGCGTCCGAGCTCTTCGGTCACACCGCAGGCGCCTACAGCGGCGCGCGGGGCGACCATCAGGGGTACTTCTCCCGAGCCGATGGCGGGACGCTCTTCCTCGACGAGATTGGTGACGCGCCGTCGGACGTCCAGGTGCTCTTGCTACGCGCACTGGAGACCGGCGAGGTGCAGCAGGTCGGGGCCGAGCGGCTCCGGAAGGTGGACGTCCGCTTCCTGGCGGCGACCGACATGGACCTCGACGCCGCCGTCGCCGATGGCCGCTTTCGTGCGCCGTTGCTCTACCGCATCGCAAACCACGAGCTACGTCTGCCGCCGCTGCGCGCGCGCCGTGAGGATGTCGGCCGTCTCTTGTTTCACTTTCTGCGCGAGGAGCTCGGCGCGCTCGGCCGGACGGACCTGATGACGGTCCAGGATCCGCGCGGGCGCCACTGGCTCGCCGCTGACGCCGTCGGCCGACTGGTGCGCTACGCGTGGCCTGGCAACGTGCGACAGCTCCGCAACGTGGCGCGCTGGATCGCGTCTGCGGGTGTGAGCGCGGGTCGCGTCCGGACGCACGACCCGGAGCTCGAGCGGCTCATCCCGGAAGCGACTGCGATCAGCACACCTCCGACGGAGCTGCCCGCCGTGACGCCGACCCGCCGCACGAGCGTGCGTTCGCCCTCGGAGATCCCGGCCGACGAGCTTCTTTCCACGCTCGAGGCCGTCGGCTGGGGCCTGGGACCTGCCGCGTCGCGGCTCGGGATCTCGCGGCCCGCGCTCAACGAGCTGGTCGACAATCATCCCGACCTGCGCCGCGCCAAGTCGCTCGGCGCCGAGGAGCTAATCGCCTGTCAGCGCGACTGCGATGGCAACGTGGAGCTCATGTGGCGAAGGCTCCGCGTCAGCAAGCGCAGCCTCGTGTTGCGGATGTCCGAGCTCGGACTCATCGATCCCAAGATGTAGCGAGCGAGCGCGGCGACCGCGCGCTACTCCGGCGCCGCAAGCCGCGTCAGTCGATCGACCAATTCGACTCGAAAAGCCTCGATAGCGTCGATTTGTGTAGCACTTAGGCCCTCACCACGGGCGATGGCGTGCACGGGAAATCCGTTGAGGACCCACGCGAGGGTCGCGTTCGAAAAGCCGCCATCCTTACGCGGGGCGTCGCGAAGTGCGCGCTCCAGGTCGCCCCCGGCGTCGACGAGCGCACGAATGTCGATGAGATCGCGGATCTCGCTGCGCGACAGGAGTGCTGTGAGCTTGTTCGTGAGGATTTCGTGCGGCGAGTCCACCCAGAGCGGCTGGCCCGCCACGACGGCGCGTTCGGGACCATCGACGACCTCGGTGGGTGTTGCCACCAGGTCGATGAGAACGACCTCTCGAGTGTCGGTCACACGCAAGCGAACGAAGCCTGGGCTGGTCTCGGTAGCCACCACCGTGAGCCCCGAGTCGTGGAGTCGTCGCAAGACTTCGGCGGGCAAGCGTCCGAGTTCACGGAAGCCGTGCCAGAACAAGTCGAGATCCTTGGTCGTGCGGTGGCCCAGGTGAACGTAAACCAACGCGCCGCCGCCGGAGAGGGTCCAATGCGGATCAATGCCGCTCAGGCTGACGAGAACTCGCGCGACGAGCTCCGACGGGCTAACGCCAGACACGTCCTTGGCTCTCCCAGCGGTCGAAGATCCACGTCCAGAACGCACGCTTCTGGCCAAGGTAGCGCTCCAATCGCGGCCACAAAGCTCGAATCGTCCGCGCGGTGACGAATTCGAACACGTCGTCTGGCTTCGCCTGACGCATCAACTTGCCGGTGTAATACGCGCGGACGTCGGGATCGGGGTCGCTGAGCGCATCGACAAACTCACGCAACGTCATCTCTGAGTCCCATAGAAAGTACGGGTGGCCCGTGGCGTCACAGAGACGATCGGCAGGAGTCGGGTTCAACACGGCTTCAGACTAGCATGCTGGAAGCGCTGCCGCGACGTCCAGCGTGTGATGCGCTGGGCGGTTACCCCGCGGCGACCTGCCACCCGTAGTCCGAAGGGCTGATGCTCCCGTCGGCGAAGTCGGCGCGTTGCGACACGTCAGCCATTGAGTTCGTTTGGCGTCAAGAGAACGCTGGAAGCAGCGCGAGCCAATCCAAGCACCGAGCCGAGTCCGCGACGAGCCACGAGTTGCCTCCTCGAGAAGCGATCTCCGGGCACGGTACGCCTCGCGAAATCGGCAGTCAACGGCTATCGAGCGGATGTTCTGTGCCGCTGGATCGGGGGCCACCGCTTTGCGTTGACGCCCCGCCCTCGCTTCGCTATGGTCGCGCCCCCTGCGACGGAGACGTCATGGCCACCGCCGACCCCCCTGCTTCCGACCTCGACCCCCTGCGCTACCGCGATGCGGGCGTCGACGTCGTCGCCGGTGAGCAGTTCGCGCACGGCCTGGCGGACCTGGCGCGCCCGGCCCATCGCCCCGAGGTGCTGGCGGGCATCGGGGGCTTCGCGTCGCTCTTTGCGCTGGATCGCGCCCGGTATGAAGAGCCGGTGCTCGTGTCGGGCACCGACGGCGTG
>SXOX01000073.1 GCA_005776585.1 Pseudomonadota bacterium | reverse complement strand
TTCTTGCAGAGCACGCTCAAGCTCGACTGGAAGACCGCCTACATCCTGGTGTCGATCGCGCTGGCGCTCACGACGCCGCTGTTCGTCGTCTTCGGTTCCTGGTCCGATCGCGTCGGCCGCAAGCGACTCATGCTCGGCGGCTGCCTGCTCGCCGCGCTCACGTACGTGCCCATCTTCATGGGACTGCGGTACTTCAGTGCGCCCACGGTGAACTGGCCGGCCATGATCGCGCTGCTCTCGCTCCAGATGGTGTATGTGTGTATGGTCTATGGCCCCATTGCGGCGTTCCTGGTGGAGCTGTTCCCGACCCAGATTCGCTACACGTCGAAGTCGTTGCCCTATCACCTCGGCAACGGCTGGTTCGGCGGGTTCCTCCCATTGATTGCCACCGCGGTGACGGCCTCGTCGTGGGCCAAGGACACGTTTGGTGACGGCGCCATCTACACGGGGCTCATCTACCCCATCGCGGTCTGCCTGATCACGGTGGTCGTCGGGAGCCTGGCGCTCCGCGAGACGAAGGACCACCGCATCGAGACGACCGCCTAGTCGGTAATGCAGCGGGCGATGAGCGCGTCCAGCACGGCCGGAATCGTGTGCAGCACGCTCTCGTCGTTGCCGAGCGCGACCTCTTTGGTGTCCTTCATCGCGCGAGCCTGGCTGGCGGTGACGACGGGCTTGCACCCGGACTCAGCGCCCGGCGTCATGAAGTTCGTTGGGTCCTGGGCATGCACAAGACCCAACGCGTGCCCCATCTCGTGAGCGATGACGTCATCGGGGCGGTCGAACTCGCTCGTGATGAGCGTGTGGCCAACGAACAACGTGGGCGTGAAGGTGGAGTTCAGGCCAAAGAGCACGTAGAGGTCAGCCAACGGATCGGACTCTTTGACGACGTCCAAGAGCGTGGGGGACATGCCGAGACCCGCGATGCCTTTGACTGACGGGAGAATCGTCGCGATGTCCGGCCCGGCGATCGCGCCAACGACCACGACGTTGACCTTGCCGGTCCCTGCGCCGCCGTGCTGGGCCATGAACGCGCGCAGGTCCTTGAATACGAGATTGCCGACGACTTCGCGCGCTTTCTGAAGCTCCGCGCCCTGCGGCTCTTTGGACGTGTCGATGCCCGCGGCCTTGAGCGCAGCCATCAACTCGTTGAGCGAGCCGCGCATGAGCGTCGTGAGCGACAGCGACGTCGCCGCCGTGGAGGTATGGAAGCGGAGGTCGAGCGGCGCGTAGTAGCGCTGCAATCCGCGGGTCTCGGCGACCACGTCGGCATCTGTAATGCCCGTGCCATAGAAGATCCGCGTCGCGACCGTCCCTCCGATGGTGTCCGCGGCGCCGTTCGACGTACACGCCTTGCGGTCATCGTCGGTCGCGGCCCCGTAGTACTTGGAAGTCAGTGATGCGTCGCCTGGCGCAGGCTTCTCGCAGACGACCTTGGGACACACCACGCCCGTTGCGCGTGCCGCAATCTCCGCGCAGGTCGCCTTCTCGAGCTCAGTCGCGCACGCCGTCTTCGAAGTCGCCGTGGGGGTGAGCCCAGCGGCGCAAAGCTTGGCGCCACAGAGGTCGCTGAATGCGCTGACGCAGGCGTCGCGTTCGGATGCAGTGAGCTGTCCGCACGTCACGCGACGGTCGCAGACTGAGACGGCAAGCCCGCAGGGCCCGGCGGGACCTCCCGAGCCCGTGCCACAGGCGACTGCGGCGAGAAGAAGTCCAACGACGGCGATTCTCATGAGCCGGTCCTTCGTTGCGAGTGTCAGGCGCACGGAGAGTTCGTCGCACAGTGTGGCGCAAGGCACCGTTCGGGGCAACCCGATCGTCACGTCGCGGGACCTGTTGACCGGCCGTGGCACAGGCTATAGTCCGGCCCCGATGACCCACCTCGACCCAGCCCGCCACTACGCACTAACAGTCGCTGCTGTGCTCTTCTGGGCCAGCGGCTGTCACCGTGACCTCGTCTCGGACTACCGATTCGGGTGCGCCACGGATGAGGATTGCATCCTGGGCTACGCCTGCGACCTCGTGAAGCGCGAGTGCGTGCGGAAGGGCTCGGCGTCCCCGGGCAACGCCAAGGACGTGGTCACGCCACCCAAGGACCTCGTCCTGATCGACATCGCGGACGTCGCGAACGTCACGGACGTCCCGCCGGTCACGACCGACCTCGGCGGATGCAAGCCGCAATGCGCCGGGCGGAAGTGCGGCCCGAACGGCTGTGGCGGTGTCTGTGGCGTGTGCGCGCCGGCGCTGCCCTGCGACGCGGCGGGGCAGTGCAAATCGGCGCCGCCGGGGATGGTGCTAATCCCTGCCGGGAGCTTCATGATGGGGAGCCCGCAGCTGCCGGTCCCTGAAGGCTTCGACAGCGAGTGGCCGCAGCACAAGGTCTTGATGTCGGCCTTCTACCTGGACGCGGCGGAGGTCACGTGGGCCGAGTGGAAGACGCACCAGGAGGCGCTGGGTCACCCGGTCACGATCCCGTCGGACTGCCAGGACACGGCCTATGGCACTGCCACGAACTCCTGCGCCAACCATCCCGTGATTGGCCTGACCTGGGAAGAGGCGCGTGGGGCGTGCCAGTGGTCGGGGCGGCGCCTCCCGTCGGAGGCGGAGTGGGAGTACGCCGCCCGGAGCGCCAAGGCGTACCGGTTCCCCTGGGGTGACGACTGCCCCTCCGAGTTCAACGACGCCGCGGCGCTCACGACCTGCAGCGGCGATGCTTGGACGGAGATCACGGCGAAGGCCAACTGCACCGAGGTCGATTGCCACGACGGCTTCGGTCGCACAGCACCCGTCCGGTCGTTCCCATTGGGCAAGAGCGCGCAGGGGGTCTACGACCTCATTGGCAACGCGATCGAGTGGGTGGCCGATCCGTGGCACTCGAACTACGAGGGCGCCCCGACCACCGGCATCGTCTGGAATGGCAGCAGCGCGGACTACGTCTTTCGCGGAGGCGCGGCCAACAACGTCGGCTGGGTCAGCCGCGCCGCCAACCGATACCGCACCGTCGCCAACTACGCCGATTGGCTTGGCGTGCGCTGCGCGTGGCCCTGAGCGACCCGCGCGCTACGCCGCTGTCTCCCGCTGAAACTGCTCGACGACCTCGACGTCCGGCCCGAGCGTCAGCCGCACGGGACACGTGCGAGCCGCCCGCTCGAGCTTCGTGAAGTCGGTCGCGTCGCACGTCGTGTCGAACCAGTAGGTCACCGTCAGGCGCGCGATGCGCCGGGGCGGCGCAGCCGACATCTCCTTGTCGACCTCGAACCGCACGCCCGCCAAGGAGATCCCTGCGCGGGCGGCGTAGAGGCGAACGATCGTGGATGCGCAGGCGCCCAGCGAGACGGCGCAGAGGTCGGTCGGCGAGAAGCTCGAGCCGTCGCCGCCGTTGTCGACAGGCGCTGCCGTGACGAGCTCGGCGCCAGAGGGCCCGTGACGTAGCCGCATCCCGGTGGCACCAACGGACTGACCGGTCATGTGAACACTCATCTGACTCCTTAAAGTATGGGTAGGACACGCAGGGTGATGCCCGACAGATCGCCGTCCTGGCCCTCGGACTCCCAGCCCACGAGCACCGAGGTGTCTGTCGCGCGGGTGATGAACGGCGAGCTCTGGTTCTGCGTCCAGGTGCGGTTGACGGTCACGCGCGGGCCGATCTGTTTGCCGGTCGCGTCGACGCGGGCGAGCTCGACGGCCGTTCCGGTCGTGTCCACGTTCTCGGTGTCCCACACGATCAGGAAGTTCCCCGCCGGGAGCGCGCTGAGCTGCGCGTGCCGCTGAAAGCCCTTGATGAGCCCATGCGGCCGGAAGTCGTTGGTCTCGGGCGTGAGATCCGCCTTGAAGACGCGACATAGGACGTCCCAGCTTCCCTGGACGTCGGTCGTGAGCGCGTCCCAGCAGACGAGTAGCTTCCCAGTGGCCGCGACCGTGACGGCGGGTGCGCGCTGATCGGTGTAGTCGAAGGCGTTGCTCGCGACCAGCGAGTCGCCGACGCCTGCCTCGAGCGCTGCCGAGACGGTGCGCATCCGAATCTCGGCGCCGGTCGCAGCCGCGGACTCGTAGACGACGACGAAGCCCTGCCCCGAGACTAGGCCGGCGAGCGCGGCGCGGCCCTGATCGCCCGCGGTCGTGACGTTGAGCGAGGCCTCGGCTCCGAGCGTGTCCCCTGCCGTGATGAGGCGACCCCGCACGTCGGTGCCCGAGGGCCCCGGCCCGGTCCACGCCGCGAGCACCTGATTGCCGAGCCGCGCCAGCGCCGGGTGCCGTTGGTTGCCCGTCGTCTCCTGATTGACGACGAACTCGCCGCCCGTGGGCTTGCCGTCATTGTCGAGGATGCGCCCGACGATGCCGTCGAGGTTGCCGTCCTGGCCGGCCGAGGTCCAGACTGCGGTAAAGCCCCAGCTGTCGCTGCCCACCGCCACGACGCGCGGATCGACCTGCGCTCCCGCCGTCGTCGTGTTCAGGCGGGCCTCCGCGGCGGTCTCGACACCGGTCGCATCCACGACGCGCAGCAGGATCTCGCCGCTCGTGTCTCCGCCGTAGGGCGACTCGAACACCAGCGCGTTGCGCCCCGTGATGGCGCTCGTGGCGGCGCGCGCGTCGAGCTGTGCGCCAATCGTGGTGGTGTTCCCGCGCAGCTCCCGCTGGCCGCCCACGAAGCTCCCGTCCTGGAGGAAGCGGCGCGTCTTCACGACGCTGCTGGCCGACGCGTCGGCGAAGGCCACGACGAACTCGTCGGTGTCGAGCACCGCGAGCCCCGGCAGCTGCTGGTCTCCGGTCGTCGTCGCGGCGTTGACGGTAATCGGCGTGCCGAGCAGCGATGCGTCCTCCTTGAACCGCTGCACGCGCACGGCCTTGCCGGCACCGTCCACTCCATCCTCGTCCCAAGCCACGACGAAGCCGTAGTCCGAGAACGCCGCGACCTCGCCGATGCGCGGCGTGCCCGTCGACTGAATTTGGTTCACCTTGAACACGCTACCGAGCGGGCTGCCATCGGAGTAGAAGCGCTGGCCCTGAATGACCTTGAGCGTCGGAATCTCCCAGAAGATCGTGAACCGGGAGTTGGGCAGCGTGAGAATGCGCACTGTGCTGACTGAGCCGCCCGCCGCGGTCACGGCGACCTTGACCGCCGCGTAGTCCGCGGTGCCGTCCTTCAGGTAACGCTGGAAGTTCACCTCGGTGCCATTGCTCTTGATCCAGGTCACGATGAACTTGTTGGCGCCATCGGGCACGAGCTTGGCGTCGAACTCCGCCCAGTTGGTCATCGCGGTCCAAAGCGTGAGGATCTTCTTGGTGCCAAGCGTCAGGTCGGCCCCCAGCGGGTAGAACTTGATGTCCCCTTCGTTGGTCCCGTACTGGTCCTGGTCGCGGCTCGTCTCGAGCAGCGCATACGAGCCGTCGCTGAACGGGATCGGGATATCGCGCTGGTAGGTCATGTAGCGCGTGCACTTGCCGTTGACCGGGTGGCAGATGCCTTGGTGCGCGAGGATGTCCTTCGAGGTGAGCAGGACGCCGCTCGCGCTGTACTTGAAGCCCTTGAGCAGGCCGGTCGGCACGCCACACGAGGTCGTCTGGCCGGGCGTACAGCTCCCCGAGGTGAGGCCGTTGGTCGCAAGCACCAGGTGATCGCCATTGGCCGACACCGCGATCGCATTGCGCCGCTGCGCGCCTTTGCCGTCGTTGAGGACGACCTCCTCGTTCTCGCGGCTGCCGTACGCGTCCGAAACCCGCAGCGCGGAGCTGCCCGCCTGCGTGTAGTTGAGGTTGCTGACCCAGTTGACCACGTAGCGCGCCCCCGGGATGGCCGCCACCGCCGGGATCTGAGCGGCCGTGACCCCAACGGAGAGCACCTCCTCGACACACGTGCTCGTACCGCCCGTGCACGCGCCGGCGACACACGCGTCGCTCTCGGTGCAGGCGTTCTGGTCGTCGCACGGCGTGCCGTCGGTCGCGACCGCGGTCCCGCACGCATCGGTGACCTCGTTGCACACGCTCGGCTGACACGCGTTGCCGGAGCTGCCGCAGTCGCGCGGCGCGCCCCCCCCACAGAGACCGCCGCTACAGGTCTCCCCCGTCGTACAGAACAGCCCGTCGCTGCACGGCGTGCTGGAAGGCGCGTTGCCTGTCGAGCACGTGTAGGTGTCCGCCCCCCCGCTCACGCACGCGACGACCTTGCACGGATCGGTCGAACCGGGACAAGCCACCGCCGTGCCGGCCTGGCAGACGCCGCTCTTGCACGCGTCGTTCTTGGTGCAGCCGTTCTGGTCGGCGTCGCAGGGGGACCCGTCGCTTGCATTCGGGTGCAGGCACTTCCCGCTCTGACACAGGTCCTGCGTGCACGGATTGGCGTCGCCACAGTCGCCGCTGTCGTGGCAGCAGTCCGCCACGGGCAGCCCGACGCAGGTGCCCTGCGCCGTGCACTGATCGCTCGTGGTGCAGGTGTCGTTGTCGTTACAGCCCTGCGTCGTCGGTGCCGGCCCGAGCTGACACGTCGCGGTGTTCGCGCCGGTCGAGACACAGGTCTCGATCTGACAGACACCCGTCGCGCCCGTGCACGCCTTGGGCGCACCCGGGGTGCAGGTGCCGCCCTGGCAGGAGTCGTTCTGCGTGCAGCCGTTCTGGTCGGCGTCGCACGCCACGCCATTGGGCGCGGCGTCGTTGGTACACTTGCCGCTCCCGACGTCGCACTTGTCGAGCGTGCACGGATTGCTGTCGGCGCACTGCCCGTCGGTGGCGCAACAGGTGGCCAGCGGGAGCCCCTTGCACACGCCCTTGTCGTCGCACGCATCCGCCACGGTGCAGGCGACGTTGTCGTTGCATTCGGTGCTCATCGGCTTCGGCGCGCTTTCGCACGTGTATTCGGTCGCGCTCTTCGAGACACATTTGGGCACGTGACATGCGCCCGAGACCGTGCATGGCGCGGCGGTCCCGGCGACGCAGCTCCCCGACGCGCAGTGATCGGCGACCGTGCAGCCGCTCTGATCGAAGTCGCACGCGACGGTGTCGGGGGCGTTGCCATGCCCGCACTTCCCGGTCTCGGTGTTGCACGTATCGAGCGTGCACACATTCTGATCGTCACAGTCCTTCGCCGAGGTGCAGCACTTCGGCACCGGCGTTCCACCGCAGGAGCCCAGGCCATCGCACTCGTCCGACAGGGTGCACACCTCGCCATCGTCGCAGAAGGCGCCCTTGAGCTTGGGTGTGGCCTTGCACGCGTGGTTCTCGCTGTCGAGCGAGACACAGGCCGACGACACACACGGCAGCGCCGAGGGCGGGCACTTGAACACGGAGCCTGCGACGCAGAAGCCGCCCTGGCAGGCGTCGTCCTTTGTGCACCCGCTCTGATCGGCGTCGCACGGCGTGCCGTTCGGCGCGTTCTGATGCACGCAGGTCCCCGTGGCCGGATTGCACGTATCGAGTGTGCAGGGGTTCTGGTCGTTGCAGTCTGCGGGCGAGCTGCACGAGACGCACGCCGGCTGCAGCGCACCCGGCAGACACACGCCCTGGCCGTTGCAGGCGTCGTTCTTTGTGCACGGATTCCCGTCCTCGCACGCGACGCCGAGCTTGCCATTGGTCGGCTCGCAGCTCGTGGTGTCGGCCCCGGTCGGGGTGCACTTCTTCGGCAGACACGGGTCGCTGCTCGGGCACGTGAGCGGCGTCCCGCCCTGGCAGGTCCCGAGCACGCAGGTGTCGTCGGTCGTGCACGGGTTCAGATCGTCGCACGGGTCGGCCTCGTTGGGCTGCCACGCCGCGACGCACTTGCCCGTCAGCCCGTTGCAGGCGTCGGTGGTACACGGGTTGGCGTCGTCGCAGAGTGCTTCGTCGATCTCGGTGTCGCAGTCGTCGTCTTTGCCGTTGCAGAGCTCTGTCGCGCCTGGGTGAATCTGGTGGTCCTTGGGGTCACAGTCGGCCTCGTTCGGGGTGCTGTCGTTGTCGATGTCGGGGTCACACGCGTCGCCCAGGGCATCTCCGTCGAGATCGTCTTGGCTCACGTTCACGACGCACTTACAGTTGTCGACGTCGTTCAAGAGGCCGTCGCCATCGCAGTCGAGATCCACGCAGTCGGCCACGCCGTTCGCATTGGTGTCGGGGAAGCCCTCGTCGACCTCGCCGTCACAGTCGTCGTCCTTGCCGTTGCACGCCTCCTTGGCGGCAACCTTCGCGCCGGGCAGGCAGACGTCTTTGCCATTGGCGCACGTCGCGACTCCGGGGCACTTGCCCTCCGCGTTCTCATAGAGACACGTGGCCGTAGCCGGCAAGTCGTCGTCCTTGCCGTTGCAGTCGTCGTCCTCCTGATTGCACACCTCGGCGGCCGGCGACTTCGCGCTGCACGGCTCGAGCCCCGCTGCGACGCACGCACGCACGCCGGAGCACGTGCCGGCGGCGTTGGTCGCGGTGCAAGTCGTCTTCATACCGAGCAGCGTCCCGACCGGGTTGCAGGCGCACGCGCCCGTCGTCCGCTGGCACTGGCGCGTCTTGCTCCCGTCGCCGAGCGTGGCATCCACGCAGGCGTAGTCTGTCGGGCAGTCGGTGTCCTTCAAGCACGCCACGCCGCAGAAGCGCCCGGCGGCGCCGTAGTCGAGGCACGCGGCGAGCTCCGCGTCGCTCTTGGCCTGGCAATCGCCATGGTTCTCACATGGCTGGCAGAGCTTGGCCGCCTGGGGCAGACACAGGAGCGTCTTGTCGACTGACTGACCGATGGTGACACCGATGCACGCATAGCCCGTCGGGCAGCCTTCGACGCACGCGGTCGCGCACACGCGCCCGGCATCGACCGCCACGCAGTAGGCCGGCTGATCGCACTGCGCGTCGTCGAGGCACGCACAGCCGAGCGGCTTGAGCGGCTGATCGCACGGCCCGCCCGCGTCCTCGGCCTTGGGGAGCTCGGTCGGACCACCATGGCCGTCGCCCGCGCCCAGGCTGTCCCCACTGACGCCATCGGCGCCCGGCCCAGGAGTCCCCGTGTCCGGCGGGCTCCCGAGATCCGGCAGCGACGGCAGCTCCGTCGCGGACTTGACGTCGGTCGTCCCGTCCGCACCGCCGGGTGTGGACGCCGGCGCCGGCGTGTCTCCCCCGCACCCCGCCACGACCAGAGCCACCACGGCAGTCAGCCAACGCATGCGCATGGACGTCACCTCGCTCCCCGCCGGAGGCTACGTGCGCCGCCATCGTGGGTCAATGGCGCGTTCGGCCGTGGCGGCAGACGTTGCATGTTTCGATCGCCACGATTGCGGAAGTAACACAGAAGTCATTGGTTGAAGGTCGATGACGGCCAAGGAGCTACTCAAGAAGCTGAAAGCCCTGGGCGCCACCGTGAACCCTTCCCCGGGGCAAAGGCGGGCACGTCCAGGTCGTCATTGGCGGGCGGGTGACGTTCGTCCCTGTGCACGCCGGGGACATAAAGAGGGGCACCCTGCACGCGATCTGCAAGCAGCTGGGCTTGACGGAGACTGACCTATGAACGAGCGGTTCGACTACCCGATCAACCTCGTCCCGGACCCGGATGGCGGCTACGTGGTCACCTTGGTGGACTTCGAGGAAGGTGTGACCCAGGGTGAAACGGAGACGGACGCCCTGGCACAGGCGGAAGACCTGTTGGACGAGGTGGTCGCATGCCGGATGCACGACAACCAGGACGTTCCGCCGGCCTCGACGGCGATGGGACGGCCGGTCGTGTCCCTGAGTCCGAGGACGACCATCAAGGTGTCCATCTACCGGGCAATGCGCAACGCCGGGATGAGCAAGGCGGAGTTGGGACGCAGGCTCGGCTGGCACATGCCCCAAGTCATGCGACTCTTCGACGTCCGGCACGAGACTCAGCTCGACCAGCTCGAAGCCGCCCTCGCCGTTTTCGGGTGGCGAATGAGAGTCACGATCCAGGAGATGTCGACGGGCGCGATGCCCTGTTGACGCTCCCCCAATGTCTTCTCCGTCCGAAGGCAGATCGGACTGTGTCGGAGTCGGGGAGACGTCCGACCGGCGGAGCCGGCGTCAGCCGTCCCGCCGCTCCCACGATGTCGGTCCCAGCTTCGACACGTAGTCATTCACCGACTGGACGGCCTCGGGTATCCGGTCGTGGTAGTCCTCCCAAACGTACCTCAACTTCATCAGCTCCTTGGGGGTCCACGACCCACCGCCTCCCCGGTGGTCCTCCCAGACCCAGTGGGAAGGCGTTGTGCTATCAATGGCTTCGAAGAGTCGAGCCTCGTACAGGACGGGATCGATGTCATCGTTCAACAGTCTGTACGTGTCGTTCTCGCAACTGATCACGAGGTAGTCCCGGTTTCGAGAAAGGCGACGTGGCACCTCGTCATCCGGCACCGTCGGCTTGAGATGGACGATCAATTCGCGCCGTCTGACGACACCAGGCGGCGATGGAATCCCGCTACCACTCGACCCTCGACTCCTTCTTTCCGAAGCCGTCCTTCAGGTTCCCCCGTGCTTGCATAATCGACCCGCTACCGCCGGCGGAGAATCACGCCGCGCATCGGCGCCGGGTAGTCGAGCAGCGAGCCGCCGACCGCGTAGACGGCCCCGCTCGCGTCGCCCCAGACGGAGTGCAGCAGGAACGGGACGCCGATGTCCGGAGTCTCGTGCGCGACCGCGGCCTTGCCGGGCATGAGCTCGAGCACCTGCGTGCCGGCGCCGACAGCGATGACCGGCTGGCCTGGCGCGGTGAACACACCAAAAAGCTCGGGCCCGGCGCCGAGGTCCGGGACCTCGCGCCACTGCACGCCGTCGAAGTGCAGCATGACCGCCTCGGAGTGGCCCCCGACGGCGTAGAGGTCGTTGGCGCCGCGGCCCCAGAGCGAGATGAGCGGAACCGAAGTGGGCACGTCCTCGCGGCGCCACGTCCCGGGCGTGCCGTCGTAGCGCAGCACGGTGCCGTCGCGGCCGACCGCCACGAGCCGATCGGCCGAGTGGCCGTAGACCTTGAACAGCGCGTTGGGCAGCAGCGCGTGCGGGACGTCCTCGACGCGCGTGAACGACCCACGGCTGCCGCGCAGGATGACCGCACTCCCCGGCGCGCCCGTGGCCTCGCCGCCGACGACCCAGACGTCCTCACCCGAGGCACCCCATAGGCCAAACAGCGTCTTGGTCGTGCCGGTCGCGACGTGCTTCCAGGTCACGCCGTCGTAGTGCAGGAGCAGGCCGCGCTCGCCGGCGGCGTAGACATCGTTCGCGCCAAAGCCGTACACCCACCAGAGCAGCCCGAGTGCGCCGGTCTCGACGGGCGTCCACTGCGTGCCGTCCCCGTGCAGGACCAGTCCGCGCTCCGCCTGACCACCGACGGCCCAGAGGTCGGTCGGGCTCGAGCCCCACACGCTCAAGAGCACCCCGCCCGGCTCGGAGCGCTCGACGGTCCACGCGCTCTCGGCGACGGGGACGACCAGGGGTGCCGGCGCCTCGTTGCGTGGGGCGCAGCTCGCGACGCACACCAGGAACAGTACGCTAGCGCGCATGGTCACCTCCGTCCGTGGCTCGGGCGCGGACGCCGAGCCGTTGCATTCGACTGCGTAGGGTCGAGGGCTGGAGCCCGACGATGCGCGCTGCGCCCAAGGGACCCTCGATGACGCCGCCCGTATGGTCGAGGACGCGGCGCAGATAGCGGCGCTCGTGCTCGTCGAGCGTCGGCCACTCGTCGGAGGCACCCCCGGTGGATGCCGCGGCGCGACTCGGGCGGCCTGGACCGCCCAACTGCGACAGCGACAGCTCCGGGCCGTCCTCGAGCACGGCCGCACGCATGAGCACGCTCTCGAGCTCGCGGACGTTGCCCGGCCAGTCGTGCGCCCGCAGGCGCGCCCATGCAGCCGCGGTCAGGCTGAGCGGCTGCGTCCGATTGGCGGAAAGCCGCCGGAGCACGGTCTCAGCGAGCAGCTCGAGGTCCTCGAAGCGCTCGCGCAGGGGCGGCACGTGCAGCGGAATGACCTCGAGGCGAAACATGAGGTCGCGACGGAACTCGCCGCACGCGGCCGCATCGTGAAGGTCCCGATGGGTCGCGGCGATGACGCGCACGTCGGACGTGATGGTGGTCGTCCCGCCGACGCGCTCGAAGGCGCCGTCCTGGAGCACGCGCAGCAGCTTGGACTGGACGGGCAGCGGCGCTTCGCCAATCTCGTCGAGAAATACCGTGCCGCGATGGGCCAGCTCGAAGCGCCCGCTGCGCCGCTGCGAGGCACCCGTGAACGCCCCGCGCTCGTGGCCGAAGAGCTCGCTCTCGATGAGCGACGCCGGGAGGTCCGCGACGTGCACGGAGACAAACGGGGCCGTGTGGCGCGCGCTGTGCCGATGAATCGCGCGCGCTAACGCTGTCTTGCCGACGCCGGTCTCGCCGGTGAGGAGCACGGTCGCCTCGGAGGCCGCGGCGCGCTCGGCTTGACGCAGCAGGGCCCGAAACACGGCGCTGCGCCCCACGAGCTCGGTGCCTCCGAAGGCTGGCACCGGTCGCTCGGCGGCGAGGAGCGCCGGCCCGATGCGCGCGGCGAGGTCGAGCAGGCCGTCGAGCATGGCCGGCTGACACGCCCCGACGGTCGACGAGCCGACGTTCAGCACGCCCGCGATGCGGCCGGCGACGCGGAACGGGACCGAGGCCGTCGACCGGATGCCGTCGTGAGACGCGTGGCCAAAGGTGATGTTGCGATCCTGGCGTACGTCGGCGACCGCGCACGGGACGCCATCGCGCGCCACCTGTCCAACGACCGTGCCCTGCACGCGCACGCGCGGCGCGGGACTTGGCACGGCTTCGAGCGGCGGCAGCAGCCGATAGAAGCGGAGCTGATCGGGCTCGGGCTCGACGAACGCGATGGAGACGCGGTCGGAGACCGGCAGCAGCGGCGCCAGGACCTCCGGCAGCTCGCGGAGCAAGGCCGCTAGGTCGTGACCGGCCGAGAGGCAGCGGTCGAGCGCCTCCAGCGCGCTCCCCCGAGAGGGGAGCGCCGTGACCGCGCGCAGGTGGCGAACGTGGTCGTTCACGCGAGTCGACGGGGACCTGGCAACGCGCTCATGCGCTCACGGTACGAGAGCGGCGGGGCTCAGGTCAAGAACGACGCGACCGTGGCACCGCACGCGCCGACTTCGCCGTCCCTCGACGTCCTGAACAGAACGGCGCAGGATGCGCGCGTGCTCTCGTCTATCGCCTTCCGCCGTCTTGCTCTGGCGTGCCTCGTCCTCCACGCGGTCGGCTGTCGCAAGAAGGCCACCGAGGCGACCGAGGGCATTCCCGAGGCGCCGCCGCGTCCGACCCGGCTCGTGATGACGAAGCTCGCCGACATCCCCATGCCGTCGGGTCGCCCCAGCTCCCGACCCGCCGTCTCCGCGGACGGCCAGCACGTCGTCATTGGCGGCAGCGACGGCTCCGTGGTCGTGGCGGCACTGCGCGAGGGCGGCGGCCTCGGCGACCAGCGGCGGCTCGCGCCTCACCGGGGTGCGGTACGCGCCGTGGGCTTCACGCGCGACGGGCAGGCCCTGATCACGGGCGGCGACGATGGCGCGCTGGTCATCACGGAGCTTGCGACGGGCCGCACGCGCCAGAAGCTCGACGCCGGGGGGGTGCAATCGATTGCACAGGCGGCGGACTCGACGCTCATCGCCGTCGGGACGACGCAGGGGGACGTCTCGGTGTTTCGCAGCGCGGACGGTTCGCGCGTCTTTACGGCCTCGGGCCACGCCGGCGCCATCGATGACCTCTGCTTCTCGGCCAACGGGCGGTTGGTCTTCACTGCCGGCGCCGATGGCATCGTGCGCCGATGGAACCTGGACAAGGGCAAGCTCGATGGCCGGCCCCTGCCCTTGCCGGGCCCGAACGTCGCGCTGCGGCTCGCGGGCGACCACCGCACGCTGGTCCTGGTCGGGCTGCACGGCCTGGTCGTGTGGATCGACACCATCGACTGGAAGGAGCTGGGCCGTCGACGCGCCTCGACCGCGCCGCTCCTGGCCGTCGCGCTCCTGCCGGAGGGTCGCGCCGTGGTGGTCGACCGCGCCGGGCGGCTCTTCGAGACGGACGCAGCGCCCAAGGACCCGCGCAAGGCGACGGCCGTCGAGGTCGGGACCGCGCGCGGAGCCATGGCGCTCGCGAGCGTCGACCGCCTGGTGTCGAGCAGCACGCGCGGGGGCGGGGTGCTCGTCCTGACCGAGGACGGCGCGCTGGTGCCGCTCTCCCGCTCGGCGAACGCGGCGACCCTGACGCCGTCTCAGGACGAGCCCGGGCGCTTCGGCTTCAACGGCAGCGTGCGGGCCATCGCCCTGCACCCGACGCGGCCGCTGTTTGCGCTCGCCGACAACGACCGTGTGGTGCTCGGCAGTCTCCAGGACCGAGCGCGGACGCCGGATCAGACGGTGAGCCTGGGCGCGGGCGGGGTGACGGCGCTGCGATTTGTGACCACGTCGGACACCTTGGTCGTGGGTCGCGGCACCGGACGCGTGGCGCGCGTCGAGAGCGGCGTCGAGCCGCGCGTCGCCGGCGAGAGCGAGGCCCTGAGCGGCGCGGTCCGAGCGCTCGCCGTGGCGGCGACCGGCGTGATCGTGGCAGGCGACGATCGCGCGATCGTGGCGCTCGACCTGGGCAGCGGCCGCCGCTCGCCGGTGCACGCGCTGCATACGGGTCGCGTCGTCGCGTTGGCGCTGACCTCCGACGGCACGCGGCTGATGAGCTCCGACAGCGACGGACTGACCGTCACCTGGTCGCTCGTGGAGCAGCGCGAGCTCGCGCGGCTGCGCTCGGTCGTCGTGCGGTCGCTGCGCATCGATCCCACCGACACCCTGGCTGCCGCGACCCTCGATAGCGGCAAGGTCACGCTCTGGGAGGTCGACCGGCTCGTGAAGAAGAAGCAGCCGCACCTGCACGCGCGCGGTCAGCACCTCGTCGACGCGGTGCTCCTGACAGGCCTGGAGGAGGCCCTCACGCTCGACCGCGACGGCACGCTGCGCCTTCGCCGCCGCAAGGATGGCAGCGCGCTCGGTGACGTGCGCGTCGGGGAGCGCGGCCCGTTTCAGATGCGCGTCGGCGTCAACGGCACGACCGTGCTGACCGGCGGCATGGATCCCGTCGGCTCGGCGAAGGCGTTCCTGCTCCAGCGCGTGCCGACCGAGTAGAGCGCGGGCCTATCGCCGCGTGATCGTGACCTTCTTGAGGATGACGGGCTTCTCGGGTCGCGACCGCGTGGGATCGTCGGCCTTCTTCGGCACGCGGTTGATGGTCTTGATGAGGTCCACGGGCGCGCAGCGGCCGAACACGGCGTGGCGATTGTCGAGGTGCGGCGTGGGCCCTTCGGTGATGAAGAACTGACTGCCGTTCGTGCTCGGTCCCGCGTTCGCCATGCTCATCGTGCCGCCCGCGTCGTGCTTGAGGTCCGGATGGAACTCATCGGCGAAGCGATAGCCCGGACCACCGCGGCCCGTGGCCGTGGGATCGCCGCACTGGGACATGAAGTTCGGGATGACCCGGTGACACTCCGTGCCGTCGAAGTAGGCGCGCTTGGCCTTCTGCCCGGTCTTCGAGTCCGTGAACTCCCGCAGCCCGCGCGCGAGTCCGACGAAGTTGGTGACGGTCTTCGGCGCCTTGTCGTCGAACAGCTCGCAGGTGAGCGTGCCGTAGTCGGTCTCGATGGTCGCAATGAGCTTGCCGGTGCCGGTCAGGTCCTTCGTGTACTCCTTGAGCAGCTCGGGCGTGAGCTCCACGAGCTCCTCGCGGCCCGGGATGCGCGGCGGCGCCGCGGGAGGCTCCGACTTGACCGCCGGAGGGGGCGTCGCCGCGGGTGGCGCGCTCGGTGGCGCCGCAGGAGGCGCGTTGGGT
>SXOX01000072.1 GCA_005776585.1 Pseudomonadota bacterium | reverse complement strand
GTGCGTGGCAACGGCAAGATCATTCAGGAGCTCGAGGCCGTCTTTCACGGCGCCGGCTGGCGGGTCATCAAGGTCGTCTGGGGGCGCGAGTGGGACCACCTGCTCGCGGCCGATCACGAGGGCGTGCTCATTCGTCGCATGGGCGAGGCGCTGGACGGCGACTACCAGAAGTATGCGGTCGAGTCCGGCGCCTACGTACGAGAGCAATTCTTCAACGCGGACCCGCGCCTGGCGCGTCTCGTGGAGCACCTGACCGATGAGGACCTCCGCCGCTTACGGCGCGGCGGGCACGACTTTCGAAAAGTGTACGCAGCTTATGCGTCGGCGTGCCAGGAGTCGCAGAAGCCGGTCGTCATTCTGGCCAAGACCGTCAAAGGATGGACGCTCGGCGAGGGCGCGGAGGGCCGCAACGTGGCCCACCAGGCCAAGAAGCTCTCGGTCGACGAGATCAAGACGTTTCGGGATCGGCTCAACCTCGATATCCCCGACGACCAGCTCGAGGACCCGCCGTTTCTCTCGTTTGGCGAGAAGAGCCCGGTCTACGAGTACCTCGTCGAGCGGCGTCGGGCGCTGGGGGGCTTCGTCCCGCGGAGGACCAGCACCGCCGTGGGGCTCCCGTCGCCCAAGGTCGAGAGCTTCCAGAAGTTCTTCGAGGGCTCGGGCGAGCAAGAGGCGTCGACCACCGGCGCCTTTGGACGCATGTTGGCGCAGGTGCTCAACGATCCGGCGCTTGGCAAGCGCATCGTGCCCATCATCCCCGACGAGGCGCGTACGTTCGGCCTGGACTCGCTGTTTCGCCGCTACGGCATCTACTCGTCCAAGGGCCAGCTCTATGAGCCCGTCGACGCGGCCATGCTGTTGTACTACCGCGAGGCCAAGGACGGTCAGGTGCTCGAGGAGGGCATCTGCGAGGCGGGGGCCATGGCTAGCGTCACGGCCGCCGGGACGGCGTACGCCACGCACGGCGAGCCGATGGTCCCCATCTACATGTTCTACAGTCAGTTCGGGTTTCAGCGCACGGGCGACCAGATCTGGGCCTTTGGCGATCAACGCGGCCGAGGCTTCCTCATGGGCGCCACGGCGGGCCGAACCACGTTGAACGGCGAGGGGCTTCAGCATGAGGACGGCCACAGCCCCATCCTCGCCTCGACGCACCCGCGCTGCGTGACCTACGACCCGGCGTACGCCTATGAGATCGCGTTCATCTTTCAGGCCGGGCTCGAGCGGATGGTGACGCAGCAGGAGGACATCTTCTACTACGTCACGCTTCAGAACGAGGCCTACGCCATGCCACCGCTGCCCGGTCCGATGGAGAGCGTGCGCCAGGGTGTGCTCGATGGACTCTACCGCGTGCGTCCGGCTCAAGGCGGCGGCGCGCTGCGGGCGCAGCTCCTGGGGTCGGGTTCCATCCTTCGAGAGGTGCTGCGCGCGGCGGACCTCCTCGCGCAGTGGGGCGTCGCCGCGGACGTCTGGAGCGCGACGAGCTACGGCGAGCTGCGGCGAGACGCGCTCGAGTGTGAGCGCTGGAGCCGTCTGCATCCGACGGCGCCCGCGCGTGTCCCCAAGGTGGCCTCGATCCTCGCCGGGGCCGAGGGCCCGGTCGTCGCCGCGACCGACTACATGAAGGCGCTGCCCGAGATGGTCGTGCGGTGGGTGCCCGGGCTCGTGCCGCTCGGGACCGACGGCTTCGGCCGGTCCGACACGCGACCTGCGCTCCGGCGCCACTTCGAGGTCGACGCGGAGTGCGTGGTCATCGCGACGTTGATGGCCCTCGCCGAGCGCGGCCAGGTCCCGCGGACCCTCGTGGCCGATGCCATCGCCACGCTGGGAGTCGACCCCGAGAAGCTCGACCCCGTCGCCGCGTAGCGCGCACCCCCCGGGTCGCATTCGACCCACCACCCGTCTCGCCTAAGTCTTTGTTTTTACACGCCTGCTGGGCTGGTACGCCCCGTGCTCTTCCGTTCGCCTGCCGCGGCACGACGCCGCCGGACACGACGCAGGAGGCGCACACATGTCGGACGGAACCAAGACCTGGACCAACTCCCTCATCGAAAGTGTCAGCGACGCGATGTCATTCGCTCGCCGCTACGTGCAGCGGATGCCGCCGGTGGGCGCGCTGGTTCTCGGGGCCGCGTTCCTGCCTGCGACCGCGAGCGCCGCCGCGCCGCAGAGCCACCTCGTCCAGGTGTGGTGGGGCCAGGACCCGAACGACACGCGCTCCCAGCCCGACTGGAGCGGCCGCTTCGACGCGTTTGGCGCGACGGTCGCCACTCAGCGGACCGTCGGCTTCGAGCCGACCGAGCGGACGACGACCCTGAGCAGCCGCGCCATCAGCTGGCGCGCGACGGGCGACGGCCGCAAGGATGGCGTGCGCCTCACGGTGACGCCCGACTCGGGGACCAGCGAGCCGTCCATCCGCATCGCCGCTGGCGGCGCCACGCCGCTGTCGATGCGCCTGGTCGATCTCGGCTGTCGCGGGGTGGCCGTGGCCCACGCTCAAGCGAAGGGCGCGCGCCTCTACGTCAGCCGCGTCTGTGACGGCGACACCCTCGACGCGGTCGCCGCGGTGGTCGTGCGGGCGAGCCCGGGGGCCAGTGGACGCAACGACGGCGCGATCGTCTCGGTTCGCGGCGGCCTCGCCACGACGACGGGCGGCCAGGCGACGACGGCGGTGTACTCGGCCGCCAACGAGTCGACCGCGCTCACGATTCGCCCCGACCTCATGGTCACCGCGCCGTGGACCGAGGTCTGCGTCGGCGTGGGCAGCGACCATCGGTGTACGCGCCTCATGGAGGTCGTCTGCGGACAAACGAGCCTGGCCGTGGGCGGGATGAACGTCACCATCGCGGGTCAGTGCTCCGCGGACGCCGCGCTCGACGACGTCTTCTTCCCGAACCCGGACGTCTTCCCGAACCCCGACGTCTTCCCGAATCCGGACGTCTTCCCGAATCCGGACGTCTTCCCGAATCCCGACGTCTTCCCGAACCCCGACGTGTGAACCCAGGTCGGCCCGCCGCTCCAGCGGGCCGCGCTCCTGAACCGCCAGCCGGCGCGTGGACCCAGGGTCCCGCGGTCCGGCTGGTCCCTTTTGGTGGGTCAGAGCCCGAGCTCCCAGCCGCGCGCGAGCGCCGCCCATCGCGACAGGTAGGTCACCGCCGGGCCCTCCGCCTGGCCCGACCAGGGCGGGGCGACCGTGACATCGACCGGCTCCCACTGCCCACGCAACACGCCCCAGTCCATCGGTCGCACTATGCCGCGCGCCGCTGGGACCTTGGGCACGATCTCTCGCGCCGCGGGCGGTGCGTCACGTCCCTCGGGTCGCAACAGAGGGGCGTCGGGGAAGCGCGCGCGCCAGGCCCCGTGGGTCATCAACGCCACCGGAGCGCGTCTCAGGTTCGCGCCGCGATCGAGCGCCAGGCCGTCGACGCCGTCCCAGCGACGGACGCGCCCCCAGCCGAGCGTACCGATCTCGAAGCCGCTAGCGTGCGGCAACGTGGCTCCGACGGGGCCCTCGGCCGGCCGTTCGAAGACCGCCAGCGAGCGTGCCAGACCGCAGTGGACGACGAGCCACTGGTCGGTCACCGCCGTTCGCAACCGGGTGAGCCACGCGACAGCGACCGCGCTCCCGCCAGGCAGGACCGCGACAAGCGCGTCGTCCGTCAGCGGAAAGGCCCCCTGCGTGAGGCGGGTCGCCGGGCGCGGGAAGAGCCACTGGCGCTGCATCGCGTAGGCCGAAAGCCCAAAGGCGACGACGGGCGCGCTGACCATGGACGCCGTGAGCGGGAACTCCGCATACGCCGCCGCTCCCACCGAGAGGAAGGAGCCCACGACACCAAAGGCCACACCGAGACGGCGGCGGCGGCGGATGGGGTCTGCCAATGCCGTCGCTCCGAGCAGCGTGTAGCACCAGTACGCGACGACCCAGAAGAGGACCAGGCCCGCGGCAATCCAGGGAGTGAGCGCGATACTCGGCACGGGCGCCTCGCTATTGAATCCGGCGCATGACCGCCATGGCGTCGTCGACGAAGCCGCGGAGGAAGCCGCTGCGCCGCGTCCGCATGCAGGGGAGGCCCACGACCGCGAGCCCGGGGATCTCGGGCGAGACCCCCTCGCCGTGTACGGGCGCGCCACGGGCGTCGAGGGTACAGGCTCCGGCGAGGAAGGCGCAGTCGCGCCGAAAGCCGGTGGCGAAGATGACCCGATCGCAGCGGATCGTGCCGTCCGAGCGCGTCTTGACGCCCTGCCCTTCGAGGGCCACAGCCTCGCTGACCCAGGTGATCCGGCCGTCACGCACCGCGTCGTAGAAGCCGTGGCTCGCGAGTGGCGTCACGTCACGGCAGCCGCCTCGGCCCGGCAACAGCGCGACGCGCACACCGGAGGCCCAGAATCGGAGCCCTTCGAGCGGACCGTCGAGCAGGAGCGGCGGACGTTGAAGCGGGCCGCGGCTCGACACGGTGACGTGACAACCCGCGGCGAGCGCGCGCAGTGAGACCTCGGAGCCGGAGTTCCCCGCCCCGACGATGAAGACGTGCTCGCCAGGCTGGAAGCGGCGCGACGCCTCGGCTGCGGCGACCTCGCGCGAGTGCTGCATGGGTCCCTCGAAGCAGCCGGGGAGCTCCGGCAGATACGGGCGCCCCCACTCGCCCGTGGCAACGACGACACGGCGCGTGCGCAGCGGGCCGATCGTCGTCTCCAGGAGCATCGCTCCCGACTCGCGGCGCAAGCCGAGCACGGTAGTGCCAAAGTGCACGCGGTAGCCTCCGTCGATGCCGATGCGCTGAAGGCCAGCGAGCACCTCCGTCGCCGTGGCGTGCTCGCCGAGCCCGGCAGGGACGGTGCCGTCAGGGAAGACGTCGTGGCGGCGCGACGAGAGACAGAGCATGTCGGGCGCCATCTCGGCCCACGCCCCGCCGAAGCCGGGGCCCCGATCGAGTATCAGCGGCTCGAAGCCATGGCGTCTCCCGGCGGCCGCAGCCGCGAGACCTGCGGCGCCGGCCCCGATGACGACGAGCCGCTCCACGCCGTGATAGGACGCGACGAAGGGCACCTAGAGTCCCAAGCCCTGCAAGAACGACCTCACGGCTTGTTCGCGCGCCCCGACCAGGCGTCCGCGATCCGCGTCAGGCGCTTCTTGCTGTCGCCTGCGACCTCGTCGAGCAGCTCGCCGTCGCCTTCGGGTGGAGGCTCGGCCGTCACACGGCGTCCTAGCCGTGACAGCAACGACCAGAGGATGATGCCGACGATCAGCGCCCCGACGAGGCCAGTCACGACCAAAACCACCGTGCGCTCGAGGATCATCACCGCGGCGAAGGCGACCGCGCCAAACAGCAGCGTGGCCCACACTCGGCGCAAGAGCGGGTAGCGGCGCAGCTCGGCGAAGGGCACCACGCGGGTCGCGGCCCACCAGGTGCCGGCCCCGAAGACGAATGGTCCGAGCAGCGCCAGGAACGGCACGTCGGCGAAGAGGTCGGTCCCACGCCGGCGCAGCACGCCGAAGAGCATGACGGCGAGCAGCATCGTGAGCAGGCCGAGCGCGACCAGCGCGCTCAGCGTCTTGCGGACGCCCTCGCGTGACGCGAGGCTCGGCCAGAGCCGGCCACCAACCAGCACCGCGATTGGGAGGCCGAACGCGACCGCGTAGAGCACGAGGTCGACGCGCCCGAGAGCCTTGACGAGTTCGAGGACCGACACGCGCGGTATTACAGGGGCGCCGCCCCCGCGCGTCAAGCGGCTGGCGCATCGAGTGCGCGCGGGCTATGGTGCGGCCATGTTTGGGCTCGGTCCCTGGGAAATGGTGATGATCCTGGTCGTGGCGCTGCTCGTCATCGGCCCGGCTAAGCTGCCGGAGGTGGCCAAGAGCCTCGGCAGGACGCTGCGGGACCTGCAGCGCACCGCGAACGACTTCAACCGCGAGATCGTCGACGAGGTCAACGCGGCCGCGCGCGCCGAGCCCAAGCCGCACGGCGAGCCCGCCCCGCCCGCGGCCGATCACGGCCATGAGACCCGCCCCGAGGCCGCCGCGGTGCTGGCCGAGCCCACGATACGACCCGCGCCCGACGCCATCGCCATCGGGTCCGAGCCGGAGGACCGGCCTACCGACCCCTACGCCAAGCTCGCCGCGGAGGACCACCGCTGGCAGCTGCAGATGGCGCTCGACAGCGCCAATGCGCCGCCCGTCGAGACGAGCGCTCCCGCGACGAGCGCCCCGTCCGACGCGGGCTCGACCGACACGACCACGTCGACCTCGTCGAGCTCCGACTAGCCTCGCCCCAGTGACCCTCTTCCTCTGTTGGAGCCCCGCGTGGACGACGCCAAGATGACCTTCGTCGAGCACCTCGGCGAGCTGCGCAAGCGGCTCGTGCGCGCGGTCCTGGCCGTCGTCGTGGGGATCGCGCTCTCGTTCTCGTTCGTCGAGCGGATCTTCGACCTCGTCGCGCGCCCCATGAAGCTCGCGCTCGCGCAGGTCGGCGTCTACTCGCTCAAGGCGACCGAGATCACCGAGACGATCTTCGTCTACATCAAGCTCTCGATGGTCGCCGGCATCGTGTTCTCACTTCCGGTCACGTTCTATCAGCTCTGGGCCTTCATCGCGCCGGGCCTGCTCGAGCGCGAGAAGCGCGCCGTGCTGCCGCTCATCTTTTTCTCTACGCTCTTCTTCCTGCTCGGCGTCTACTTCGCCTACTCGGTGGCCATCCCGTTCGCGTGTCAGTACCTCGCGGTCCTCGCCAAAGAGACCGGCGGGGTCGAGCTCATGGTCACCGTCAAGAGCACGTTCGACTTCACGCTCGTGCTGCTGCTGGTCTTTGGCGCCACCTTCGAGCTGCCGCTCGTCATGTTCTTCATCAGCCTCGTCGGCGTGCTCGACCACCGCCAGTACCTGCGCTTCTACCGCTACTGGATCGTCGTCGCGTTCATCATCTCCGGCATCGTCACGCCTACGCCGGACCCGCTGAACCAGACGGTGCTCGCCGTTCCGCTCATATTGCTGTACGGCGTAGGTATCATCGGGGCGTTCTTCATCTCCAAACGGCGCTCGGAGGCGGAGCGCACGCTGACGCCGCGCGAGCTGCGGGTTCCGAGCCGCGTCTGGGGGATCCTGTCGCTCGGTCTCGCGATCCTCGCGGCGGGGATCGGCGGCGGGACCTGGTGGCTCGGACGACCGACCTCCGCGCTGCGCTGGGTCCCGAAGGACGCCGTGCTCGTCGCGAGCGTGGAGCTCGACGGGCTGCTCGGCGAGGGCGTGGCGGGACCGCGACGCGCGCTGCTCGACCGGCTGGGCGTGCCCGCGGAGGTGCCAGAGTTCCGCCGTGTCGTGCTCGGTATCGACGCCGCAGGCGAGCGCCTTCTGGTGCTCGAGGGCGGATGCGCGGGGCCGGTGCCGTCGCTCGGCACGTGTCGTGACAAGGACCTCATCATCGCGGGCGAGGCGCTCGCCGATCGGGCCAAGGAGCACGGCTCGGTCCTTGGGGATCGTGGCCTCGAGGCGCTAGCGACGCGCGGCCCGGCCTGGCTGCGCCGAACGGCTCCGGACGCGCCGTGGCTCGGCCTGCTGCCCGGCGATCTCAGCGGCCTCGGTGTGACGGAGGTCTCGCTGATTGCCACGCTGCGGGCCGACGCGTCGTGGCTCGAGGTCGCCTGCCAGGGCGCCTCCCCGGGCGTCGCAGCGGCAGCGCAGGCACGCATGGACCTGCACCGTGCCGAGGCCAACCAGCTCGCGGAGCTGAGAGCGCAGTCGACGCGTGGTGCCGCCACCGAGGCCGAGCTGTTGGCGCTGCTGGATGCGCTCGTGGTCGTCGCGGAGACCGAGGCCGCGTTGCGTGGCAAGCCGGTCGCCGAGCCCAAGGAGCTGGAGGCCGCGCAGCAGCAGAAAAAGGCGCTCACCGATCGCATCCAGGCACGCCGGAGCGCTTTGGCGCCGCCGCCATCGACAGGGAACACCGCCGCGGGTCTCGTGGGACGTCTGCCCGAGGCGGCCGTCAAGTCGTCGCAGGTATCCCTCGACAGTGACCGCGCCCTGTTGCGCGTGGAGCTCGACCCGACCTCGGGACCGAGCGCGCTCATCGGGGTCATCCCGCCGCCGTAACGGCCGGACCCCGCTTCCGACCTACGAGACCTCGGCGCCAGCGGCCGCAAATCCATCCGGCCCGATCACGAACAAGCGGGAGCTGTCGTGAGCGGCGAGGATCATGCCCTGGCTCTCGAGCCCAAAGAGCGTACGTGGGGCCAGGTTGGCCACCATGACGACGAGCTTCCCGGTCAGCTCCTCGGGCCCATAGGCCTTGGCGATGCCGGCCACGACCTGGCGCTTCTCGGTGCCGAGATCGAGCGTGACGCGCAACAGCTTGTCGCTGCCTTCGACGCGCTCGGCGGCCTCGACCTGCGCGACGCGGAGGTCGAGCTTGGCGAAGTCCTCATAGCTGATGACGGCCTTGGGACCCTTCTGCGCCTCTGCCTTCTTGGCCTTCGCGGGCTTCGGCGGCTCGGGTGCGGCCTCGGGAGCCTCCAGCTCGAACCGCGGGAACAGCGACTCGCCGCGAATGACGGCCGTGCCGCCGATCACGTGGCCGTCCACCGCGCCGATCCGGCGCTGCAACTCGGCCATGCGCTCCGGCATGACCGGCGAGAGCCACTTGCCGACGGCCGCGAGCCCGTCGAGCACGGTGCGCACGATGTGACCCGCCGCGGCCGGATCGTCTCGCACGAGCTTGAACGGCGCCGTGTCGGTGACGAGCTTGTTCAGCTCGCGCACGAGGCCGAGACACGCCTCGATGAGCTGGTGGGTCCGATAGCCCCCCTCGACGAGCTCGAGCGCAGCCGCGCGCAGCCGCTGGTCGGCCGCCTGTGACGGGCGCTCGACGTACTCCGGCACGACCCCGCCGAAGCTCTTCTCCACGAGCGCGACGATGCGCGAGAGCAGGTTGCCGAGATCGTTGGCCAGCTCAGTGTTGTTGCGCTGGACGAGCGCCTCCTCCGAGAACGACGCGTCCTGGCCGACCGACATGTCCCGCAGGAGGAAGTAGCGAAACACCTCGACGCCGTACTTGTCCTTCATGCCGAGCGGGCTGACGACGTTGCCCTTCGACTTGGACATCTTCTCGGCCTCTTTGCCCGCAGACGGTGAGAGCCACCACCCGTGCGCGATGATGCGCTTCGGGAGCGGCACGCCGAGCGCCATGAGCATCGTCGTCCAGTAGACCGAGTGGGTCGTGAGGATGTCCTTGCCGAGCACGTGCGTGCTCTCCGCCCACCACCGCTCCCAGCCGGGCGTGTCCGGATAGCCGATGCCCGTGAGGTAGTTGAGCAGCGCGTCGAACCAGACGTAGGTGACGTAGTCGGGCGCGAACGGGATCGGGATGCCCCACGCCAGGCGCGCCTTGGGCCGGCTGATGCACAGGTCCTCGAGGTCGTTGCGCAGAAACCCGAGCACCTCGTTACGGCGAAAATCGGGCTGGATGAAGTCCGGATGCGCCTCGAGGTGCGCGACGAGCCGCCCGCGATACTGGCCCATGCGGAAGAACCAGTTCTGCTCCTCGAGCCACTCGACGGCGTTGCCGGAGATGGGATCCTTGCCGTCGACGAGCTCCTTCTCGGTGAAGAAGCGCTCCTCGGAGACCGAATACCAGCCGGCGAACGGCTTGGCGTAGATCTCGCCGCGGTCGTAGAGCTGCTGGAGCGCCTGCTGGACCACGTCCACGTGGCGGGGCTCCGTGGTGCGGATGAAGTCCGAGTTCGCGATGTGCAGCTCGGGCCAGAGCGACTTGAACGCCTGGTGCAGCTCATCGCAGTGCGCCTGCGGCGTGACTCCGCGCTTTCGGGCCGCCTGCTCGACCTTCTGGCCATGCTCGTCGGTCCCCGTGAGGAAGAAGACCTCGCGCGTCGGGTCCAAGAGCCGGGCCCAGCGGGCGAGCGCGTCGGTCAGGACCGTGGTGTAGGCGTGCCCGATGTGGGGCCGGTCATTGACGTAGTAGATGGGGGTCGTGAAGTAGGCGTGGGTACTCATGAAGCTCCGCTCATCGGTCAAGGCTATCCAATCCAACTGCCAAAGAGGCTCGTGAAGAAACGCATGCCGACGCCCAGGAAGACGAACGCGATCATCCCGCCCGCGGCTGCGACGAGAGTCACGACCGTCGCGACCCCCTTGATGAGGCCGCCAAACAGCGGGATCCAGCTGACCATCTTGAGCGCCGGACTGATGATGAGCCACAGCGCGATCCACAGGACCAGGCCGCCCGCGGCGCGAAAGATCCACGTCTTGGACTGCCGGCTGGCGGTCATCTGGTCGACCATCGCGTCGCGGTCGCCGCGCACGAGCAGGAGCTGGCCGCGGAACGGCTCGATGCGCTTGCCTTTCTTCATGCCGAACGCGGTCACGCGATCGCCAGCGCGGAGCACCTGGAACTGCGCGCGCTGGGCGCCGGGACCGGTGAGGCCCGACGCGTTGCAGTCCTTGTCGGAGCCGAGATAGACCCAGCTCGCGTCGACCTTGGTCGCGCCTTGCACCTGCGCCGTCTCGGGCACGATCGTGTCGGGGCGAAAGACCTCGGGCGCTACGGCGAGTTCCCATTCGCCGACGCGGAGCCCCTCAGCGACCGCGGTCTGCACCGCGTGCTCGCCCTTCTGGTTCTTGAGGCTCGGGTCCTTGAACTTGGACGAGTCGGGCACCTCGGCGCGCCACCCCTTCTCGTAGGTCGCGCGCTCTCCCTGCCCTTTCTGGCCCTTCGTGTCGTCCTTCTCGGCCCACGCGCAGGTCTCGACGACGCGCTTGACGTAGCCGTAGTCGCCCGAGAGCAGCGCGTCGGTCGCGCGCGTCGTGAAGGCGAGGCCTCCGGTGATGGTCACCGGGCTGCCATCGCGGACCTCGCCGTCCTCCAGATGGTCGGCCCGCGCGATGACCGGCCCGATGTTGACCTTGGCCTCGCCCCACACCAGCACGAAGAAGCCGCCGAACAGCATGGCGACGCCAAGAAGGGCCGTGAGCACGAGCTTGAGCACGCCCTTGCCGGCGCGCGCGACGAGCCCGGGCTTCTTGTCGGCGCCGTTCGGAGGGTTGCGGGGGTCGTCGTTCGTAGCCATGGCGTCTGTCCTCCAACGTGTCGTTCGGGAGGGCCGGAGCCTAGCCGCTCGTCCCGCGGGCCGCAATCGGAGCGCCGCGCCGCGTGCGTGAAGCCGCCCGTAACACCGCTGAAACGCTCGCGAAACCCGCTTGACGCCCGAGATTGCCGATGTTAGGACCCACCGAACGAACGGGCCCCCGTAGCTCAGACGGATAGAGCCGGGGATTCCTAATCCCTGTGTGCCACAGGTTCGACTCCTGTCGGGGGCACCTCTTACGGTACGGGCGGGCGAGACCACGGACGCGTGGCGCTCGAGGCAAGCAGAGAATGGAGGCGACGACGTGAATAGATCCGAGCTGGTTGAGGCCGTGGCCACGCGAGCCAACCTCCCGAAGAAGCAGGCGGAGATCGCCGTGAATACCATCTTCGATTCGATGACCGAGGCGCTGGCCAATGGGCATCGGGTGGAGATTCGGGGCTTCGGCTCCTTCACCAATCGCAACTATGGCTCCTACACGGGCCGGAATCCCAAGACGGGAGACGCGGTGAAGGTCCCGCCCAAGCGCTTGCCGTTCTTCAAGGTCGGCAAGGAGCTCCGCGAGCGCGTCGACGAAGAGGCCGACGGCTAGCGCCGGCCGCCTCCGTGGTGACCTGTCCAAGCTGCAAGCGGTCCGTCGCGCCCGCCGCCACGTTCTGTCCCTACTGCGGGACGACGTGGGCCAAACCGCCTGCGGCGGTCGCACGCCCGGTGAGCCCGGCTCCGGTCGGCCCACCGCCCGCGCGGCCTGTCGCACCGGTCGTCGAGGCGGCCGCTCCCGAGAAAACCCAAGCGCTCGAGGTGACGCCGGAGCTGCTCGATGAGCTCGAGCGGCGAGCCAATGCCGCCGAGGCCGCAGCGGCACCGCGCCCGAACGCGCCCGAACGGCCAGCCGCGCCGGCCGCGCGCGCACCGGAGCCCACGGTTCGCGGCGCCCCCGGGCGACCGAGCGCGCCGACGATG
>SXOX01000071.1 GCA_005776585.1 Pseudomonadota bacterium | reverse complement strand
CTACATCTCGCTCGGCGGCAATCGCCAGGGCCCGCTCCGGACCGATGTCAATCTCGTGCTCACGATGTTCATTGGCGGCCTCTGGCACGGCGCGGGCTGGAACTTCGTGCTCTGGGGTGGTGCGCACGGCCTTGCGCTCATGGTCCACAAGCACTGGTCCAAGCGCATCGGCACGCCGCTCATCGCCGAGCGGGCCTCACCGGCCGTTCGACACGCCTACGGCGGGCTGATGTGGCTCGTGACGCTCCTATTCGTGTGCGTCCTGTGGGTCCCGTTCCGCTGCCAGTCGTTCGAAGCGACCTCGCAGTTCCTGTGGGGGCTCGTGCACCCCACGCTCGGCATCCACTGGATCCACCCGCAGACCGTCCTGCTCCTCAGCACCCTGGCTCTGTGGCACGTGCTGCGACTGGCTCAGGCGCGCGTCGTCACGCTCCTGCCGAGCGCGACCCCGCGTGCCTGGGCGCCGCTCTGGAGCCTGGGCCTGCTCACGCTGGCGCTCTTGCTGTTCGCGCCGTTTGCGGCCTCGCCGTTCATCTACTTTCAGTTTTGACAGCCCGTCAGGAGGGGGACGGTCCTGACATGTTGACTTTGCGCTGGATCGCGAATGTCAACATGTCAGGACCGTCCCCAGGTTACCCCCAGGTTACCCCCCAGGTTACCCCCCCAGGTTACCCTGAGCGCGGTGCGCGCCGATGTCGGGCGCGGGCTCCTCAGACCGAGGCGCAGGCAATGTGGCATGGAAAGGAAGAAGGGCAGCGACGGCGCCTGGTGAGCGCGCCGTCATTCTCAGGAAGGTTCCGGGGAGCGGTCCCCGTCAGGTCTAAGGGGCCGAGGTGAGGGGCACCTCGGCGTCGACCGCTTAGTACGTGGCCTCGATGGACCAGCTCTCGATCTTGCCGGTGTCGCCATAGGCGTCCGTGTCACGCACCGTGAGCTCCCACGCACCCGCCGTCGAGGCGCCATTGAAGGCATCGACCGTGAAGGTCTTCTCGATGGTCGTCTCGGCGCCGCCCTCGTTGTGCGAGAGGCTGGCCGTGACGCCCGCGTGCTGGAGGTCGACCGAGAGCGCGCCCACGTAGCTGTGGCTGATCTTGACCGTGATGCGGACGCTCTTGATGTTCTTGGCGTCCGCCACGTCGATCTTGCTGGTCACGCCATTGGGGTCGTTGTCCGGAATGGCCGAGCCGGGCGTGGCCGAGGCCTTGACCGTCCCCGGCGCGACCGGCGTGTCCGTGCCCGACTTGCCGAGCTTGAGCTTCCACGAGTTGAGCGTGCCGACGTTCTTCTTCTTGTGGTCGGCGACGACGAGGGTCCAGTCGCCGTCCGCATCGACGCCGATGGCCCGGTCGACCGTGTAGGTCTCCTTGATCTCCTTCTTGGCGCCGCCCGTCCGGTCGTGGAGGACGTACTCGGCCGTGCCCTTGACCAGCGCAACGCGGAGGTCGCCGATGTAGGCGTGGCTGATGTTGACCTCGACCTCGACCTTCTGCGTCTTGAACTTGTCGTCCACGCGGATCTTGGTCGAGACGCCCGTCTTCTTGTAGTCGGGGATCTTGGTCGCCGTCTTGAAGTCGTAGGTCTTGGTGTCCACCGCGGCCGTGGGCTCCTTGCGGGAGAGGTCGAGCAGCATCTTGACCTTCGCGAAGTCCATCTCCGGATTGCCGCCACGGCCCTTGATCGGGAGCCAGAGGAAGTCCGGAACGTTGGGCTTCTTGTCCGACGCGTCCAAGACCCACTCGCCACCGTTGATCTTGCCGTCCTTGTCGACCTCGATGATGTACTTGTAGCGATCCTCGCGCGTGTAGTCCTGAATCGTGTTCACGTACGGCACCTTGGAGGCGTGCGACTCCGTGATGTAGAACGTGGAGGACTCCGCGTAGAACAGCTTGACCGCGAGCGGGTTGATCTCGGTGTACTTCTTGACCGTGGGGCGGTTGAGGAGCTTGAGCGCCTCCGCCTCCGTGATCTCCTTGAGCTCATGGTTCTTCCACTCGATGATCGGCTGGTTCCAGACCTCGTAGTTGGAGGTGCGGTCTTCTGCGATGGCGCGCTTCATGGTGCCCAGGAAGTTGGACATGATGACGTGGTAGCTGCCCGCGTTCGTGTCCTTGCACTCGATGTTCTTGATTTCGCCGGTCTTCTCGTCGCGGAGGACCTCCTTCTCGTTGCAGCGGCCGCCGATCATCATGGCCTCGGTGCGGTCGTACATCCCAATGATGAGCGCCTTGATGTCCGAGACCTCGAACTTCACACCGTTGTACGTGACCGGGTGGATGGGCTCCTCCTCGAGGATGGCCGCAGGGACCCAGGCGTGGCACAGGCCCCACCACGTCTCGACGCCGTCCCGGTCGTCGCACTCGTCGGTCTTGCCGTCGTTGTCGTTGTCCACGCCGTCATGCGCGTCCCAGTTGCCCTTCTCCTTGGCCACGTAGGTGGCGGCGGGGCCGAGCTTCTCGTAGTAGGTCTTGTCCCAGCTCTTGCCCTCGCAGTTCGAGGAGCTGTAGGGCTTGAGCTTGAGGAAGCCTTCCGGGATCTTCCAGCCGTTGAAGGCCACGTCGTACTTCTCGGCCGGGCTGAGTTCGTCATTGACGACATCGCCCGTGGCAAACGAGCTGCGCTGCCAGCGCGCGTTGTAGCTGTCCTCGTACACGGGCCAGTAGGTGTCCGGCCACGGCGTCTTGGAGGCCTTGCCCTCCTTGGGCAGCTTGGCGAGGGTGTACTCGAGCGGGACGCCGAAGCGGCTCGGGTTGTTCGTGTAGTTCCACTGGTCCGCCTTCTCCGAGGCGTCGTTGGAGCAGACGGGGCGACCGTCGGCGGTCGTGAGGTCGCAGTCATCAGGATCCACCGCCGAAGCAGCGTTGACAACGTCAGCCTGACCGCAAGCCGAGATCATGGCGCTGGCTGCGACCGGAGCGGCGAGCCATCGAAAGAAGCGTTTCACAAACATCGTGTACCTCATCGTTCGAAATTTGGCCGGAGGGTAGGCGAAGTCGTCCAGCAAGTCAATACAAAAACATTCAAAATAAAACAGCTCGACGTCAGCCGCGTGCCACGAACTGGCGGATCATCTCACGCGCCGCGGGATCGCGCGACGACGCGTAATGCAGGCCGGCCCAAAGCAGGCCGAGCGGGCTCCCGGTATCCAGGCGCAGTCCCTCGATCATGACTCCGACGAGCCCCGACTCGCGCGTGAGCGCGCGCATGGCGTCCGTGAGCTGGATCTCCCCGAGCGCCCCGGGCCGCGTGGCCGCGATGTGGGCGAAGATTCGGGGGGGGAAGACGTAGCGCCCGACGATGGCGAGGTTCGTCGGTGCCTGATTACGCAGCGGCTTTTCGACGAGGTCGTCGATGCGGACCGTGCCGTCCGCGTTGCGCGAGCCCGCGACGATTCCGTAGCGCGACACCTCGTCGTCGGGGACCTCCATGAGCAGCACCGCGCCCTGTCCCGTGCGCTCGTACGCGGCGATGAGTGCACGCAGCGCGGGCTGGTCGCCAAAAACGAGGTCGTCGGGGAGCATGACCGCGAACGGCTCGTCGCCTACGGCCGCTGCCGCGCGTCCGACCGCGTGACCGAGGCCCAGCGCCTCGCCTTGGCGCACCGCCACGATCTCGCAGCGGTCCGTCTGCCGGCTGATGGCCTCGACGAGGTCCGCCTTGCCGCCGAGCCGGCTCTCGAGGTGGGGATGCCGGTCGAAGTGGTCTTCGATCGCCGTCTTGCCGCGCCCTGTGACCAGGACGAGGGTGTCGACACCGCTGTCAGCGGCCTCGTCGGCGATGATCTCCAGCGCCGGGCGATCGTAGATGGGGAGCAGCTCCTTCGGAACCGCCTTCGTCAGTGGAAGGCAGCGGGTTCCGAGGCCTGCGGCGGGGATGACGGCTTTGCGGACGCGGGCGGGCACGGCCCGAATCAGGCCTTGCGTGCCTCGGCGACGAACTTGCGCAGGCCCTTGGGCTCCTTGCGCAGCTTGCGGCGCTCGTCACCGGTGAGCGTCCCGAACAGGGTCTTGAGCTCGGCGCGCTGCGAGCGCTTGATGCCCTTGCGCATCGTGCGGGTCGTCTTGAACTTCTTCGTGTTGGCCATGGTCTGGTTCTTCTTCGGCGGTTCGGCGGTTCGTTTGCGTCAGGCGCCGTCCACTCCATGGGATCGGCGGGCGCGGTCTTCTAGCGCACTCGGGACCGCTGCGCAAGCCAAAATGGCGACCGACTGGCAAGGCCGGCCAGCGACGCAATTCACTTGTCCTTCGAACGCCGATCGTTATGCTCCCGCCGTCGCACGGAGGTGGCATGCTCTCGCGTCTTCGGCTCCTGCTCGCTCCGGTTGCCCTGCTCGTGTTGATTGGCCCGCCGCGGGCGGCGTACGGCTTCGCCATCTCGCTCGTCTACGGCAACTCGGGCGATGTCGTGCGGTGGCATGTACCGCAGGTGGGCTACGTGCTGCACTCGGCCGGCTCGGCGGACATCAAGGACGGCTCGGAGCTCCAGGCGGTGCGGGACGGGTTCACCCAGTGGAACACGATCCCGTGTACCAAGCTTCAGATCGTCGAGACGGCGACCAAGACGTTCGACCCCATGCTGAGCATGGTCGTCGGTGGCGCTCCGAATGACATCAACGAGGTCACGTGGGCAGAGGGGCCCGAGTGGATCTACGGGCAGTTCGTGCTCGGGATCACGCAGACGAGCATGAACGTGCCCTCGGGCGAGCTCGTCGAGGCGGACATCACCTTCAACGGCTTCGAGAACAAGTGGTCGACGACCGGCGCCGCCTGGACCGTAGACGTCAGCAACGTCTGCGTCCATGAGCAAGGCCACTTCCGCGGCGTCCAGCACGTCCTGGGCGGCTACGAGCCGAGCCAGCCGCCGACCATGGCGCCCACGGCGGACCCCGACCTGAAGTCGGCCTCGCTCGAGGCCGACGACAAAGCGTGCGCCTGCTTCCTCAATCCCAAGGTCGAGTACACCTGCCAGACCGACGACGACTGCCCGTGGATCAACGACAAGAGCGAGTCGACCGGTCAGGAGTCCTACGTCGGTCGGCTGAAGTGCAAGAATGGCCTCTGCGGCGGCGTGTCGCAGCAGATCCCCGAGGGAACCAAGCTGCTCGGCGACGCGTGCGCGTCCAACTATGACTGCAAGAAGCCGCTCTTCTGCCAGCAGTCGGGGCAGGGCGGCTCCTGCGCGCACGACTGCCAAGGTGATGCCGACTGCCCGGCCGTGGGCTTCAAGTGCTTCCCGTACTCCAACGGCAATGGTGGCGTGTGTCTGCCGTACGATGGACCCGCGGGCGGACCCGTCGCTACCAAGGAGGTCGGCGAGCTGTGCAACGGCGCCGACGAGTGCAAGTCCGGCATGTGCGTCGGCTCGTTTTCGAGTGGCAGCTACTACTGCCGCAAGCCCTGCAAGGTCGGCGGCACCGCGTGCGGCGCCGACGAGGCGTGCGAACAGCTCCAGGGCACGTCGGACGGCGCCTGCTTCCCCAAGCAGGGCAGCCCGGCCACCAAGGCTCCCGGTGAGGTCTGCGAGAGCTCGACCGAGTGCCAGTCTGGTCTCTGCGTGAGCGCGCTCGACAGCGCGGAGTACCTCTGTCGCGAGAAGTGCACGCTGTCCATGGGCGACTGCGCCGAGGGCTTCGACTGCGCGCTGCTCTCGGGCGGCGGCGGCGCCTGCCTTCCGGCGGTCGTGCCCTCCGAGAAGAAGGGCCTGGGCGCGACCTGCGAATATTCGACGGACTGTGTTACAGACATCTGCCTCTCGGTCACGACCACCGATGGCGGCAAGCTCGGTCCCTTCTGCACGACGGCCTGCGACGCCAACCCGAGCGTCTGCCCGTGCTCGATGGGCTGCGAGCAGTTTCAGAGCGGCAAGTCGTTCTGTGTCCCCGGGCCACCCAAGGGCTGCATCCCGAGTGGCAACGCCTGCGGAGGCGACAGCGAGTGCAAGAGCGTCGCCTGCGTCGAGGGCATCTGCCGCGAGCCGTGCACGGTAGGGCAGGGCGCCTGTCCGCCGGGACAGGCGTGTCAGCGGACCAGCCTCGGGGGCACGAGCGGTTATTGCTCTGCGCTCGGCGGCGGCGCGGCAGGGGCGACGTGCGCGGCCGATCCCGCGTGCGCCTCGCTCGTCTGTGACCTGCCATTCGGCGGCGGAGGGTCGAAGGTCTGCCTCGCGCCGTGTGACCCGACCGCGACGGTCTGCGGGGGTGGCCTCGCCTGCGTCCCTCATCCCACCGCGGGGCTCACGGCCTGCGGGCCCCCGCCCCCGGTCCCCGAGGACCTCGGCACTGCGACCGGGACCGCCGACGTCGGCGTGGCCACGGGCTCTGATGCGGGTTCCGGCTCGGGTACCCCCGACGCCGCCTCGGTTGCCCTCGACGCGGCCCTTGGGGCTGACGGAGCAGCGGAAGGCGCCACAGGTGGCACGACCGCGGGCGCCGCGGGGGGGAGCACCGGCGGTGCCGCGACCGGTGAGACCGCGGGCGGGACGGGGGCGCCTCGCGGGGGCGGGTGCTCTGCGCATGCCCGAGTCCCGCAATCGCCGACCGCGTGGCTTGTGGTCGCGAGCCTCGCGCTGGCCTGGACCATGCGCCGGGTCCGAAGACCGGCAATCACCCAGAAAGCACACGGAGGGCCCCGCTCATGAAGCACGTGATCTCCATGGCCACTATCGCGGGCATGGCGCTCGCGGTCGGCGCCTGCGCGGCTGAGACGGGCGGCGGAGCGTCCAAGGACGCGGCCACCCTCGGAAAGACGGACGTCGGAGCCAAGAGCGACGCGAGCTCCGACACGGGCGGGGGCTTTGGGCCCTCCGAGACGGTCTCGCTGTCCGAGACGGCCGGGTCGGACACCGCCACTTCACCCGAGGCGGGTCCCAGCGCGGACACCCAGCCGACACCAGACCCCGGTCCGCCTGTCGACGCTCCCGGGCCCACGGACGTGGTCGCCACCGATGCCGCCCCAGACACGCCGGCGCCAAATGACACGGCCGCCGACACGTTCGATCCCAACGCGCCGACGTGCGGCGGCTACTGCAAGGCCGTGATGGAGGCCTGCCCCGGTGAGCTCGCTCAGTATGGAAGCGCCAAGGACTGCGCGGACTTCTGCGGTCAGATCGCGCAGTGGTCGCCTGGCAAGGTCGGCGACCTCGCCGGCAACACCACTGGCTGTCGACTGCACCGCGCGACGCTGGCAAAGGCGGGGCAGGCCAAGGCGCACTGCCCGCCGGCGGGACCGACCGGTGGTGGCGCCTGCGGCACCTGGTGCGACAACTACTGCGCGCTCGCGGCGATCGGCTGCAGCGGTGCCAAGGCGCTGTACGCTGACGAGGCGGCGTGTCAGCTCGCGTGCAAGGCCTTCCCCACCGCGGGCGCTCCCGGTGATACGACCGGTGACTCCGTCCAGTGCCGCACCAATCACGCGCTGGCTGCCGCGGCCGATCCGACCGGCGGGCAGTCGACGGTGCAGTGCCCCATCGCGGCGCCTGACGGCGGCAAGGTGTGCGTCAAGCCCGCCGGTGGCAGCAAGGGCGACGTGTGCGACGGCGCGTTCGTCGTCGACGCGCTCCCCTACACCAACGCGAGCTCGACCGCGGACGCCGCGGACGATTACCACACCGCGACCGGCTGCAACGTCGAGGGCGGTCCCTTCGGTCAAGGCTTCCCCGATCACGCTTACGTCTTCAAGCCGACGGAGTCGGGGACCTACGTCGCGGGCCTGGCCGACAACGACAGCGGCGGAGCCACGATCCTCTATGTGACGACCGGGTGCGCCGATCTTGCCGCGAGCTGCACCGCCTACAGCGACGACCTCTTTGGCGGCGGCTCGTTCACTGTGACCCTCGAGGCCGGCAAGACGTACTACTTCATCGCCGATGGGCTTCAGGACGGGGACGCCGGTAGCTATACCTTTACGCTGGCCAAGGAAGGCGGCGGGACGTGCGTCCCGAAGTGCGACGGCAAGCTCTGCGGTCCCGACGGCTGCGGCAAGGACTGCGGCTCCTGCCCGGCGGACAAGATCTGCGGCGCCGACGGTCAGTGTCAGGGAGCGCCAGTCGGGCAGTCGATCGACCTCTCGGGCTGGATCCTGTTCCAAGATGACGGCACGGGGACGACGCACACGCTCACGCTTCCCGCGGGGACGGCTATCGCCTCGGGCGGGACGCTCGTCGTCGGACGCAACGCCACGCAGGCCAAGTTCGAGGCGTTCTGGGGAAAGACGCTGCCCTCGAACGCCAAGTACGTCAGTGGCGGCAACAAGTACCCGATCATCAACGCCAAGGTGAAGCTCACGCTCAAGAAGCCCGACGGTGTCGCAGTCGACGGCCCGACCGTCGCGGCTGCGACCGGCAAGGGCTTCCAGCGCACGGGCAGCTCCCAGCCCGCGGGCGTCCCCGCGTCGTGGACGACCATTGACACCAAGCTTGCGCCCGAGAAGGCAACCCCTGGGGTCGGCCTCGACGATACGCCCGGCTTCACCGGCGTGGCGATCAGCGAGTTCTGCGACGCCAGCGGCACCGGGCTCTACATCTACGAGTTCATCGAGCTGTACTACGATCCGTGAGCGCCGCGCCGGACTCGTCCGGTAGCGTCGAATGGAACTTCCTGTAGTCGATCCACCGCGTCCCCTCCGCATCGGTGGTCAGGATGTCGACGAACCGCTCGTCGAAGCGAATCTCCTCGGCCAGATACGACGTGCGCGCGTGGACGGCTTGGGCCATCGTATCGTCGACTCCGGCCAGTGACACGATGATCTCGCACGCGCCCGCGAGGAGCGTCTCCGTCGTCGCGCCGTGGAGGGGGCTCGACGGCGTGATGGGATGCACGGCCGTCCAGGTCAACGCAAAGCCGATGCTCTTGTTGCGCACGAGCGGCAGGTCATAGAGGCGGCGGACGCGCTCGCCCTCGAGCGTCTGCTCCGAGCGCGCCATGACGACGTTGAGCGAGGCCTCGACGATCTGATTGGAGCGCTGGTTGGCCATCCGAAACATCAGGCTGCGGACCCCGTCCCGCTGCGTGACGACGGCGACCTCGCTAAAGATGACCCGCGCGGTCGGCCGCGCGAACTTGGCGAACGTCAACCCGGTGACCACGGCCGTGTTCAGGATGCCGACCAGCGTCTCGACCACCACCAGCAGGTGCACCCAGGTCGATTGCGGGTACATGCTGCCGTACCCAATCGTGCCCATCGTGTGGACGCTGAACACGAACGCCTCGAAGAGGCTGCCGTCGGTGTTGGCGATTCCGCCCGGCGCAAGCCAGTACCCGAGCGCGAAGAGCGCGTTGATGGAGAAGAAAAGGCTGGCGACGAGGCCGACGAAGTAGGCCCAGCTCGTCTGGAGGAGCCAGTGGTACAGATCGGAGAGCGGGTGAACGCCGAGCCCTTTGGCTTGGACGAGCCGGCGGCTCTCGATCTTGTGAAGCGTGGGCTGCGTGGACTTCGACCTCACGCACCCCTCCGACGGTGCCGGCCACGCTCGCGCCGGAGCGCCAGCCCGAGCAGCAGCACGGCGAGCGCGACACCCGTTGGTGGCACGCGCGTGCCTGCGCTACAGCTCGACGAGGGCTCGACGTAGGCGACCACTCCCGGCTGGCCATCGACGTAGTCGACCGGCGGCTTGCATGCCCCGTTGACGCAGCCCTTGCCTCCGCACGACTCCACGACGGCCCCGGCGTTGCCGCACGAGTCCTGCCAGCGCACGTCGTCGCCCGAACACGCCTTGCTCGCTTGAGGTGTACACCCGCCGCCAAGGCACTGGCCGCTCAGGCACGCCACGCCAGGGGCGCAAGCGCCACACGAGCCGCCGCAGCCATCGCCACCGCAGGCCTTGCCAGCGCATTCCGGCACGCAGGCCGTCGGCACCTTGCAGAGCCCCTCGGCCGTGCACTGCTCGCCGTCGGCGCAGTTCCCGCAGGTCCCGCCGCAGCCGTCCTTGCCGCACTGCTTCTTGCCGGTCGCCGTGTCGCAGTCCGGAACGCAGACGGTGTCACACTGACCGCTGGCGCCACACGCGAGGCCCGGGGCGCAGTCGCCGCAGGTGCCGTCGCAGCCGTCGTTGCCGCAGACTTTGCCCAGGCAGCTCGGCTTGCAGTCTCCGCCGCCGCGACAGAGCAGCTCCTGGCAGCTCTCACCGGGCCGACACCCGCCACAGGTGCCGCCGCAGCCGTCGCCGCCGCACTCCTTGGCTGTGCCCGCCGTGTCCGTGCACGCGGGAGCACATCCCGCTGGTGCGGGCTTGCACAGCCCCGCGACGCACGACAGTCCCGGCTCGCAGCTCCCGCACGTGCCGCCGCAGCCGTCGGAGCCGCAGGTCTTCCCTGCGCACGAGGCCGTACACGCGCCAGGTCCGACGCACACGCCCGCCTGACACGACAGCCCGCCCGCGCACGCGCCACAGGTGCCGCCGCAGCCGTCGCGGCCGCAGGGCTTGCGGGGGCCGGAGG
>SXOX01000070.1 GCA_005776585.1 Pseudomonadota bacterium | reverse complement strand
CAGCTGAGCTACAGGCGCTCGCGCGACCGGGCGGCAAGATAGGGCCGTGGTGTGGGCGTGTCAAGCCGATTCTTGCGGTGTCTAAAGGGACGCTGGTCGTCGAATCCATTGCGCGACGTGGCGATGGGCCGAACGCACCGCATCGGGGATGGACCGGCCTTGGGAGAGGGCCGCCAACAGCGCGGCCGAGAAGCGGCAGCCGGTGCCATGAGGATCGCCGGCAGCGCGCGCGCCTCGAATGACGCGATCCTCACTCGCGGTCGCCACGCAGATCGCAAGCTGCCTCGTGCCCACTGCGAGGCTCCCGCCGGTCACGAGCGCCGTGCCGCCGGTCCTGAGCTGGGACTGCAGCGCGCGCGCCGCGCTCTGGGCGTCCGAAACGGCGACGGGTGCCGCTCTCCCCAGCAGCCTTCCCGCCTCCTCCGCGTTGGGCGTGACGACGGTGACCTGCGGCAAGAGGCGCTCCCGAACGACCTCGAGCAGCCCGGAGCCGACCTCGAGCGCTGGGCCGGCAGAGGACCGCAGGACGGGGTCCAGGACGACGTGCTCTGGGGGCGTCGCGGCGAGCAGCCCGGCCACGACCTCGGCGATCTC
The DNA here is from genome assembly GCA_005776585.1 of Pseudomonadota bacterium. Taxonomy (GTDB): domain Bacteria; phylum Myxococcota_A; class UBA9042; genus SXOX01. Next base: position 5,994 of record SXOX01000070.1, on the reverse strand, counting down.
GGCGGTCGCGAGCATCCCGAGCTTCACATGACTGGGGGGCCCCGCGATCTCGGCGAGGCGGGCCCACTGCTCCGAGACCAGCGCGCCCGTCATCGGCACGACCTGCGACAGCCGGCCAGCGCGCTGAGCCGTCACGGCGGTCGCAACCGCGACGCTCTCGCACGCGTACGAAGTAAATGTCTGCGTGTCCGCCAGTACGCCCGCGCCGCCGCTCGGGTCGAAACCCGCGATGGTCCACAGCATGGTCGTCCTCCCCGTCTCCTGCTACCATCACGCGCGCCGCGCATGAAGTCCGTCACCGACATCAGCCCGATCGAGAACCTCAAGTCGCTCGCGCGCACGTTTCGCAGCATCCACTCGCGCTACCTCACCGCCATGCTGCTCCTGCTGGGGCTTGCGGCCGTGGGCGCCGTCTCGATGCTGCTCTACGAGCATGAGCGCGACTGGCCGTTCTTTGGCGCGATGTACCTCGTCATCTTCGCCTACGTCATGGCCTACATCCGCGCCCACGACGCGCGCCGGATCCTGGCCACGTTCATGGCGCTGCTGTCGTCGGTGGCGCTGCTGTCGTTCTTTGCGTTCATCCTGTTCGACCGCATCCCGGAGCGCACGATCTGGCTCGATGATGCCTTGGCCAAGCGCCGCGAGCTGGAGCTCCTCTGGGGCCCCGTGGCGCTCCATGGCGTCGTGGTCTTCATGCTGTTGTTGCACTGGGTCTGGGTCGGACGGTTCCGCCGGCGGGCGGACGCTGCGAGCCGCGAGATCGCGGCAGCCGAAGCTCACGGAGCGGCGGAGGTCGACACCTGAGTCGTCGCAGGGCGGGCAGCTTGCGCCGTGGCCTCGAACCAGCGGGACGGGAAGAGGCCGACCTGCAGCGTCAGGAACGCCAGGAGCCCGAGTGCCAACGTGAGGGCCGTGCCGCGCACGAGCAGCACGGGCCGTAGGGCGTCGCGGAAATAGGTATGGACCAGGACGCGCAGGTAGTAGAAGACCGACACGACGCTGTTGAGCACCGCCAGGACGACGAGCCACGGGAACTTGCCCTCGTCGGCCCGGAGCGCCTCCTTGAACAGCGTGAGCTTGCCAAAGAACCCGGCCGTGGGCGGGACGCCGGCGAGCGACAGCATGGCGAGCGCAAGGACCGCCGCGCCCAGCGGGTGCCTGCCGGAGAGGCCGGAGAGGTGGTCGAGCGAGACGTCCTCCTGGCTCTGGCCGCCAAGCAACGAGACGACGGCAAAGGCCGCCAGGTTGGCAAGCGCGTAGACGAACAGGTAGACGAGGAGCGCGCCCATGACGTCGCCGACCTGCGGCTGCCCCGCGACGTGGTGAGCGGCCATGAGCCCGATCAGCAGATACCCGGCGTGCGCGACGGCGCTGTAGGCGAGCATCCGCTTGAGGTTGCGCTGCGGGAGCGCCATGAGGTTGCCGGCGGTCATCGTGATGACGGCGAGGACCCCCAAGATCTTGAAGACGGTCGGCTCGAGGCTGCCGAGCGCGCTCGGCGGCAGGGCCGTGACGAAGACGCGACCGGCGGCGATGACGGCGGCCGTCTTGACGCCCGCGGCCATGAGCGCCGTGACGGGCGCCGGGGCGCCCTCGTAGACGTCCGGGGTCCACATGTGGAAGGGCACGAGCGCGAGCTTGAAGCCGAACGCGGCGACGAGCATGAGCACCGCGAGCTTGACGTAGCCCGTGGGCTCCTTGCCCGCGAGCGCCTGCGCGACGTCGGCAAACGCGAGCTTGCCGGTCGCGCCATAGGCGTAGGCCATGCCGTAGAGCAGCAGTCCCGTGCCGAAGGCGCCGAGCACGAAGTACTTCATGCCGGCCTCGGCCGCGTAGGGGCTGTTGCGCTTGAAGGCGGCGAGTACGTAGATGGCGACGCTCATCACCTCCAGGCCGAGGAAGAGGCTGATCATGTGCGTCGCTGTCACGAGCAGCATCATGCCGAGGACCGCAAAGCACACGAGCGCGTACAGCTCGCCGATGGACACGCCCTGCTCGGGCGCCCAGTCGATGCTCATGAGCGTGACGAAGAGGCCGATGAGCAGCAGGACGGCGCACGCGAGCAGCTCGAAGCGGCCGAGCACCATGATGCCGCCGAAGATCGGCGACTCGAGCTGTAGCGAGGTCTTGCCCCACAGCAGGTAGACCGAGCCGAGCGCGAGCGCGAAGCCCGCGGCCGTGATGCGCCCGAGGTAGCGGCGGTCCGTTTGCCCGGAGAGCACGTCCAGGAGCAGCACGAAGCAGCCGAGCAGGGCGACGATGGTGAGCGGCAGGACGGTGAGGAGGTCGTTCAGCATGGCTAGCGCGCCTCCACCGCGCGGGCGCCTTCACGCGCCGCGACGGTCTCGGGGGAGCGCGCCTTGACGATCGCCGGCCGATAGTGGTCCACGAACGCGTCGACGGAGCGGTGCATCTTGTTGAGCAGCACGTTCGGGAAGAAGCCGATGAGGAAGATGAGCACCACCATGGGCACGAGGTAGAGCAGCTCGCGCGGCGAGAGGTCCTTGAGCGTGAGGTTCTTGGGGTTCTTGATCTCGCCGAACATGACGCGCCGGAACATCGAGAGCATGTAGACGGCGCCGAGCACGACGCCGAGTGTGGCGATGGTCGCAAAGACCGTCGTGACCACACGCCAGGAGAGCAGAAAGTCCTTCCAGGCGAGCGTGGCGTCGAGGTGCGAGCTGAGCGCCTCCTCGAAGGTCCCCGTCAGGATCAGAAACTCGCCGACGAAGCCGTTGGTGCCCGGCAGGCCGATGCTCGAGAAGGTGACGATCATGAAGATGGTCGCAAAGACCGGCACGACCTTGGCCAGGCCGCCGTACTCGCTGATCTCGCGCGTGTGCCGGCGCTCATAGAGCACGCCGACGCACAAGAACAGGGCGCCCGTCGAGATGCCGTGGTTGAGCATCTGGAGCATGGCGCCCTCGATGCCGGCCTTCGTCAGCGCGAACATGCCCAAGACGATGTAGCCCATGTGGCTGACGGAGCTGTACGCGACGAGCTTCTTCACGTCCGTCTGCGCGTAGGCCGTCATGGCGCCGTAGATGATGCCGATGACCGCGAGCGCCATCATGGGGACGGAGTAGACGCCCACCGCCTCGGGAAAGAGCGGGAAGGCGAAGCGCAGAAACCCGTAGGTGCCCATCTTGAGCAGGACGCCGGCGAGGATGACCGAGCCCGCCGTGGGCGCCTCGGTGTGCGCGTCGGGGAGCCAGGTGTGGAACGGGAACAGCGGCACCTTGATGGCAAACGCGAGGCCGAAAGCGGCAAACAGCCAGAGCTGCTCGGTGCGCGTGAGCGGGATCTCCAAGACGTCGGCGAACGCGGCGGACGCCGGGTTGGTCCGCAGGTAGAGGTACAGCACGCCGACGAGCATGAGCACGGAGCCGAGCATGGTGTAGAGGAAGAACTTGGTCGTGGCGTAGATGCGCTCCTTGCCGCCCCAGACGCCGATCAGGAGGTACATCGGGATGAGCATGGCCTCCCAGAACACGTAGAAGAGCACCAGATCGAGCGACACGAGCGCGCCGAGCATGGCCGTCTCGAGCAGCAGGACGCTGATGGTGAACTCCTTGACGCGGTGCTCGATGGCGTGGGTCGAGGACAGGAGCGCGATAGGCGTGATGAAGGTCGTGAGCATCACGAGCAGGAAGCTGATGCCGTCGATGCCGAGCGTGTAGCCGATGCCGAGCGACGGGATCCAGGCGTGGCGCTCGACGAGCTGAAACCCGGTGACGTCGGCGAAGCGGCGCCAGACGAAGACGCTCGCGATGAACGCGACGAGCGAAATGAACAGGCCCGTCCCGCGAATCGCGCGCTCGTTGGTGCCCGGCACGAGCAGCAGCAGGAGCGCGCCGGCGACCGGCAGGAACGTGACGAGGGAGAGCAGCGGGAAGCTGGCCATCGTCTCGGCGAAGGGGCTCGCGCTCATGACGCGCCTCCGATGGCCCAGGCGATGGCAGCGAGACCGACGACGATGGCGACCGCGTACTGCTGCACGTCGCCGGTCTGAACGTAGCGCACGACGCGACCCACGCCGTAGAGGACGTAGCCGGGCCCGCGGACCAGGATGAGGTCGATGACCACCTGGTCGACGAAGCGGTGGACGAAGCGCGAGGTGGCCGCGAAGGGGCGCACGAAGAGGACGTCGTAGAGCTCGTCGACGTAGTACTTGTTGTACAGCAGCCGGTAGAGGCCCTGGAACTGGCGCGCGAGGTCGGCCGGAAGACCGCGCAGGGCACCCTGATAGAGCGCGTAGGCCAGGCCGATGCCGGCGAGCGCGATGACCGACGAGAGCCCCGCGTAGAACCACGCCTCGGAGAGGTGGTGGTTGGCCTCGAGGCGCGCCTCGGCGATGCGGAACGCGGGGGCCATCCAGTGCTGGAGCACCTCGGTGGCGTGACCGAACAGCGGCGTGCCGATGTAGCCACCGACGATGGACAGGCCCGCCAGGATCATCAGCGGGACGGTCATGGACTTGGGCGACTCGTGCGCGTGGTCCCAGGCGTGCGCGTCGGCCCGTGTGGTGCCCTCGAACGTGAGGAAGTAGAGGCGGAACATGTAGAACGCCGTGAGGAACGCCGTGAAGAGGCCCGCGAGGTAGAGGAGCTTGTGGAACCAGGGCTTGGACGGGACGGTCTTCTCAGTGACGAGCGTCGCGCCTGCGGTCTTGACCAGCGCGCCGCCGTCGGTCGTGCCCATCCAGCCCTCCCCGAACGGAAGCACGGTCCGCAGGGACTGGCCCGGCTCGCCGGCGGACAGCGTCCAGGCGCCTCCGGCGGAGGTGAGGATGAGGGGGCGGGGCGTCGTCTCGTTGTCCAGGATGCCGACGGCCGCGATGGCGACGAGGCCGCCAAACGTGGACATGGCCGTGATGCCGCGCAGGCTGGCGAGCCCGGGCGTCTTGACGTCGATGCGCTCGAAGGTCCCGCCGCTCGCCTTGAGCAGCGCGCCCTGGCCGGTGGCGAGCCAGAGATCGGCGCCCACCATGGCGAGGCCCGTGATGTCCGACGAAGAGCCCGTGTCCATCTTGCCAAAGGCCTGGCCGTTCCAGTGCATCAGCGTGCCGCCGGCGCCGCCGACGTAGACGTCGTTTTCGGCCTTGGCGGCGATGGCGTGGAACGGGACCGCCGTTCCGGAGTCAAGCGTGGTGAACTGGTCGCCCGACTTGCGGATGACCAAGCCGCGATCACCCACGGCCCACACCTCGGACGAGGACTTGGCCCACACCGCGTTGAGCGGGAAGGCGCGCGTCGGGCCCTCCGGCTGAAATCGGAGCGTCATGGCTCCCGAGGTGCCCGAGTAGATCGTGCCGTAGTCACCGACCGCCCAGAAGGTGCCCTCCGCGTCGGCCGTCACGGCTCGAATCGACGGCGCGATCTTCTGCCCCGGTCCACCGACGGGAGCATCCGCGGGCGCGAGCTGATGGCGCGTCCAGTTGTTGCCACGCGCCTCCAAGACGGCGCCGTGTCGGCCCGCAATGAGCGCGTGCTCGCCGTCAGACCAGCCCGCGCGCGCCGCCTGGGGCAGGGACACCATCTGCTTCTTGGTCAGCGTGTCCCACAGGATCTCGTCTTTGGAGAAGAAGCCCGAGAAGAACGGCACGCCCGCGATGGCGATGCACCCGATGAGGAACGTGAGCCGTGTGATGGGCATCTTCTTGCGGAGGCCACCCATCTTGAAGATGTCCTGCTCGCCCGACATGCCGTGGATGACGGAGCCCGCGCCGAGGACGAGCAGCGCCTTGAAGAAGGCGTGCGTCAGGAGCTGAAAGATGCCCGCGACGTAGGCGCCGACGCCGACGGCGAGTACCATGAAGCCGAGCTGGCTCACCGTGGAGTAGGCCAGCACCTTCTTGATGTCGCGCTGCGTAATGGCCATGGTCGCGGCAAAGAGCGCCGTGGCGGCTCCGACGCACGCGACGACCGCCATCGCATCGGGCGAGAGCGTGTACATGAAGGAGAGCCGCGCGATCATGTAGACGCCGGCGGT
>SXOX01000069.1 GCA_005776585.1 Pseudomonadota bacterium | reverse complement strand
TGCCCGTGGTCGAGCCGCCGCGCGCCCGCGCTCGGGCCCCGCCGTTGCGCGACCCGTACGACGACACCGACGACCCCCGACAGGCCTGGAACGACGCCGCCGCGTAGGACGCTCCGCACGGCGTGTGCGCCGCGGTGCGCCTGGTGTCCGGTCCGCACCGCCTGACCTCAATCGACCGGACGGGTCATCCTCAGCGCCAGCTCGCCGTACGCTGAAAACAACCGCAACCACTCTGCCCGCAGCAGTGCTGCTCATCGTCGCGAAAACAGCCCGTCATTCGATCGCCCACCTGAGGACAGGTTCATGCTGCCTATCCGTGAGCGGTCGTTCCAGGCGATGGTGTAGGGCGTCACTCCCGTGTCGTCGAGCACGAACGTCACCGTCGAGCGCGCCACGCTCGTGATGGTGCCCAGCATGTTCCGGTAGAGGTCGCCCACCCCGGCGCCACAGAAAGAGCACGTTATCGGCATGATATTACGTCGTGCTTTGGGTCCGCGCCCTTGGTTCAGGCCGTTGAGAGTACGCCGGTTGTAGAAGCGGTCAAGCGCCGGCCCGAAGCGCAAACCCACGCCTCCAGGCACGGGCCTGCGCGGCCCGCAGAGTGCTGCGGGGGAGGCCCGCCAGCTTGGCTATAGCCGCAGCAGCAGGGGCTTGACGGCATGGGGCACGTGGGCCTCGTGCACGATGTCGCCGCCCACCTCGCCCCAACACGCGGCCGTGCGGTCTTTGCGCTCGATGCAGAAGTAGGGGGCGTCGCCCGCCACCCCCACCACGCGGGTCGCGTTGGCGATGTTGCCCACGGCGCGGGTGCGCAGACCGGGCTGCCGTTGCGCGTCCCCTGGCCCATCGGCATCGGCGTGGCCGATGACGCGGCCGCATTGCACGTGCCCGTCGTCGGTCACAAGGCACACGCTCGCGGTCGTGGCCGCAATACTCACGAGGCCCGAGACGGTACGTGCCATGCGCACCGGAGCGACCACGCTCTCGTCGTCGTCGGGCACGAAGTCTTCGTCGAAGGTGACGCAGCGCAGGTCGCGCCCCCCTTTGGCGGCGCAGATCACGTCCGAGCCCGCCGCGACCAAGTCGGCGGCCTCCGTGTCGACCGACAGGAGGCGGGTGCGCAGGGTGTCGCGCTCGGGCTCGCCGCTGTCGTACGAGGTAGTCAAGGTGCCCACACACGCGGTGCCCGTGCTGCCGGCCACGACCGTGCGGCCCCAGGTCACCCCGAGCGCCTTGACGCCCTTGGCACCGCGCACGGCCACCGGCGCTCCCGACCCATCGAGGGTGCCGGTGCCCAATTGACCCGTGCGGTTGTCGCCTAGGCAGCTCACGGTGCCCGCCCGGGTCAGAAAGCAGACGTGGCTGCTGCCGGCCACCGCGACAGCGTCGGTGAGCCCCGGCACGTCGAACGGCCCCAAGGTCGTGTGGTCGGCATGCGTCCAACAGGCCGCCGTGCCGTCGCGTCGCACGAGGCAGGCGGTGCTCACCTCGGTGCCCGCCGCAAAGCCCCCCACGGCGAGGTCGACCACCGCGCGCGGCTCGGTCGCAGGCTTGGGCACGACCGTGACGGCAGGCGACAGGGTCGGCACGTCAGCGTCCCACGGGGTGTAGGTGGCGCCCCAGCACACCACGGAGCCCTGCGTGGCGACCGCACACACGTCGCGGGGCCCCGCCCCGAGCCGCACCACGGGGGGCACCTCGCGCACGGCCCGCGGCTCGGCCACGAGGGTGGAGGTGCCCGTGAGCAGCTCGCCGTGGGCGTTGCTACCGGTGCACCACAAGGCCCCACTCTTGCGAATGCCGCAGGCATTGCCGATGGCGCCGCCCAGCCCTACCCACGGGTCGGCGGCGTCGGCACGCGCCCACACGACCGGCCGCAAGAGGTCGTCGCCATAGGGATTGGCGCACTCGATCGCGCCATCGCTGCGCAACGCGCACACCCGCACGTGGTAGTAGCCGGCGTCGCGCGCGCCCACCAGCCACGGCACGGGGGTGACGGTGCCCTTGGCGTTCCACGCGTCCACAGGGCTGAAGCGAGCGCAGGCCGCCTCGGTGTCCGAGATAGCGCAGGCAAAGTTGATCTCGCCCACAAAACGCGTGGCACGGGGCAGCCTCTGCACGCGGCCATATTTGGCCGGCGCCTGCGCGTCGGGGCACCACAGCTCGCCCGCCAACAGGCCACACAGGCGCGGCCCCAAGTAGCCCACCTGGGTGGCGCCCTTGAGCGCGGCGACGGCCTCGGGCGCCCAGCGCGAGTCCCAGCGGTACACCTCGCCGTTGGCTCCGATGCCCGCAAATTTGCCGTGCAACGCAGTGAGGCGCGCCACCGGCACGGGTGTCTTGACCAGCCGGGGCGACTTGGCGGTGGCGCCAAAGCAGTGCAGCTCGCCGCGAGCCACGGCGCAGGTGGCGTTGGCCGACCCCACGAGCTCCGTAACCGGCTCGGGCAACGCGGGGCGCACCGCCCCCGCCTGCGGCGCGCGACTGCCGAGGCCCAGCTGCCCCTCGGCGTTGTCGCCCCAACAGCGCACGCCCTCGCCGACCACGCGGGCGCACAAGAAGCCGGTGCCGCCGGTCAGTTGCTCGACCCGGCCCCACGCTGCGGCGTGCGTGGCAGCCAGGGCGGCGGTAAGCAGGGCAGCCCGGGCCGCAACCTCGAGGACCATTCGCAGAGGCCGCGCGGCGAGCCAGTGCGCGCCCCGGGGGTGTGGTTGGCCGGGACCGGAGCCCCACACACGGCGTGGGGCGGGTGAGCGATGGGGGTGGTGCGGGGGGTCTTGCATACGTTGGCCACAGTAGGTGGGTTGCGCAGCCGGCGCAATGCGGCGCGACTTGCCGGGCGCCGCGGCGCCGCGGGGGCACCCGGCCGTCAGTCGTCGCCAAAGAGCTGGGACAGGCTCGTGGCGGTGAGCGCCCGTGCGATCCACGCGCGCAGCAGCAGCGCGTCGTGGGTGCTCAAGATGCGCGCCGTGGCCTCGGGCGGCTCGGAGAGGCCGCGCGCCTCGAGCACCGTCAGCGGCCCTCCGGCGAGCCCCTCGAGCACTGCGAAAGTGTACGCGCGCTGGCGCTCATCGTCGAGGTCCCCGAACTTGCACAAGACAAAGGAGGAGGACCCCTCGCAGGAGGCATCTGGGAATCCGAAGCTGAGGTGCCCCACGGACGAGTACTGTGATGGTGATCTGTACGTTGCCGTAAATTGGCCCAAGGGAAGACGCGGCACCTGCCGTCACGCTTGCCCAGTGCCGGGCTGGTCCTCTGCGACGCATCCGATTCCAGGAGAGGGGACGTGCCAAATTGACGAATATTGTATCGTGACCAATATTCACTACGGCTCGACGGGCGGTGGGTTCACGCTGGGCATGTGCTGGCCGCGCGAGCCGAAGTACGACTACTGGAACTCGTGCCCCCCGGTCATCGCCGATGATCCGAAGCAGTGCATGGACGAGCATGGCCACTTTCCTGAGCCCTCGGACCCTGCGTGCGACGGCCAGTAGTCGAGGTTGCTCAGGCGCAGCACTGGAGACCTCGGGACCTGGTGGGTGACCCGTAACCAGTGGCATCGCGAGCGCGTAGTCCCAACATGCGCCGGCCTCACCGCTCGACTCGAACGTTACCCGCATCGCGGAGCATCCGGGCGATGCTCCTCCTCACGACCGCGCTCGGCGCCGGCTGCGCCGCGAACTCTAACCCTGCAAGTGCAGTCGCGACGGTCGACACTGCGGGAATGGGTTCAGCGGGAGCCGACACCGCGGGAGTCGACGCCCACACGATCGCATCGCCTCCGAGCGACGCGGCCGTGCCGCCCGACACTGCGGAGGCCACGGCACTGGCCGAGGTCGCACCGTTCGCCGACCAGGGCGTCGACACTGTTCCGCCACTCGACCTCGCGTGTCAGCCCCAGTGCGCCGGCCTGGCGTGCGGCGACGACGGCTGCGGCGGAAGCTGCGGCACGTGCGCGCCCGGGCTCGCGTGTGTCAGCGGCGCCTGCGCGTGCGTACCGCAGTGCGCGGGCAAGGCCTGCGGCGACGACGGCTGCAATGGCGCCTGTGGCTCGTGCAACAGCGGACTCACGTGCGTGGACGGCGCGTGCACCTGTGTACCCGACTGCATCGGAAAGAGCTGCGGCGACAACGGCTGCGGCGGCGCCTGCGGGACGTGCGGGGCCGAGCAGGTGTGCGCGAACGGGTCCTGCGCCGACACGTGCTCGCCGAGCTGCATCGACAAGGCCTGTGGCGACGACGGGTGTGGCGCCTCCTGCGGCAGCTGCGACCCGGGCACCGTCTGCTCCTCTGGGGCCTGCGTCTGTCAGAAGGCGTGCCAGGGCAAGGCCTGCGGCGACGACGGCTGCGACGGCACCTGCGGCACCTGCACCTCCGGGCTCAGCTGCGTCGAGGGCGCGTGCGTCTGTGTCCCCGAGTGCGGCACCAAGGCCTGCGGTGACGACGGCTGCGGCACGCCCTGCGGGTCGTGCGCCGTCGGGGAGACCTGCGGCGCGACGGGCCAGTGCGAGGCGCCGGCCGTCAGCTGCCCGCCCGTGGCGCCATTTGGAACGACGGTGGGTACGACGGTCGCGGACTTATCGCTCAAGGACTGCGACGGGAACCCCGTGACCCTCCACAGTCTGTGTCCCTCCAAGGCCGCGTGGCTCTTTGGCTACGCGGACTGGTGAGGCGGTTGCAAGAACATCGCCGGGACGGTGATGCAGAAGCGACAGGACACCTTGGGCGCGCAGGGCTTCACCTCGGTGCTCGTCATCGGCGACGGCGCAGGAGGACCCGCGACAGCGACGCTCTGCAAGGAACTCAAGGCCAAGTACAAGCTCACGCTGACCGTGGTCTACGACCCCACCCAGGCGTTCAAGAAGCACTTCGGTCAGGCGGGCCCGAACGAGATCAACGTCGTGCTGGGTGCGGGCGGCGTCGTGAAGTACGTCAAGCGCTACGCGGCGCAGTCGGAGGTGCTCGCGACCATCGAGGCGGTCTTGAGCGGGAAGTGAGCCCTGTGCCTACCAGCTCACGCCGGTGAGCTGCGCGTCGATCGCCGAGAGCGGGAACCCGACCGACGCCGCGTCCTTCGCGCCGTCGCCGTCCGTGTCGATGTCGTAGGTCAGGATCGACCCGAGCAGCCCCTTGATCGTGTCCTTCGGCAGCGGCAACGCCTCAGCCGGAACCGCGTCAATGGCCGTGAGCAGGTCGGTCTTGCGAATCGCGCCGCCGAGCACGCCGCTGACCGACGTGACGTTGTCTCCCGTCTGCACGACGGTGCCGTCAAACCGAGCGTTGTAGAGCGCCACGGTCAGCACCGCGCCCTGGCCGAGCGGCACGTCGAACGGAATGACGCTCGTCTTGCTCCCGCCCGAGAGCGCGTTGCCGACCAGCGTGCACGGCAGCGTGTAGAGCGCCTTGCAGCTCGCCTTGTCGAAGCCCGAGCCGGCCACGACATAGTCGCAGGTGCTCTTGGTCACGTCGCAGGTCGGATTGCTCGGCGCGAGCTTCCCGGTGTGCACCGCGAGCGCGAAGGTGCCCGCCTTGCTCGCCGGCAACTCCAGCAGGACGATGAGGCTCCCCTTGGTCACCGAGTCGCTCAGCGCGCCGTTCGCGAGGCCGGCGAGCGCCGAGAAGGCGTTGTCGATGCCGCTCTGACACTGCCCCGCCGGCGCGCACGTCGCCGGGTTCTGGTCCACGTCCAGACCATTGCCAGCGTTGCCGTCGACGCCAATCGCAAGCGCGGTCACCTTCATCCCATCGCCGAAGCTCGGCGTGCACACGCACTGGCTCGTGTCGGCCTGGCATACGCCGTTGTTGCAGTGGTCGCCCGTGCTGCACGCGAGCCCGTCGTCGCATGGGCCGGTCCCGATCGCGGCGTTGACGCAGCCGACGCCCTTGACACACGCGTCGTTCGTGCAGGAGTTCTGGTCATCGCACGTCTTCAGCGCCCCGACGCACGCGCCAGCCAGACAGCCGTCGTTCACGGTGCAGTCGTTGCCGTCGCTGCATGCGGCGGTGGAGTCCGGGTGGCTGCACGCGAACGTCACCGGATCGCACAGGTCGTCGGTGCAGGGCTTGCCGTCGTCGCAGACCGACACCTGGCCGGTGCAGCACGCGCTCTTGACCGGCAGGTGCCCGCAGCCGACCTGCGGCGTGCAGAAGTCGATGGTGCAGCCGTTGCCGTCGTTGCAGGAGTCGGCCGGTCCGGCGACGCACTGGCCCTTGGCGCAGCTGTCGCCCTTGGTGCACGCATCGCCGTCCTCGCAGCTGCCGGTCTGAGGCGTGAACTCGCACTGGCCCGTCGCGCCGCACGCGTCCTTGGTGCACGGGTTCTGGTCATCGCAGACGATCCCGTCACCATGGCACAGGCCGCCGACGCACCGGTCGTTGCTGGTGCACGCTGCCAGATCGTCGCAGCTCAGGCCGTCGTTGCCGGGCGCGTGCGTGCAGCTGCCGTCATCGGCGCAGGTGTCGACCGTGCACGGCTTCTGGTCGTCGCACGCGACGGCGACGCCAGCGCAGTCGCCGGTCGCCGTACAGGTGTCCGTCGTGGTGCACGCGTGGCCGTCGTCGCACGCCGTCCCGGTCGGGCGCAGCGTGAGCGTGAGGGGCGCGTCCTTGGCGGCGCACACGCGGCAGGCGTGCGTGGGGTGGTTTGCGCCATCGGCGTAGCAGACGTTGTTCACGAGACAAAAGCCGGGCTTGAGCGTGCTCAAACACGACGCCGTCTTGGGGTCGCAGACCGACGCCGTGCAGTCGAGGCCGTCGTCGCAGTCGCTGTCCTTGGTGCAGGTCCCCTTGGGCGGGACGTCGGGCGCAGTTCCGTCGGGCGCTGACCCTGTGTCCAACGCCACGTCGGTCGGGGCTGCGTCGGAGCCGACGCCCGCGTCAGCCGAGACGCCACTACCGCCATAGACGTCGAGCAGAAGACCCTCGGTGCCCGTGCTGTCACAGCCGGGTCCGAGGCTCAGGAGCAAAAGGGCTGCCGCGACGCGTCTCACTGGAGGCCTCCGCCGACGATCGTGTTCCCGGAGTCGCGCACGACCTCGCTCGGCACGATGGTGATCCCGGTCCCCGGCGGGACGCCCGGCGCGACGCCCGAGAGGTCGATCTTCGGCAATGGAAACGCGCCAAGCGAGCCCTGGGTCAGCGCACCCAGAAGCTTCGGTACGAGCTGCTCGGCGAAGAGCGCCGTGAACGCGGACTCGGAATCGACGAGCGCGCCCTCCTCGATGCGCGCCTCGGCGTCGAGCGATTTGATGCCCGTGACCTGGAAGCCCAGCTGCCCGTTGGTGGCCGTGATGGTCATCTCGACGGCGAGGCTCACGTACATCTGCACATGCGCGGGCTGGCCAAACAGCGTGAGGTTGGCCTTGACGCCCAGGTCGCCCATCTTGAGCAGCAGCACGCCGCCGGTGCCGCAGTCGGCCATCGTCGGAGCGAGCATCCCGCTGACGTGCACCGTCATGTTCGAGACGCCGTACTTCGCGAGGTCCACGCCGGCGAGCGTCTCGGCCGGCAGGTCGAACTCCAGGAAGCCGCCGCGCCAGGCGCCGAACAGCAGCTCGTTGAAGGTGTCATCGGCGAGCACGAGCTCGAGGTCATGCGACTTCGGCATCACGAGCGTCTGCGGCTTCTCGCCGCAGCCGACGCGCGTTGGGACCCCCAGGTTGACGTGCGGCGTCTTCCTCGCGGCGTAGGCGCCCGCGCGCAGGAAGATGGCGCCGCCCTTGGGCGTGAAGTCCACGGTGTCGAAGTCCGTGACGAGCGCGACCGACGTGGCCGTCCCGCCTGGCGCGAGTGGCGGGATCGCGAGCGTCGTGTTGATGGCGAGCGACGTCAGCGCTTTCTCGATGGTCGGCTCGAGCGACGAGGCGATGGAGGTCGCAAACTGCGTCTCGAGCTGCCCTTTGATGGCCCCGAGCACGAGGTTGAGGATGGGGTCGATGATGAACGACAGGGCGCTGTCGATATTGATCTTGGCGCCATCGATTGTGACCTTGACGTTCTTGAGCTTGGCCTTCAGCGCGTGGCTCCCGTCCACCGAGAGCGCGACGTCCGCGGTGATGGTGATCTTGCTCATGGTGAGCGTCCCGTTCGCGCTCGGGTAGTAGGTACAGCCAACGACCGGGAGGCACGCGATCTTCTTGCCCTTGGCCGCGAGGTCGCCCTTCACGTTCGCCATGGTGACCGTGAGGCCGAGCCCGCCGTTGATGGAGGCGAGGCCGACGACCGGCGCGCCGTGCGTGAGGTTCGAGAGGCTCACGCTGTGCGTGCTGCCGTCGTAGACGGGGTTGGGGATCATGCCGTTGAGGTCGATGGCGCCAATGACGAGCTCGAACACGGTCGCGAAGTCGTTCGGCGGCAGGCTGTGGTTCTTGTCGTCGAGCACCTTCTGGCTGAGCCAGATGCCGAGCCCAGGCGTGACCATGCCGCTCTTGGGCTTCGTGTCGTCGGGCAGGAGGTACGTGCTCGACAGCAAGAAAGACTGCACGCGGTCGCGCTTGCTGCCCATGGCGTCCTGCGCGAGGAAGACCAAGGTGTTGCCGCCCACGTGCGCCGGCGTGGTCGTCGTGAAGCTCCCGTCGGCCGCAACCGCGACGGCGTTTCCGTTGAGCGTGAACGTCGTGATGGGCCCCGCGCCGCTCTTGACCGTGCCCTTGACGTCGACTGCCGTCGTCCCGCCGGTCAGCGTCAGTGCTAGCGTCGCACCACGCGGCGGGTAGGTGACCGTGATCTCGGGCCGGCAGGCGTGGCTCGCGATGAGCGCGTGCGCGCAGCCCGTCTGCGGGTGGCAGGTGTCGGCCGTGCAGGCGTTGCCGTCGTCGCAATTGATGACGTCGCCGATGCACGCGCCGCCCAGGCACGCGTCGTCCTTGGTGCAGACGGTCGCGTCGTCGCAAGTCCCCGTGCGCGGCACGTAGACGCACGCCGCGTTCGGGTCGCAGGTGTTCTCCGTGCACTGGTTCTCGTCGTCGCAGGAGAGCGTCCCGGTCCCCGGCGCGCAGCCTGTCGCGGTGCAGGTGTCGCCGAGCGTGCAGGCGTTGCCGTCCTCGCAGGGCGCGGTGTTGGGCAGATGCACGACGCCCGAAGCGGGCACGCACGCATCGTCGGTGCACGGATCGCTGTCGTCGGTCGGGACGGCCACGCCGACGCACGCGCCGTTCTTGCACAGGTCGCCCGTCGTGCACAGGTTGCCGTCGTCGCAGGTGCCGGCGGTCGGGGGGTAGACGCAGCCGTCCTGCGCATCACAGGACTCGGCCGTGCAGGGGTTGCCGTCGTTGCACTTGGCGGCCAGCGAGGCGTGCGTGCAGCCGGTGCCGGCCACGCAGTAGTCGACGGTGCAGACGTCCTGGTCGTCGCAGTTCATCGCAACACCGGCGCAGCTCCCGGTCGCGCACGAGTCGCCCTCCGTGCACGGGTTGCCGTCATTGCACGCGGCCGTGGTCGCCGTGTGCGCACAGCCGGTCGCCTTGTCGCAGGCATCGACCGTGCACGGCTTGCCGTCGTCACACGTGACCGGGGTCCCGCCGGCGCAGACGCCGTCCTGGCAGGTCGCGCCCGTGAGGCACGCGTCCCCGGTCGCACACGGTCCTGGCTGCGGCGTGCTCCCGCATTGGCCCGTCACCGGGTCGCAGGACTCGAGGCTGCACGGGTTCGCGTCGTCGGTGCACTTCGTTGTTGCGCTCGCCACGCACTGCCCCGCGTCGCAGTGATCGCCCGAGGTGCAGGCGTTCTGGTCATCGCAGGTCGCGGCGTCGTTGAAGGTGAAGGCGTGACGGTCGGCCAGCACCCGGCAGACCTCGCAGGCGTTGGCTGGGTTCGGGGCTCCGTCGGCGACGCAGGCGCCCGCGACGAGGCACCGATCGAGCGGGCACTCGGTGCCGATGCCGTCGGTCCCGGTGGCCTCTGCGGTGTCCTGCCCGTCAGCGCCCGCGGTCGTGTCCGAGGCCGTCACCTCGCGCGCATCCGGACTGGCCGCGGTCTCGCCGCTCGCGTCCGCGGCGAGACCGCCACCGTCGGGCGACAGGAACGCGCCGACGTCGTTCGCGTCGCCGCACGATAGACCCACACCGGACACAAGGAGGAAGGTCGCGGTCAACCAACGCATGGGGCACCTCGCAGGCGCGCCGCGGGGCGCGTCGTTGGGCAACACCATACGCGGTGGCGCGGTCGGTCTCCAGCTTGTTGCTCGTCACGCCGTTTCCGGGACAACGCGGCTGATCAACCGCGGTCGCCAGTTCGGGCATTTTTGAATGGGTGAAGTACACAGGGAAACAACATCTTCGTCTCGCATCGCGTTTGCATCGCTGCTCTGACGAGTTCGTCGGTTTCTTTGCGGGGGACGACCCCCGCCCCCCGGTTTCTTTGCGGGGGACGACCCCCGCCCCCCCGGTTTTTGGGCCATCCGAAACCAACGGTGGTCAGCGGCCCCTCCTGCGAGATTGGGGCGTCAGCTCCCGAGGCGCGCGATGAGGGCGTCGAGATCGGCGCGGGTCGTGTAGCGGATGACGATCGCGCCGCCGTCGCCCTTGGGAGCTACCTTCACCGGTCGGCCCAGCGTGTGGCTGAGCGAGCGGCTGAGCGCCTTGACCTCCGGCGCGGCCTTCACGCGGGTGCGCGCCGACGCGCGAGCGTCCTTGTGGCCTGCGACGAGCTTCTCGATGACCCGCACCGAGAGCCCCTCGGCCTCGACGCGCCGCGCCAGCGACTCCTGGAACAGCTCGTCGTCGGTGCCGAGCAGCGCGCGTGCGTGTCCCGCCGAGAGTGCGCCCGAGAGCACCCGCTCCTTGAGGCCGTCGCGCAGCTTGAGCAGCCGCAGCGCGTTCGAGACCGTGGCGCGATCCTTGCCCACGCGCCGCGCGATCGCCTCCTGCGTGTAGCCGTGCTCCTCGACGAGCCGGCGGTACGCGTCGGCCTCCTCGAGCGGGTTGAGGTCCTCGCGCTGGATGTTCTCGATGAGCGCCAGCTCGAAGGCCTCGGTCCCGGTGACCTGCCGCAGCACGATGGGCACCTCGTGGAGCCCCGCGAGCCGCGCCGCGCGCAGTCGACGCTCTCCGGCGATGAGCCGGTAGAGGCCGGAGCTCTCGCGCGAGACGACCAGCGGTTGCAGGATGCCCTGCTCGCGGATCGAGTGTGCCAGCGAGGTCAGCGCGTCGTCGGCGAAGATGGTGCGCGGCTGATGCATCGCGGGCACGACGTCGGCGATGGGCACATACAGCGGGTGGCCCTCGCCCGACGTGCTGGCCAGCGTCGGAACCGGCAGCAGCGAGCCCA
Organism: Pseudomonadota bacterium; assembly: GCA_005776585.1. Taxonomy (GTDB): domain Bacteria; phylum Myxococcota_A; class UBA9042; genus SXOX01. The sequence goes on along the minus strand of SXOX01000069.1, from coordinate 45,069 downwards.
GGCCCTTGCCCAGGACACGGGAAGCAGCGATGGCGCTCATCACGCGACCTCCTGGGCGAGCATGGGCGCGGTGAGGCCCTCACGGACGAGGACCTCATGGCCGAGCGCGTCGTAGGCGAGCGCGCCCTGGCAGAAGGGGTCGTACAGCACGATGGGCTTGCCGAAGCTCGGGCTCTCCGCGAGCTTGACGTTGCGCGGGATGGTCGTCTCGTAGATCACGTTCGGGAAGTGCTGGCGCGCCTCCGCCTCGACCTGGAACGACAGGCGGTTCCGGCGGTCGAACATGGTGAGCAGGACTCCCGTGATGCGAATGCGGGGGTTCACCGAGCGCCGCACGAGGTCGATCGTGCGCAGCAGGCTCGAGATGCCCTCGAGCGCGTAGTACTCGCACTGGAGCGGCACGAGCACGCCCTCGCAAGCGGTGAGCGCGTTCAGCGTGAGCAGGCCGAGGCTCGGCGGGCAGTCGACGAGGATGACGTCGTAGCGGTCTCGAATCGGCGCGAGCACGCTCTTGAGCTTGGTCTCCCGAGCAAGCGCCGAGACGAGCTCGAGCTCGGCGCCGGCGAGGTCCGGCCCCGAGGGCAGTACGTCGAGGCCCTCGATCTCGCTGTGCTGGATCAGCGCGCCGAGGGGCGTCTCCGTCACGAGCGCATGGTAGACATGCTCGCGGCTGCCGTACTTGTCGGCGCCGAGGGCGGTCGTCGCGTTCGCCTGCGGATCCATGTCGACGACGAGGACGCGCTGGCCGAGCTTGGCCAGGACCCCCGCGAGGTTCACGGTCGTCGTGGTCTTGCCCACGCCTCCCTTTTGATTGCTGACGGCGATGATTCGACCCATGTAGGGCACTCCTATCGGTGGACGCACCAATGCGCATCCGTTGTAGATACGGCAAAAAGCGTGGCGCCTGACCGCCTTCGGGGCCGGCGCTCCACGTGAAACGTTGGGTGGAGCTTAGGGGCTCGTGGCCCGGCCCGTCAACGGGAAAACGACGAAAAATGACAACACGTGGTCACACATGCCGTCGTGTGGCGGGGGAATTGCCTTGCGGGCTCAACGCTTGCGGAGGCGTCTCCACAGCGCGTGAGGGCGTCGAATTCCGGTCAGGCCCGCGGGGTTGTCGCGTAGACGTCGTACGGTCAGGCCCGTGACCAGGACGAACGCGACGATGAGGAGGCCTCCCGCTTCACGCCCTTCCTCGACGCGACCGCCCTTGGCGCTCATGTCGAGCCAGAGGTCCGACACCGCGATCTCGCCGACGACGCGCGCGAGGAGCACCGCCGCCCACGGCACGGCGACCGCGAGGACGGCCAGCGCGAACGATGGGCCCATGGGGTGCGACGGCAAGAGCGCCGTCGCGAGCGCAGCCGCGAGGTAGATGGCGGTCCACGCGATCGGATCGGGGTCGTTGAGCTGCAGCGCCGCGAACGCGACGAAGGCCGCCGCGAACACCAGCATGGGTACACGAAACCAGGCGGGCGAGCGCACGCCGCAAGGGTGCCAGATTGGCCGCTAGTGTGACAGGAAGCGCAGGAAGTCCGCGCCCAGGAGCGGTCCGCTGGCGTAGCGGCCCTGGTATTCGTCGCAGCGCTCGCGCGCCAGAAAGTCGAGCTGCGCCTCCGTCTCGACGCCCTCGGCGGTGACGCGCTGCCCGAGCCCGTGCGCCAGCCCGATGACCGCGCGAACGATCGTGGCGTCCTCGGCGACGCTCGGGGCAGTCGCCACGAACGAGGTGTCGATCTTGATCTTGCAGACCGCGAAGCGCTTGAGGTGGTGGAGGCTCGAGTGGCTCGTCCCGAAGTCGTCGATGGAGAGGAGCACGCCGAGCGCGGCCACGCGGCGGAGGAGGTCGGACGTTGCGTCAGGATGCTCGACGAGCACCGCCTCCGTGAGCTCGATCTCCAGGTAGCGGGGCTCGAGCGAGGCGGCGATGAGGGCGCCCTCGAGCGCGCGAATGAACCGGGGATGCCGCAGCTGGGCGCGCGACACGTTGACGGCGACGGGGAACTTGGCCCTGCCGACGCGCTGCCAGTGAGCGTTCTGCCGACACGCCTCGCGCAGCACCCACTCGCCAATCGGGACGGCGAGGCCCGTCTCCTCGGCGATGGACAGAAACCGGCCGGGCATTAGCAGGCCGAGCTCCGGATGGCGCCAGCGCACGAGCGCCTCGGCCCCCACGACGCGTCCCGTCGTGACGTCGAGCTGTGGCTGGTAGTGCAGCTCGAGCTCACCGCGCTCGATCGCGCCGGACAGTGCGTCGGCGAGCGCGAGGCGCTCGCTGGCCATCGCCGGGCGTGAGCGGTCGTAGACCTCGACGGCGCCGCCCCCGCTCTCCTTGGCCCCGAACAGCGCCGTGTCCGCAGCCCGCAGCAGCGTGTCGACCTCGGACGCGTCGTCGGGGTAGAGCGCGAGCCCCAGGCCCGGCGTCACGAGGATACGGGCCCCTTCGACCTCGAACGGACGTCCGATCGCCTCGAGCAGCTCGTAGGCCAGCGCCGTGGCCGCCTCTGACGTGTAACATTTTACGATGATTGCGAATTCGTCATCGCCCACGCGGGCCACGATGTCGCGTGTCTCGACGATCTGGACGATGCGGTGCGCGGCCAGGCCCAGGACCCGATCGCCGTGTGCGTGGCCGAAGCGATCGTTGACGACCTGGAAGCGGTCCAGATCCACCGCGATGACCGCGACCTTGTGCTGCAACAGTTCCGCGTCCCGCAGGGCCTGGGCGAGCCGCTCGCGGAGCAAGGTCCGGTTCGGCAGCCCGGTCAGCGCGTCGTAGTGCGCCAGGTAGTGGATGCGCTGCTCGGCGGCCTTGTGCTCGGTCACGTCGGTCGCGTGCGCGATCGTGTGCTTGATGCCGCCGTCGTCGTAACGGACCGTCGAGAGCGACAGCATCGCCGGGTAGATCTCGCCGGAGCGTCTGCGGCAGTAGACCTCGCCGCGCCATCGGCCCGCGTTCTCGATGGCCTCCCAGATGCGCATGCGCCCCGGTGCGTCGAGCGCGAGGAGCCCATCGAGGCGTTGACCGACGGACTCGTCCAGCGGCCAGCCCGTCATGTCCGCGAACGCAGAGTTCAGCGAGATGACCGCGCCGTGGCGGTCGGTGATGGCGATGGCCTCCCGCCCGCTCTCGAACACCTCCGCGGCCAGCGCGAGCTGCTCGTCTGACTGGAGGCGAACGCGGCGGTTGTTCGCCTCACGCAATTCGCGCTCGAGGGCCGGCACCAGGCGCTCGAGCTCGTCCCACAGGACCAGGTCGTGGGCGCCCTCGCGCATGAGCTCGACTGCGATGGGGAGCTCGGCGCGGGAGGCCAGCACGAGAAACGGCCGATCCTGGCCGAGCGAGCCGTGGAGTGCGAGCGCCGCGTGCGCATCGTACGAGTCGAGCGCCGCGCGACAGAGCACTGCGTCGTAGTCCTCGGAGGCCAACGCGGAGCGCATGGCGGGGCCTGAGGTGACCTCACGACGGTCGACGACAAAGCCGCCCGCTGTGAGCACCGCCTCTAGCCGGCTCGCCTCTGCACCGCCGATACCCACGTCGAGAACCCGAAGTCGTTCGGGCACGACGTACCTCCCCTCAGCCCCAATACGAACCTATCGGCCCTCGGCGGGAATCCTTTAGTAGAATTACCGAAGAAATCCTACGCTGACGTCGGGACCGGAGTCACTGGCGCTGCCGGTGCGAATCAGGTAGGTGCGAGACCATGGCACCCTCCGCGTCGCTTCAGGACTTCCCCGTCGTCGTGACCCTCCCCGTGGTGTGGGGCGAGATGGACGTGATGGGGCATGTGAATAACGTGGTCTATTTTCGCTGGTTCGAGACCGCGCGCACCGAGTACCTCCAGCGCATCGGGCTCTGGAGCTCGTTCGAGCAGACGCGCATCGGACCCATCCTGGCCTCGGCCCAATGCCGCTTTCGGCGCGCGGTCAAGTGGCCGGATACGGTGCACGTTGGAACACGAACGACCGCGCTCGGCGACGACCGCTTCACGCTCGAGTTCGCGGTCATCAGCCAGGGCTTGGGCGCCGTCGTGGCCAGCGGCGAGGGCCTCATGGTCGTCTACGACTACGCCGGAGAGCGCAAGACGTCGATGCCCGCCGCGGTTCGCGGCGCGCTCGTGGCGCTCGAGGCGTCCGTCGGCCGAACGGTGGGCTGACCCGCGCCCGCGTGGACGGGTCGCGCTACCGCCGCGCCTTGCGGGCCGCGGACACGCTCCGCAGCTGCATGAGCGTGCTCCATGCCGAGCGGGCGCGGGCCCCGAGGCCCTGGCCGTAGATGGTCCCGATGGCGTCCTTGACGAGGGCGAAGGTGGCCGGCTCGACCGGAAACGGCGACACGCTCTGCCCCGTGGGGAAGCGATCGGTCACGACGGCCTTCTCGAGCGTGCACGCGCGCAGGCCCTCGCGGCCGTTGATGCGGCCAAAGCCCGACACCTTGGTGCCTCCGAACGGCAGCGACTGGATCATGTACGCTAGGCCATAGTCGTTGACCACGGTCATTCCGGCGCGAATCCGGCTGGCGATGCGCTCGCCGCGCGCCCGATCCCGCGAGAACACGCTCGAGCCGAGCCCGTAGGGGCAGTCGTTGGCGAGGCGCACGGCCTCCTCCTCGTCGTTGACCTGCATGACGACCAGGATGGGTCCGAACTGCTCCTCCTGCGTGATGCGCATCGTGTGGTCGACGTCGACGAGCACCGTGGGCTCGAAGAATTGACCGCGACCGGCGGCCGTGTTGCGTTTGCCGCCGACCAGGAGCCGCGCGCCTTTGCTGACGGCGTCGTGGACGAGCTCCTCCAGGATGTCCAGCTGGCGCGGCATGGTCATCGCGCCGCAGTCGACGACCTCGCCCGCCAGCGGCGGTCCCTGCCGGAGAGCGCGAGCCTTGGTCACGACCGCCTCGACGAAGCGGTCGTAGACGCCCGCAAAGACGTAGATGCGCTCAGCGCCCACGCACATCTGGCCGCAGGCGGTGAACGTGCCCAGCATGGCCGACAGAACAGCGTGATCGAGGTCCGCGTCGTCGCAGATGATCATCGGGTCCTTGCCGCCCAGCTCCAGCACGACTGGCGTGAGCGTGCGGGACGCGGCCTCCATGACCTTGCGGCCGTTCTGCGGCGAGCCGGTGAAGAAGATCTTCTCGACTCCGGAGGTGACGAGCCACGACCCGGTCTGGCCGTAGCCGGTCACGGCCTGGACGAGCTCGGGGGAGTGACCGTGGCGTGTGAGCGCCTCGCGGACGAGGCCGAGGTACTCCGCGGCGGACCACGAGGTCCACTCGCTGACCTTGGTCACGACCGCGTTGCCGGCGAAGAGTGCGGGGACCAGCGGACACAGGAGGTTGTGGAACGGGAAGTTCCATGGCGCGATGACGCCCACGACGCCGAGCGGCAGGTACTCGACGTGCGCCTTCTTGTGCATGAGGAAGCCCGAAGGTCGCGGGTCGGGGGCGAGATCGCGGGCGCCGTAAGTAAGCGTGTAGCGAATCTTCTCGCAGACGGGGAAGACCTCGCCGAGCGCCGCGTCGACGAGCGTCTTGCCGGAGTCTCGGGAGGCGCTGCGACAGATGGCCTCTTGTCGCTCGATGATGAGGTCGAGCAGCGTCCGCAGCACCCGCTTGCGCTCGGTGAACGTGGTGCTCGCCCATGCTGGCTGCGCGGCGCGCGCCTTGGCGACGACCGCGAGGACCTCGGCCTCGCTCATGACCGGGACCGTGCCCAGCGGCTCCAGCGTCGCCGGATCGAAGCAGGGGATGGTGGCGGTCTCGCCAATGTCTGAGATGGTGGGCTTCTTGAGCTCAGTCAACATGCTGTCCTCCGCGCCGGGCGTTGGCCGAATCATTACGAAGTACGCTGGTGAAATCGTGGGCGAACGCTAGCGGACGACGCGCCGAAACGCAACGCCGAGGAGCACCAAGACCGCGAGGAGCAGCGCGGAGACTGAGCCTCGCGGGATGCGCTCCTGGGCACACCCGCCGCCGCCGCTGCCATTGGCGCTCACAGCCGTACCGGACGCGTCCTGCACCGCACCGGGAGCCGCGACGTCCTGACTCGCGGGGGTGGTGCCCGCATCGACCGCGGGCTCAGCCGCCAGGGCGGCCTCCGCTCCCGGCTCCGGTTGAGCTGCAGGCTCCGCCGCCACCGTTTCCGCGGCGGCCGTCTCTGCCCCGGCCTCTGCCGCAGCCTCTGCCGCAGCCTCTGCCACGGTCACAGCCTCTGCCACAGCCTCTGCCACAGCCTCTGCCGCAGCCCCGGTCTCTGCTGCTGCCTCAGCCACGGACTCCGGCCCCGCGTCCGGCGCGACCTGGGGCGGCGGCGGAAACACCGCGGCCAGGTTGTCCCACACCGCCGTGTCGGCCCCATCGTACCCCAGCGCCCAGAAGCCGATCCCTTGGAGCTTTCGCGTCTTGGCCAGCTCGAAGCGCAGCTTGTGGGCCGCCGCGGTGTCGACCCAGGCCTGATGCCACTGCGCTCCCACCTTGAAGACGTAGTAGCTCGACTTGGACGCGGCATCCCACGCCCAGCCGTACTTCGGACCGTCGACGAGCGCCTTGGTGTAGACGACGCTCTTCCCGTCCGCCGTCTGCTTGCCGGGGACCGCGTCGCTCTCGCTCGGCCAGTCTACGCCGTAGAGTGGCAGCCCCGCCACCAGCTTCGCCTCGATGTTCGGCCCGCCATACTTCGCGTAGTCGTCGAGCGTCCACGTGAGGTTGTGCTTGCCCCACACGGTTCCGGACTCGATGGGGCACAGCGGCCCGGGGTTGCCTCCGGTCCAGTGATAGCCGTAGGCCATGATGAAGATCGCGTCGACCGTGGCGGCGATCTGATCGTAGTCATAGCTGCCGTTCCAGTCCACCGCGGGACCGGCGATGGACAGCTCTCCCTGGGGCACCTTGGCGAGGAGCGCTGCGCGAAGCTCCTGAAGGAAGACGACGAAGGCCGCCTTGGCCGAGAGCGGGACGAACTCGAAGTCGATGTTGAGCCCATCCCCGCCCTGCGCGGCGACGAGGCCGACGAGCCCGTCGATGGCCTTCTTCCGGATCTCCGGGGACGTGCAGATGCCGCCCACGCTGGTGTCGTTGAAGTTCGTGACCGTGAGTATGACCTTGACGCCGTGGGCGTGAGCGTCCGCGATCAGCGCGGTGGTCGAAGCGCTCGTCCACTTGTGGTCCTCGCCGAGCGACCCGTCTCCGTTGAGCTCCACCGCGAAGTACGCGAGGTGCGTGAGCTGATCCCAGTGAAACGCGTCGTAGTCGAGCTGCCAGTACGGCAAGTAGCCGAAGACCGTCACCGGCGTCGTGTCCGCTGCCGCGCGTGGTCGGAGCGGACCCGGAGCCGCGCGCAGCGGGCGAAACGGCACCGGCCGGGCGCGGTGGGCGTTCCACAGGACGGCGTGGTGCGACGGCGGGCGCATCGGCAGGTCGAACGACGGCGGCAGTTGGCGCTCACCCGCCGACGCGGTCAGCGCGACAGACAAGAGGAGGAGGCTCAGGGCGGATCGCATGGACGGCGAGGCTAGCACGTCGCACGTCGCCGTGGGGAGGTGACACGACGGCCGCATCGGGACTAAGCTCGTCGCGAACCGCACTCGGGAGCCAAGGCGTAGCGCACCATGCCAGCCCATCGCAGCACCGCCCCGGAGACGACGCAGTCGGCGATCGCGCCGACGCCGGAGCGGGTCGCCTCCGTCGTCACGTTGCGCGTCGTCGCCACGCCGGACGTCGAGCGGCGCGGGACCGTCGTGCGGCTGGCCGAGGGCCGGCGCCTCGTGTTGGGGCGGGATCCGGAGGACGGCCTGCGCCTGGCGGATCCGCGGCTCTCGCGGGCGCACCTTGCGCTCGACGTCGTGCGCGGCAAGGTCACGGTCACCGACCTCGGCAGCAAGAACGGCACCTTCGTCTCGGGTCGACCCGCGCCTTCGACGGGCTCGGTGGAGATACCCGACGGCGGCGTGATTCGCGCCGGCGAGTCCGTCTTCGTCGTCCGCCACGGCGACGCGGTGGATAACCATGAGCGCCTCGGTCTGTTGGGCAACGCGCCCGCGGTCGTCGCGTTGCGGCATCAGATCCGCACGGTCGCCAAGAGTCGCCTGTCGGTCCTGGTGCTGGGCCCCACGGGCGTTGGCAAGGAGGTCGTCGCTCGCGCCGTGCATCAGGCGAGCGGTCGCCGCGGTGCGTTCGTCGCCGTCAACTGCGCGGCGCTGCCGGAGACGCTCGTGGAGTCGACGCTGTTTGGACATCGGCGCGGCGCGTTCACGCACGCGGTGCAGGACGAGCCCGGCGCGTTTGCTCGTGCGGACGGCGGGACGTTGCTGCTGGACGAGGTCGGCGACCTGGCGCTCATCGCACAGCCCAAGCTCCTGCGCGCGGTGGAGACCGGCGAGGTCGTGCCCGTTGGTGGCACCGCGGGGCGCAAGGTCGACGTGCGCATCGTCGCGGCGACCAATCGGGACCTGGCGAACGACGTCGCGGCCGGTCGGTTTCGTGAGGACCTGTACGCGCGACTCGCGGGCGTCATCGCGTCGCCGCCTCCGCTCGCGGCCCGACGCGAGGATGTCCTCGAACTCTTCAGCGCGTTCCTCCCCGAGAGCCTGCGGTCGCGCCCGATGTCGCCCGACGCGGCCGAGGCCCTCGTGCTGTGGTCCTGGCCCCGCAACGTGCGGGAGCTCGAGAAGGTGGCGCAGCGCCTCGCGGTCGTCGAGGGCGAGGCCGCACGCTGGGAGCTTGGTCACCTGGATCCGACGATGCAGCGCGCGGTCCTCGTGCGATCGGCGCAGCCGGTCACCGAGGCCGACCCCGAGGACGCGCCCGACACCGCGCGACCTGAGAGCGCCGACGCGCTGATCGCGCTGCTCGCCGAGTGCGACGGGAACGTCTCGGCGCTCGCCGAGCGCGTCGGGCGCACGCGGCGGCAGGTCTACCGTTGGATGGACCGCCTGGGAGTCCCGCGCGGCGCCGGTCGCTGAGCCAAGAGCATGATTGGCGACGTCCTCGACGGGAGCTACCGCATCGAGCGCGTGGTCGGCTCGGGTGGGACCGGCACCGTCTACGCCGCCACACAGCTCCGTTTCGACCGACCCGTGGCCGTCAAAGTGCTGCGACACGCGATCGATGACGAGCGCTACCAGAAGCGCTTCCTGCGCGAGGCCCGCGCCGCTGCCCGAATCGATCACCCCAACGCGGTTCAGCTCATCGACGTGGGCCAGTGCGAAGATGGGACTCCGTACATTGTCTCTGAGTTCCTGCAGGGCGAGACGGTGGCCGAGCGCCTCCATCGCCAGGGCGCGCTCCCGCCGCGGCACGCGGCTACGATCGCGATCGCCGTCCTCGACGCCCTCGGCGCGGCGCACGCTCACGGGATCGTGCACCGGGACGTAAAGCCGGCCAACATCTTCCTCGCCACGACGCACGCGGGCGGACCCGAGGTCGCCAAGCTGCTCGACTTCGGGCTCGTGAAGCTCATGGACGGCACCGACGGCCTCGGCCGACTGACGCGGACCGGCATGGTCGGGGGCACGCCGGCCTACACCTCGCCGGAGAACGCGCTCGATCAGCCCATCGATGCCCGCACCGACCTGTACTCGCTCGGGGTGACGATGTACGAGATGCTCGCGGGCCGGCCTCCGTTTCTCCGTGGCACGGTGCTGGAGCTGCTGCTCGCCCATGTGCGTGAGCCGCCTCCGCCGTTGGCCGAGGTCGCCCCGGGCGCGGCTCCCGAAGGACTCGAGCGGCTCGTCTCGAGCTGTCTCGCGAAGCGTCCCGAGGATCGGCCCGCCGACACGCGCGTGGTGCGGCAGGCGCTGAACGAGCTCTTGCCAACGCTCGCGACGGTCGTGCGAGTCGTGCGCCCGATCACGCCCGTGTTGCCTGCCGCGACCCTGTCTGCCGAGGCGCTGCCCATGGCCGTGTCGGTTCCGGACTGCGAGCCTGTGCCGAGCTCCGACGCGGCCCCCACGGTGCTCCTCGAGTTGGAGCCCCGCGACACTCCCCGGCAAGCGGAGGTCGCGCCCACGGAGATCCCACCAACGAGGACGCGGATTCCGCGTCGCTGGCTCGTCGCTGCGCTCGTGCTCACGGCCGCAGCGCTCGCGCTGTCGGTGCTTGCGCTCACCGTCTGGAGTGCGTCGTCGTAGGCCGTGCGTTCCCGATTGTGGCCTGGCCCCGAGTTGGCTAGAACGTCGCAGGCCCGGAGCGTCTCTCTGGACGCTCCGCGGCGGTCGCGGTGGATGCGGGTATTGCGCGGAGGTCGAGGATGCGAGGTCGCGGGTTGGTTTCGGTGTGGATGCGGGTTCTCGTGGTCGCGGGTGGGCTTGGGACCACTGCCGGTTGCACGACCGGTGGCGGCACCGGCACGGGTGGCCGCGATGGCCTCAGCGCGAGCGACGGGCTCACGAGCCAAGGCGACGTCCTCAAGGCCGACGTGACCGCCGGCGACGGCAGCGGCGCGTCGCCCGACGCCCCGATCGTCCCGATCGACGGCGGCACCGGCAGCACGACGGCCGGCACCGCGGACGCCACGACGGGTGGCACGACCGGAGGGCTCGCGTGCTTGCCCGAGTGGACGCACGACCCCCTCCCGACCCCGGATCTGAAGTCGCTCGCCAAAGGCTACACCGCCGCCGGGTGGTTCGAGGTCGGCCTCGCGTCCGTGGAGCAGTTCTATCCGCCGGGCAAAGTGCCCTACCTCGATCCCAACGCGGCCCAGGCCAAGACCGACAATGTCACGTGGCTGCAAGGCGGCTCGGCCAAGACGTTCAATGAGCTGATGAACGCGCTCGGCACGATCGTGCACGAGGAGGTCCATCGCTACGGCTTCGGCCACGGCTCCTTCCCCAAGAAGTACGCCTTCTGGGTCGGGCAGGGTGGCATCGACGAGCTCACGATGACCTGGCCACAGAACTTCCCGGCGCGCAGCGAGATCACCAAGTTCGTCTCCGCCGCCGCGAAGAAGGGCAACTCATGGTACGACCTGTACCTGACGAAAGAGGGCAGCAATCAGGGCCTCGACTCGGTGCTGGACGAGTTCAACGCCTACACGCACTCGAGCCAGATCGAGTCGCAGCTCAACGGCGGCGTTCAGCCGTTGTTTGGCGGTCAGACCGTGGACCTGTGGAGCTTCGTGCTCTTCACGGAGCTGTACGTCCGCCTGCTGCGCGAGGACTACGCCCCGCTGTACGCCAAGCTCACCGCCGACAAGTCCATGATGAACGCGGTGCTCGTCCTGTACCGCCGCGCGCGCTACGTGCTCGCTCAGCCGCGCTCGAAGGCGCTCGAGAAGACCGACTTCGCGGGCCTCGTCCCCGCGCTCAAGGCCGACGTGGCGGCCAACGAGGGTGAGATGACCAAGCTCGCCGAGGCCTACTGCGCCTTGCCGTAGACCGACGCCCCCGTCGGGAGCGGGCGCGGGTTTGACCCCCCCGGGCCCCTGCCTTACCGTCGCGCGGTGAATCGCGCTTGGGTCCTCGCTGCCGGCGTCCTCGCCTTGATCGTCGTGCCGCGCGTGGGGCGGAGCGATGGGCCGACGGTCTCACCGTGCCACGGTCGCCCGCTCAAGGACGTCACCGTGCGCGGGTGCGACCGCCGCTGGTGCGCGTCGGACGACGAGCGCGCCAAGCTGGTCTCGCTGACCGATCTCAAACCGGGCACCACGGTGACCTCGGAGGGCCTGGACCGTGCGCGCACGCTGCTCAGCGCGACGGGCTTCTTCGCCGACGTGACCACGTCGTGTGAGCTCCGCTCGGACACCAGGGACGTGCGCGTGTTCATCGACGTCCGCCGTCGCCTCTGGGTGCGCCGAATCACCATCCGCGGCAACCAGGCGCTCTTCGACGCCGACGTGCGCAAGAAGCTCCAGTTCGTGCGCATCGGCGGGGCCTGGGGCGACGAGGTGCTGAAGTCGCCGCCGCCCGATCCGCCGGCCGACACCCTCCCGTCGCTCGTCCACGCCGATCCGGACGTGCAGCGGCAGGAGGAGGCCATCTTGCGCCTGTACCAGCGCGAGGGCTTCGAGGGGACGCAGGTCGCGATTCAGGCCTCGGAGATCGCCGACGAGCCCGATGCGGTCGCCGTGATAGTGACCATCCGCGAGGGCAAGAAGGCCAAGGTGACGATCGTCGACGTCACCTTCTCCCGGGTCCCCGACGAGCGCGCGCAGAGCCCGTTCGGGGTGAACATCCAATGCCCCAAGCTGACGGCGAGCCAGATTCGAGACGTAGTAGATATTTCGCGTGGCGAGGTCTACACCAAGCGCAAGCGGCTGGACGCCTTCAACCGCGTCGCTCAGAAACTCCGTGGGCTCGGTGTCGTCGATGCAGACATCGACATCGACTACGACCCGGCAACCGGGGTCGTCAAGGTCGACGTCGCCTATGACCGCTGCTACGTCATCCGCTTCGAGGTCCGTCAGGACGGCGGTCCCGCCCGGTCCGGCTTCTCGCTGATCGAGGACAAGGACGCCACGGACGCGCTCACCTTCAAGGAGAGCCGGTCCTTCGATCTCGAGGAGGCCAAGCGCTCGCGGGTCACGCTGGAGACGTACTACCGCACCCAGGGCTACCTGTTTGCGGACGTCGTCCTCGAATACCGGCGCACGCCGGGTCTCGATCGCGCGCAGCCCGGCGTCCACGGCCTCATCACCTACTACATCACGCTGAACTACGTCGTGGAGATCCGAGGCATCCGAGTCCACGGCAACAAGGGGATGACCGACGCCGCGGTCATCGCGCTGATGACGACACAGACCTACGACTTCTTCGGGACGGGCGGCTATCTCATCGTCGAGACCATGCTCGCGGACCTCCAGACGATTCGAAAGCGCTATCGTGAGCTCGGCTACTATCAGATGCGCTATCCGTACGCCCGCAAGCCCGAGGATCGCCGCCCGGTGATTCAGTCGCGGCGGTTCTCGGACAAGGATTCGGAGTACGTTGACTATACGCTGGACGACCTCCAGTTTCGTGTGGAGAAGAGCAAGAACGAGCCGGTCGTCTACCTGCACATCGACGTCGCGGAAGGGCCGGTCTCGCGCGTCGACCACATTGAGCTTGCCGGCGTACCGCCCGAGGCGATGACCGACGTGCGCATGGCGCTCTCGCTCGAGCCGGGCGAGCCGTACTCGTGGCCCAAGGTGCACGCCGATCAGCGCCGCATCGAGCGGTTCTTTCAAGCGCGCGGCTACCATCGCGCGACGACGAAGTCGACGTGCGTCGCGTGGGAGGCCGGCGTCGCGCTCGAATCCTGCGAGCCAGAGCGGGTCCAGGCCGGCACGGTGGCCGTGCGCCATGAGGTGACGCTGGGCACGCCGGTCGTCGTCGGTGAGATCTTCGTGCGAGGCAACACCCGGACGAGCCGCTCGCTCATCACGCGGGGCCTCCCGCGCCCCGGAGAGCCGCTCAATCGCAGCCAGCTCGACGAGGTCGAGCGGACGCTGCGGAGCCTTGGGGTCTTTACCAACGTCGAGATCCAGACGGTCGGCCTCAAGGAGGTCGCGCCCATTCGCACGGTCGTTGCGCTCGTCGTCGTGGTCGAGGAGCGACGGGCGCAGTTCCTGGACCTCTCGGTCGGCTTCCAGTCGCTGTCGTCGCGCACCGGAGACACGACCATTCCGCCGGCGGCATCGAGTGTCGCGACCTCGCAGAGCGGCCTCATCGACAACGCGCTCCAGTTGCCCATCGCGTCGACCCCGATCGCGATCCCCGATCTCCTGTACTTCCTGGGGCTCGAGTATCGGCACCTCAACTTCCTCGGTCAGGCGTGGGAGCTGCGAGTCCCCGCGCGCTACGGCTTCTCGACCCCGTTCTCGACCAGCGCGCTGCACCGCCTCGCCGACCTGCGCCCGACCCTCTATCACCCGTTCTTGGGTGAAAGCGACGTGAAGCTCGAGTGGACACCGCTCGGCTTCGTCCGCTACGACCGGGCGTCCAAGCCGTTCGACGAGTTCGAGGTCGGCGCCGAGGTGCGCGTCATCAAGCGCTTCTTCGACCGCCTGAGCACGGTCGCCTCGACCACCGTCTCCGGCATCATGTCGGGCGACTTCGTGACGGGGAACACCGTCCCGATGGAGCCCAAGGTCAGCGTGGAGCTGTCCGCGACGCTCGACTACCTCGATAGCCCCGTCAACCCGTCGCGCGGCTTCGCCGTCTCGGGCCGGGTCAGCTACATCAACAAGCGCAATGAGACCACGCAGTCTTTCAACAACTTCCTCAAGTGGGACTTCTCGGCCAAGGCGTTCCTGAGCCTGCGGCGCATCCTGACCCTGGGTGTCTACCTCCGCTACGCCGACAGCGAGCGCCTCGACGACAACCCGCTACCCGACGACGTTCGGTATTTCCTTGGTGGCATTCAGGGGGTGCGCGGCCTCGACGATGCCGCGGTCCGCCCCTTTGACGCCAACGGCACCGCAGGCAACGCGTCCAAGGGCGGGGAGGCGCTCATCACGGGGACCTTCGAGGTGCGCTTCCCGGTCATCCGACGGCTGTGGGCCGGCGAGCTGTGGGGTGCCGCGTTCTTCGACTGGGGCGCGCTGGGCCAGACGCGCGACGGCATCGTGGGCAACGCGTTCAAGCTCTCGGCCGGGCTCGGAGTCCGCTATCTGGTCGCGGGTCAGATCCCCATCCGCTTCGACTTCGCGTTCAACCTTCGCCGCTCCTGCAAGACGGGCTCCGAGGAGCGCGACTGCATTCGCGAGGCCCTGGGGACGCCGTCCTTTGGCGTGCTCTACTCCTTCTGAGGGCCGCTCGGCTCCGGTGGCGCGTCTCTGAGCGACTCGTAGATCGCCTCGAAGTCGGCCTGACGTCGCTCGAACGCCGCGAGGACCGCCGGATCGAAGAAGCGCGGCTCGACGCGCCCGTCGCCGTTCCGAAGGATGTCGGAGGCGCGACCGTGGTCGAACTCCGGCTTGTAGGATCGCCGCGACCGGAGCGCGTCGTAGACGTCGGCCAGCGTGACGACCCGCGCGGCCACAGGGATCCGCTCGCCCGCCAGCCCGTAGGGGTAGCCGCTGCCGTCCCATCGCTCGTGATGGGCGATCGCGATCTGCCGGGCCACCTCGAGTCGGGGCGAGTCCCCGAGGATCTTCACGCCATACAAGGTATGGAGCTTCATCTCGCTCCACTCCTCGGGCGTCAAAGGACCGTTCTTGCGTAAAATTTCGCGACGAACGTGGATCTTGCCTACGTCGTGCATCTGCGCCAGCCGATGGATCTGCCGGACGAGATCAGGCGCACAGCCAATCTCCTCGGCGAGGACGCGCGAGAACTCGTTGACGCGCAGGATGTGGTTGCCGGTGTCTTCGTCGTTGGCCTCGGACGCCCGTGCGAGCGCGCCGATGACGTACATCAGCGAGCTGTCGGTCACCTGCGCTTGTTCGACCAGCGCCCGCACGGCCCGAGCCTGGAGGAAGAGCGTGCGGAGGATGGGGGCCTGAAGGTCCGCCGTGGCTGCGGGGAAGTTGAGCAGGACCGCCACGCGGCTGCCTGCGGCCAATGCAGCGTAGGCCTCGACGCCTCCAACCATCTTTGGGATGACGCTGTCTCCGAGCCCGAGGGGGTCGAGCACCTCGCCTCCCCGCGTCCAGTTGACCAGCTCGCCGGTCGCGAGCGGACCGAGCCCCGCGCGCACGTCGGCCAGTCGCACCGGCCCGGGGTGCCGCTTGATGCCCGTGGCGTCCGAGGAGTAGACGAAGCCCCGGAAGTGACCATCGTCGCACGCGGCTCCGATGTAGGCGTGCGTCGGACGACCCGGCTCCTCGCCTTCGCGTCGCAGGACCGGGACGAGCAGGTGAACGACGTGCTCCGCCGAGTCCGCGTCCTGCGGATCCAGCAGGTCGAGCGCGCCCGTGGCTTGACCGAGCGCCGCGTCCAAGCCGCGAATGGCGTCGGCGCGCGCGGCGGACGACTCGGCGTGCTCGATGGCCAGATCGCGTCGCTCGAGGTCGCGCTCTCGCGCGCTCTGAAGCGTGCGCAGGCACGCGGAGAGCTCGATCTGGGCGACCGGCTTCTGCAGGCAGAAGTCCGCGCCCGCCTCATAGGCTCGGATGCGCTCGGACCGTCCCAGCGCGCCGCTCACGACGACGACCGCGACGTTGCCGTCGGGGTGGCGTGCCTTGACGTCCGCGCAGACCGAATAGCCGTCGAGCCCCGGCATGACCAGGTCGACCAGGACGCAGTCGGGACGAAATTCGTCGAGGATCGACAGCCCCTCGTGGCCATCGACGACCGTGCGCACGTCGTAGCCGCACGCGGCCAGGCGGGTCTGCAGGACGGTCCGCTCGGACTGCTCGTCGTCGATGACCAGCGCCCGCGGCCGTCGGACGCGTTGGGGTCCGTCGTCGGCTGAAGGAGCGCTCGAACGCACCCGCGCCACGGCGCTACTGGCTCTACCTCTCGCGATTTCCATGTCGCACCTCCGTGACATCGATGTCACCGGGAGACCTCGGCAGACGTGGCCCCCACCCTGGCTTCATCGGTCGCTTCACCGGGAACTGAAGACGATTCGTTGACCGGCCTCGGACGATTCGGACGTCTCGAAGGAGCAGAGGCTGACGTCATCCAGACAATTGCCGTACATCCGGGTCGGAGAAAAGGGTGGGCCCTGGAGCCCCATGCGGGGCCCAGGGTTCACGGAGGGGAAAGAGGGGTCGCTTTGCGGGACCGACAGGAGGGTCGGGAGAGGGGGTCGTTCGGTCCCTGAAAAAGGCATGTCGATGAACTCAGCCCGGCATCCGGCCGGGCTGGTGACTCGGGTGTCACGCCCTGAGCCTAAGCAATTGGCGTGCCAAGTGGTCGGCCCGCCACCTTCGTCGCTGTCATCGCCACAGATCGTGGTTGGTAACCGGCGCGCTTCAGCAGCCGGTCCCGCGTGCCGCTCCGGGAAGCGGGCACAACACCCCAGCTTCTGAGACCATGAGTGCCAAGTTGGCACACCGCGGGTGTGGATGAGACGCCACAGTGTCGCAGCGACGCCCTGCTGAGGGATGGGGTTCGGAGACCCATGGGCCCCGTTGCCCGACCGAGGACCTTCACGTACGGTTCGGCAGTGAAGATTCCCCGCCTAGCGCCGCGTTCCGCCCCCGCCACCCGGGGAGTCCAGTCAGTGGTTTGGCTCGCAGCGCTGTTGGCGCTCCCGAGCGGTTGCCAACGCGCCGAGCCGGAGACCGGCGCGACGTCCCAGGCCGCCGACGTCGGGGCAGACGGCACGGCCTCCGAGTTGCCGTCGGTCGATGCCGCTACCGTGTGCCAGTTTGGCTCCACGGACGCCGGCGCGTGCGCCCCTGCGCCCGTCTGCGCGCCGTGCGTCGCCAACGGCGACTGCGGCTCAGGCGTGTGCAAGCCAGACGCCCTGGGTCACGGCTACTGCACGCGTCCCTGTACCTACTTCGGCGCGGCGTCGTGCCCCACGGGGACCTTCTGTCGCCAGCTCGGCGCCGAGGCCGAGGCGTTCTTCTGCTTCCCCGATGATGGGATCTGCACGGCCGACGGCTCCGACTGCTCGCCCTGCGCCACGTCTCCCGACTGCGCTCAGGGGCTCGAGTGCGTCGAGCCGTTTCCGGGCGTGCGCACGTGCGCGCGCAACTGCACTGAGAGCGCCGCCTGCGCGGCGGTCGGACCCGCGCTGGCCTGCGCTCAGCTCGCCCCGTTGACCCAGAGCTACTGTCACCCCAAGGTCGACGGTCGGCCCACCGCGCGTTGCGGGCAGCGCCCGTTGGGCTTCTGCGAGCCATGCAAGTCGAGCCAGGACTGCACGACCGGCCAGTGCGTCGATGATCCCAACATCGGGCGCGTGTGCACCAAGCCCTGCACCTCGAAGACCGACTGTCCGGCCGGCACCTCCTGCCGGCAGAGTGTCTGCCTGCCGGCGCTCCTTCACGGCTGTCAGGGCTGGTTGGGCTGTCAAGGCGTAGAGTGCCCCACAGGCCAGGTCTGCCATCGCGGGTTCTGCATCCCTCCCCCGTGAACTGCCCGGGAGCGCCCCTGAGCGCACACGCTCCGCTCATCTCGAGGCGTCGCGCGACCGATAACGAACGACGCGGCCTGGTGAAGCGTTTGCTTCGCGCATGACAGGAGGCTAGGATGCGCAAAGGGGGCCTTTTCGTGAAACGTTCGTCTCGATTCGGAGCGCTCCTCGTGCTGGGAGTGGGACTCCAGGCGTTCGTCGCTACGCCGTCTTGGGCCGATCGGGGCTACGACGCCTATCGTCGGCTCCGGGTCCAGGCACGGCTCTACGCCAACCTCGGCCGGCCGGTTCGCGCCGCGGAGGCGTTGACCGAGGCGTTCGATCGCTATCCGGACGAAGCCGTGCTGCTCGAGTCCGCCGGACTGTTCATCAAGGCCAAGGAGCCCGAGCGCGCGCTACGCACAGCAGAGCGGTACCTCGCCTCCAGCTACTCTGCCGCGGGGCGCGCCGCGGCAGGCACGCTGGTCGCCCAGCTGCGCGACGAGCTCGGCCGAGACGCGGCGGAGATCGCCTTCGTGACCACGCCGCCGGCGGCGACGGTGTGCCTCGATGACGCCACCGACGCGCAGTGCTTCAAGACGCCGGCGTTGCGGTGGGTCAAGGCCGGGGCGCACGTCATCGAGGTGACGCACGCGGGCCTGGCCTCGCGTAAGCAGCCGCTGGACGTGGCCGCCGGCCGGCACCTCTCGGTGCAGGTGACGCTCGCCGCGCCGACGTCCGCGGGTCGCCTCGAGGTCTTCGGACCACTGCCAGGCCTCCCGGTGACCGTCGATGGACACGCGGTCGGCAAGACCCCGCTATCCGGTGTCCCGGTACGCGCCGGGTCCCACGTGGTGGAGGTGGCGCTGCCGTCTGGACCGCCGTGGCGTGGTCGCTTCGACGTCCGTGGAGGCTGGACGACCTCGGTCTACGCCGGCAAGACCCCGCCCAAGGTGCCGGTGGGCGCGCCCGTTGCTCCCACGGGGACCCTGGTCGACCCACCGCCCCCGGCGGTCGTCATCAGTCCTCGGACGGTCGTGTTGCCCGCCGTGGCCAAGGTCGCGCTGCCCAAGGCGGATGCGCCGGAGGTCACGTCGTCGGATCCCAAGCCGGTCGCCCCCGAGGACGTCGCGGTCGCTCCGCCGCCCATTGTCCCGATCCCGCTACCCATGCCGGTGGAGCCGCCAACCCCGACGCCTCGGGTGCCCAAGGCCGTGCGCCTGCCCAAGGTGACGAAGACCACGCCGCCGCCGACCCCAGCGCCGGTTGAACCTCCGTCCATGCCGCCGGTGACGCCCCCGGAGCCAGTGGAGGTGAGCAAGCCCACACCCCCGGAGCCCCCCGAGCCGGTGGAAGTGAGCAAACCGACGCCCCCGGAGCCCCCCGAGCCGGTGGAGGTGAGCAAGCCGACGCCCCCGGAGCCCCCCGAGCCGGTGGAGGTGAGCAAACCGACGCCCCCGGAGCCCCCCGAGCCGGTGGAGGTGAGCAAGCCGACGCCCCCGGAGCCTCCCGAGCCCGTCGAGGTCGCCAAGGTCGAGCCCGAGGTCACCAAGCCCGAAGAGCTCACGCCGTCCACCCCCGAGGACGTCAAGCCCGCCGAGCCGCCGCCGCAGGAGTTCAAGCCTGACGCGGACGTGTCGGTGGCCGATGGGCCCGGCGGCCCGTCGCGATGGATGAAGATCACGGGTTGGACCACGCTCGGCGTGGGCATCGCGGCGTTGGGCGGTGCCGTGGCCTTCCACGTCTTGACCATGCAGCGGCTCAGTCAGGCCAACGAACTCGATTCCAACGATCCGTACTATGACCGCCATGTCGACGAGCTCCGCGAGAAGACCGAGCGCAACTTGGCGGCGACCAAGGCGCTGTACTCGATTGGCGGCGTCGTCGCCGTGGCCGGTATCACCCTCATCGTTCTCGACGTCGTCCTTCCGAAGCGCACGGAGACGACCGGCTCGAGCCTGCGATTCGACGCATCACCACTGCCCGGAGGTGCGCTCCTCCGCTCGACGGTGAGTTTCTAGGAGACCGCATTGCACCGCGTCCGCGCCCTCAGCCACTGGCTCTTTCTTCCTTCACTGCTCGCCCCTGCGTCGCTCGTGGTCCTCGGGTGCAACCTCGTGTTCGAGCCCAAACCCAGCACCAATTCGGGCTCCACGGGTGACGCCGCTGCAACGACCGGGACCGACGTGGACACGGCCGGCGGTACCGCTGACACCGGTTCCGCCACCGGTGGCGCCTGTCCGGCGGCCGTTCCTTGTACCTATAACGGCATTTGCGTCGGCAAGGTCACCCCGATCTGCAAGAGCGACGGCACCTGGGATTGTCGGCTCGAGACGCTGAGCGAGGTCCCCGGCTACGAGGCGACCGAGACGCAGTGCGACGGCTTCGACAACGACTGCGACGGCACGATCGACGAGGAGCTCCGGCGCGAGAGCGACCCGCAGTGCACCCCCGGTGGCGTCTGCGGCACCGGCCGGCCGAGCCGCTGCGTCGCCTCCAAGTGGGAGTGCACGACCGATCCCAAGATCACGACCTATGAGCCCATCGAGTCGCTGTGCGACGGCAAGGACAATGACTGCGACGGCAAGACCGACGAGGACCTCGTCGGGCGACCGGAGCAGTGCCAGGCTGGCGTGCTGCCCGGTGTGAAGAACATCGGCGTGTGCGCGCTGATCGACGTGCGGTGCGAGGCGGCGACCTGGACGTGCAGCCAAGTGCTGCCATACGAGGTCTCGGAGACGCTCTGCGATGGCCTCGACAACGACTGCAACGGCACCGCGGACGACATCGACGCGGCCGCGGCCAAGAAGCACTGCCCGTCGGTCGGAGCCTGCACCAATCCCAACGCGACGGGTGCGCCCAAGTGCATCGCCGGCCCGGGCGTCGTCCCGCACTGGGACTGCGCCGCCTTCTACGCCTCGCAGGCCTCACCCGAGCTGTGCGATGGCAAGGACAACGACTGCAATGGGCTCACCGACGACGGAAGCTCCGTCCTGGCGCCGTCGCAGTGCCCCGCCAGCGTCGTCACCCAGAACTCCCAAGGCGTGTGCGCGGCCGCGATGTCGGTCGTGTGCTCCGCAGCGGGCGCTGTCTGCGGGTTCGACGCGGTCCCGAGCTACGAACCGGTCGAGCTCAGCTGCGACGGCAAGGACAACGACTGCGATGGCGAGACGGACGAGACCCTAGCGGCCGCGCCAGCCGGGACGTGCAAGAGCGCGGGTGAGTGCGCGCTCGGCTCCAAGGCGGGCTGCTCTGGCGGCAACTGGAGCTGCACGTATCAGAGCGTGGCGTGGGAGGCCGTCGAGGCGACCTGCGACGGCAAGGACAACGACTGCGATGGCCAGACCGACGAGGGCCTCCCCGGGGACACGACCCTGTGCGCTCAGGCCGGCGTCTGCCTCGGCGCCGCGGTCGGCACGACCTGCGTGGCGGGCAAGACCGTCTGCGACTACAGCCTCATCCCCGGCTGGGAGCCCAAGGAGGAGAGCTGCGACGACAAGGACAACGACTGCGACGGCAAAGTCGATAACATCGTGCAGCTCAACCTGGCAAAGACAGGGTGTCGGGTGGCGGGCCAATGTACGTCCAAGACGGTGACGGCCAGCTGCGCCACGGCGACCGCACCACACCAGTGGAAGTGCGACTACAGTAACGTCTCGGGCTACCAGGCCGAGCCGGAGTCGAAGTGCGATGGCAAGGACAACGACTGCGACGGGCTCATCGATGAAGGCATCGTCGACCCGGGCGGTGGCTCCTGCCCCACGACCGGCGTCTGTGAGGGGACGGTCACCGCCATCTGTGTGGGCGCTGGCAGCTTCGTCTGCAAGTTCGACGCGGTGGATGGCTATCAGTCCCCCGAGGCCAGCTGCGACGGCCGCGACAACGACTGCGACGGCGAGACCGACGAGGGCGTTTGCCCGCTGCTGGCGCCCTGCGAGAAGGATGGCCAGTGTGTCTCGGCCAAGTGCAAGCCCGAGCCCGGAGGCGCGCGGAAGTTCTGCGTTTCGGACGGCGCGCAGTGTCCCACGACCGACGGGAAGAGTCAGGTTGCCAAGAACGCGGTCGCCTGCCATTCCATCGAGAGCCCGGGCGCGCAGACCAAGTCGTACGTGGTGGCGTGCGGTACCACCGACTGGAGTCAGCAGGCCGACTGCGGTGAGCAGCTGTGCGTCGAGGGCACGTGCAAGAAGTGCGTGCCGGGAGCCATCATCTGCCAGAACGACGGGCAGGCGACGCTGACCTGTCGACCGGACGGGCTCGACTACGACTCCGCGCCTTGCCCCGTCTCGACCAAGGCGACCACCTGCGTCCAGGGGGGCCACGGCGTGTGCCTCAACTACGCAGATATCCTCATCAGTGACGCAACGGGGACGCACGAGGCGCCGAACGTCGCTGTCGGCGCGAGCGGGCGCATGGCGGTCACGTGGCAGGCCAAGAAGGGCACGCCGACCTCCTACGCCATTGGCCGGACCTTTGACGAGCTGGCCATCGAGGCCGCGACCACGCTGCCCGCGGCGAGTGGCAAGGAGTCCATTCTGCCCGATGTCGTGATCATCGACGCCACCGAGGCCATCGTGGCGTGGCAAGAGGTCGACAAGGTCGCCAGTGACACCGGGAACATCCGGCTGCGCCGACTCAATCACGCGACCAATGCCTACTTGACCGGAGCCGCCGGGACGCCACAGACGCCGCACGCGCAGACCAAGTTCGAGCAGGGGAGCCCTCGCCTGGCGACCCGCTTTGGCGGCGGTATCGTGGCGGTCTGGCAGTCCCAGGCCGCGGCAGGGGGCAATGGCTTCGATATCTACGCGCGACCGTACGCGACGGGCCTGAGCCCCATCTCCGGTTCACCGGACAAGATTATCAATTCGTACGTCGATGGCGACCAGCTACGTCCGGCCGTCCAGTCGCTCCCGAACGGCAACGTCCTCATCGCCTGGGAGGATGCGTCGCAGGACATCGGGACGTACGGCGTCTATGCGCGCGTCATGACGCCGATCCTCGCGGTCGTCTCCGACGCCTTCCAGCTCAACGCCACGAGCGTCGGGGATCAGCGCGACGTCCAGATCGCCAGCCGCACGGACGCCGGCTTCGTCGCGGTGTGGACCTCCACGCAGAACAATGGCAGCGCCGACGTCTTTGTGCGCGCCTTCGACAACGACGGGGACCCCGATACCGGCGAGGTGCTGGTCTCCGCCGGGCCGAACGGCCTGCCCAAGGAGAACAACCAGCAGCATGCGGACGTGGCGACGTTTGCCGACGGAACCGTCGTCGTTGTCTATGATGACGCGGCGGGCGACACGAGCGGCGCGGGCGTCCTCTGGCGCCGCTTCGACAGCAAGCTCGCGCCGCTCGGGCCGGCGCAGCTCGTGAACGTCGGCATCATCACTGGAGATCAGCTCAACCCGCGCATCGGCGCCAACAAGACGATCGCCAGCGGCCAACCGTGGTTCTTCGTCGTCTATCAGAGCGTCGAGGGTGGCGCGGCGAACACCCAGGTCTACGGGCGTCCGTTCGAGCTCAAGTAGCGTTTTCGTTGCCCTCGGCGGGGGCGTCCGGCACCCGCTCGAAGCCCGGCCAGGTGGCCATCGCGACGACGCGCTCCTCGTGCGCCAGGTTGAGCGTCCGAATCTGTTGAAGCCCAATCAGGTCGAGGAGGCTGCGCAGGTCGTCTGCGGAGTAGACGCGGATGGACGTCAGGTACTCGCGATGGTAGCCGCCCGTCGTCACGACCCAGCGCGTCCGCATCGTGCGGGAGACCGGATCGTATTGGCGCTGCTCCATGCAGGCCCCATTGCGGTTGCGGTGCTGGAAAGCGCCCTCCGATTGGGCCGGGTTGCGCGTCTGGAGGAAGAGCTGCCCGCCCGGGACCAGCACGGAGACCATGCCTTGCACGGCGTGAATGTCGCTGATCGGGTCGTCGCCATAGCCGATGACCGCGAAGTTGGCGATGACCGCGTCAAACCGCTCCGGCAGCGCCTCCGGGAGGTCCCACACGCTGACCGCGCGGACGTCGATCTCGGTGCGCTCGTTGCGCGCGCGCATCCGCGCCGTCTGCCGATAGCGGTCGCTGACGTCGATTCCGACGACCTGGAAGCCTCGCTTTTGGAGCGGGAACAGAAGCCGACCGGTCCCGCAGCCAACGTCAAGGATGCGCGCGCCCGGCTCGAGTTCGAGCTCATCGAGGAGCTCCTCGACCTCCTCGTCAGCGCGGTCATAGGCCTCGCGCGAGAACAGGAACGGCTCGATGTCCCGCCAGAAGGTGTCGTCACGCCACCACGCCAGTCCGGACAACGCCGCGCCCTCTCAGAGCCCGCGCCGGTCGGTGAGGATGACCGGGCCATCGTCGGTGATGGCGATCGAGTGCTCGAAGTGCGCGCTGGCCCGCCGGTCGGCGGTTACGACCGTCCAGCCATCGGATAGTGTCTCCGTCTGATGCGTGCCGAGGTTGACCATGGGCTCGATGGCGAGGCACCAGCCCGACTTGAGGCGCGGACCTGTGTCGGGGACCCCGTAGTTGGGCACCTGAGGCTCTTCGTGGAGCTGCCGGCCAACGCCGTGCCCACAGTAGTCCCGCACGATGCCGTAGCCGTACGGCTCGATCGTGCTCTGGACCGCGGCGCTGATGTCGTGCAGGCGATTGCCGACCAGCGCAGCCGAGATGCCCGAGTACAGCGACGCCTCCGTGACGCGCATGAGCTCCCGCAGCTCCGGCTTGACCTCGCCGATGGCCAAAGTGATGGCCGAGTCGCCGATATAGCCGTCCAACGTCGCGCCGCAGTCGATGCTGACGATATCACCGTCCTTCAGCGTGCGGTCTCCCGGGATGCCGTGGACGACCTGCTCGTTGACCGAGATGCAGAGCGAGGCGGGGAAGCCGCGGTAGCCCTTGAACGTGGGCATGGCGCCACGGGTACGGATGTGCCGCTCGGCGAGCCCATCGAGATGGCGCGTCGTGACGCCCGGCTTGGCGGCGTCCGACAGCAGCATGAGGACCTCGGCGACGACACGGCCCGCGGCCCGCATCTTGTCCAGCTCCCGCGTGGTCTTTCGAACGATCATCGCCACCGCGTACCAAATCGCGCCGTGATCGGCAAGCACTGTCGCGTGTAACGTCTCACCCAAACAGCTTCTGGCGCGCTTCCGCGCAGACCGCAATGACCGCCGGGTGCTTCAGCTTCCGGTCGACCGAGACGGCGTAGAAGCGTTCACGGACCTCGTCGAGCTCGCCGACCACCTCGACCTGGTACTGGCGCACGACCTCGTCGAGGATGACCGCCGAGACCGGAAAGAGGCCCAGGCCGGCCTGTCCGAAGACCTTCATGAGCGCGCTGTCCTCGAACTCGCCGATGACACTCGGGCGGAGCCTGCGACTGGCGAACCACTGCTCCAGGGCACGCCGCAGCGTCGTGTTCTCGGTCGGGAGGATGACGGGGGCGCCGTTGAGCGACCGCGGGAAGTTCGGTCGGTGCGCTGCCGCGAGCTTCGCCGTGGCCACGAAGACCACGCCGCACTCGCCCAGCAGATGGTTGTACGCCCGAATGGGGCGCGCCGGAGCAACGGGCGCGTCGGCCAAAACGACGTCCAGGTGATGCGCGGCCAGGCCCGCCAGCAGGCGCTCCGGCTTGTCCTCGCGGCAGACGAGCCGGACGGGCTCCGGCAGATTGAGCGCCGGCTCGAGCAGGCGCATCGCCACGAGCTTGGGCACCACGTCGGCGACGCCCACGGCGAGCGTCATGACGCGGGCCCCGGAGCGCCCCCCGACCGACTCGCGCAGCTCTCGGCCGAGCGTGAAGATCTCCTCGGCATAGCCATAGACCACGCGCCCGGTCTCGGTCAGCACTTGACGCCGGCCGCTGCGAGCGAACAGCTGTTGTCCGAGAGACTCCTCCAGGGCCCGGATCTGGCCGCTGATCGTCGACTGCGCCAGCCGCAGCTCGGCGCTCGCGGCGGCCAAGCTCCCTTCGCGCGCGACCATCCAGAAATAGAGCAGGTGGTGATAGTTGAGCCAGTCCATGGCCTACATGATGCCTGAGCCGCATTCGACTTCGAGAAAATCAAAGCATTAGTGTGAAATTTCCTGATTGTCGAAGAGTAGCTCCAGGCCTATATCTATCCGATGCCCCTGGTGCATCAGGCGCGGGTGCGAAGGAGAGGTAGACCGTGAACGAGGCCACCATCGGCAGTCCGACCCTGTGGGTCGGCTTCATCGTCTTCGTCCTGGCCATGCTGGCCCTCGACCTGGGCGTATTTCACCGCAAGGCGCACGAGGTGCACGTCCGCGAGGCGCTCATCTGGACTGCGGTCTGGATCGCGCTTGCCCTGGTCTTCAACATCGGCGTCTACGTCTGGTTCGGCTCCGAGCGCGCGCTGGAGTTCCTTGCCGGCTACGTGATCGAGAAGGCGCTCTCGGTCGACAACATCTTCGTCTTCATCGTGGTCTTCAGCGCCTTTGCCGTTCCGCCAAAGCTCCAGCACCGCGTGCTCTTCTGGGGCATCATCGGCGCGCTCGTCATGCGCGCGCTGTTCATCGCGCTCGGCGCGGCTCTCCTGCAGCGGTTTCATGGCGTCATCTACATCTTTGGCGCGTTCCTGATCTTCACCGGCGTCAAGCTGCTCGTTCAGCGCGAGCAGGAGGTCCACCCGGAGCGCAGTCGCTGGTTCCAGGCCTTCCGGCGATGGGTGCCCTCGGTCTCGTATTATCGCGAGGGCCGTTTCACGGTCGTCGAGAACGGCAAGCGCTACGCGACGCCGCTGCTCTTCGTGCTTGTCGCCATCGAAGCGACCGACGTCGTCTTCGCCGTCGACTCGATCCCGGCGATCTTTGCGGTCACGACAGACCCGTTCATCGTCTTCACGTCGAACATATTCGCGATCCTCGGGCTCCGCGCCCTCTACTTCGCGCTCGCGGGGATGATGGGGCGCTTCCATTACCTGAAGGTGGGCCTCGCGCTGGTGCTCGTGTTCGTGGGAGGGAAGATGCTCCTGGCCAGCGTCCTCAAGGTGCCGATCTGGGCGTCGCTCGGCATCATCGTTGTCTTGCTGGCGGGCTCCATCGTCGCGTCGCTGCTGCGACCGCTGCCGCCCGGCCCCGCCGGACCCTCGCCCAACGACGTCGTGTCATGATAGAACCACACGGCTTGGACCGCCGCTCACCCGCAGTCGTTGCTAGACCATGAAGGCGCTCACCGATTGCTTTGAGGCCAACCGCGCGTGGGCCACCCGCATGCGGGCCGCTGATCCGGACTTCTTCGACCGCCAGAGCGACCAGCAGCACCCGGATCTGCTGTGGATTGGCTGCTCCGACAGCCGCCTCCCGCCGAACCTCATCATCGGCAAGCAGCCCGGCGAGCTGTTCGTGCATCGCAACGTCGGCAACGTCGTGGTCCATACGGACATGAACTGCCTCAGCGTCCTTCAGTTCGGCATCGAGGTGCTTCACGTGCCCGATATCGTCGTCTGCGGTCACTACGGCTGCGGCGGCGTCCGTGCGGCCCTTCAGTCGCGCCCCATGGGGCTCATCGACAACTGGCTCCGCCACATTCGCGACGTCCGGGCGATGCATCACACGGAGCTCGACGCCATCGACGACGACGAGATGCGGCTCGATCGGCTCTGCGAGCTCAACGTCGTCGCTCAGGTGGCCAACGTGTGTCACACCACCATCGTGCAGGACGCCTGGCGCGCCGGCCGTGAGCTAACGGTGCACGGCTGGGTCTACTCGGTGAGCGACGGCCTGCTGCGCGACCTGGCCATCAGCGTGGAGTGCGCCGAGCAGGTCCCAAGCATCTACCGTATGTTCTAAGTGCCCGGCGCCTCAGAAGTCCGCGGTCAACGTCGCGCGCACGTCGATGCCGGGAGCGTCGAAGCCCGAGCTGTGCACGCGGTAGCCCATGTCACCGATATTGGACACCGAGAGGTCTGCCCGGAGCCAGCGATTGAGCCAGCTTCCGCCGCGCACGCCTACGATTGCCCAACCGGGCGTGCCCTCACAGGGCTGGCCGAGGTCCTTCATCAGCCAGCCGGGGCGCTGCTTGGACTCACAGATGCGCAGATCGGACTCGTCGCTCGGATGCAGCTTGGTCTGCGGCGCGGCCCAGCGCACGAAGGCCTCGACGTAAGGCCGCCGCTTGCCCCCGAAGTCGTAACGTACGCTGGCCGTGCCAAACACCGGCGGCTGCTTGGGCGCCGAGCGCAGGTTGCCCGCCGCGTCCTCCAGCTCGCTATCGACCCACGTCACTGTGGCGCGCACAGTGGCGCCCCAGAGCTTGACGCCGAGCCCGGCCTCGACCCCGTGGCTGCGTCCGCGCGTGTTGACCCGGATTCGTACGTCCTTGCCGTCGACCTTCGCGGCGCCCTTGTGCGTGCTCGCTCCCAGGTCGATCGTGTCGCGCAGGAAGCTGTAGAAGTAGGCGGCGGAGACCTCGATGGGCCCGAACGCGGCCTTGAGCCCGGCCTCGATGGTGTCCGAGCGCTCGGGCTTCAGGTCTGCGTTGGGGAGCTCGAAGGCCCGGCCGGTATCGCCGAGGACCGTCGTCTCCTGGAGATTCGGCGCGCGAAAGCCCTGCACGAAGCTCGTGTACACGTTCAGGACGCCGGGGAGCACCAACTGGATGCCGGCGGAGCCGACGACCCCGACGTGGTCGTAGTCCACGTCACCGAACCCAGGCACGGCCGGGGCGTGCGCCGCGAAATACGAGAGGCGCGCGCCGCCTGAGACAATCAGCTCCAGGAGGTCCGTCCTGAGCGGCGTGATGGCCAGGTGGGCGAAGGTGCCGGTCATCACATAGCGCGAGTCGTCCGAGAAGTTGCCGCGGGCCTTGTCGCGCCGCTGAAATCCATCGGCGGTGTTGGCGACCGCGAGCGTGGACTCCACCAGATCGACCGAGACGTCCTGACCGAAGGAGAGCCGCACGCGGTTGTTCCAGAATCCGAGGTCGAGCCCGACGTCCGCGCTGACGCTCCGCACGCCGTCGTTGTAGGACTCCACGTCCGTCACGGCCTTGGCCCGGTCCTGCGCGAGGCACGCCTCACGGTCGGCGATCACGGCGACCTCGACGGTCTTGCCGTTGACCTCGGCCGCATCTTTGCGGGTCTTGCACTTGGTCCGACCGACGGCCTCGATCTGCTGATGGTAGGAGACGTTCGCGTGCACCTTGCGGACGACGCCGATGCCCTTCCACTGAAAGTCGACGTAGGCAAGGTGATCCACGTTGTCGTGGCGGCGGAAGTCACCGCGGTTCAAGGTGTCGGTCCGACCGGCGCCCAGGACCGCGCCGCCGAAGTAGGCGCCGGTGATCGACCAGCGCAGCGTGGGAGCGTAGATGAGCTTTGCGCGCCAGAAACCGCTCTCGAAGTCCGACAGCGGCACGGTGTCGTCGTGGCCCGTTCGCAGCAGCCCGAAGTGACTGAAGCTGCCACCGACGAGGAACAGGAGGCCATTTCCGCTCGCGGTGCCGCGCAGCGAGAGCATCGGCGAGGCGTCGGCGCTCGACGTCCGAAACGCGCCGAAGTAGCTGCCCGTGGGCTCGTCGGCGACGTCGACCAGGTCGGTCACGAGGTTGATGACGCCACCCATCGCGCCGTTGCCGTGGAGCACCGACGATGGGCCACGGAGCACCTCGAGGCGCGTAATCGCCCATGGGTCGAACAGCGACAGGTATTGGTTTGGACCCGTACGGTGGGTGCTCAGCGAGAAGCGGATGCCATCGACCATCAGCAGGTTCTGCGGTCCAATCAGTCCGCGCAGCATTGGAGCGCCCGCCCCGCGATTGGACTGCTGCACGAGCACGCCGGGCGCTTCCTCCAGCAGCTCGGGTACCGAGGCCCCCTGGAGCTCCTGGCGGCGCTGTTCGGTGATGACGTCGATGCTGCGATCGACCTCCAGGCGCTTCTCGGCGCGCCGACCGGGCGTTACGACGATGGTGTCTGACGACGTGGGCTCATCGGCCTCGGCCGGCACCGAAATGGAAGCCGTGTTAAGTAAAACAAACGAAGTCGCGAAAACACATGAAGCTCGCATTCGGCGACTCTAGCAGCGTTCGACCGGCGAGCAAGCCGCCGAGTCACGCTACCAGGAGAACTCCGCGCCAAAGCCGACGTCCCACACGTTGCGCGTCTGATAGCGGCCAAAGTCGGCGGACACGGGATCCTTGTCGAGCTTCCACTCGCGCGCGTAGAGCGCGTGCACGTAGAGCGGTCCCCAGAACTTGTAGCGCGCCTCGGCGACGAGCAGGCCGCGGTCGAGATCGAAGGCCTCCTTGGCCGAATCGAAGTTGCGCTTGGCGTAGTACAGGTTGAGCTGCACGCCCGCGATGTACGGCAAGAGCAGACGAATCATGAGGTTCGCGTTGCTGGGGCCCTGATAGTCCTCCAGAACGCCCGTGAGCGTGACCTTGTCGAACAATGTGAGGTCGAAGCTCGCGTGCCAGCCGTGCCGTGTCTCCGCCAGGCCCCGATCCTTGATGTCCTGGAAGTAGGCGATTTTTGACTTTCCATCCAGAAAGTCGACCCGCTCGACGGTGTACCAGGAGTTCACATAGCTCGGCGCAAAGTCGCTCCGCAGGACGCGGTACTCGGCGCGGAGGCCGAGCCGCACCGGCGAGCCAATCTGGAACGTGGCCATCATGCCGAGGTGCATACCGGTGCCGCCGGTGTTGGCGAGGATGTTCACGTCGAGGAACGGGGTGAGCGCGACCCAGTCGTTCTTGAGCACCTCCCAGCCGATGTCGAAGCCGATGAGCGTCACGGGCGTAGTCTCCTGCACGAGGTTGCCCTTCTCCGAGACCTGCCGGCGGTTGGTGCGGTCGAGCACGGGCGTCGAGGGCGCGACGAAGTCGCCCACCAGCGACATGCCGACCATGAAGCCATGGGTCCACTTGGGCAGCTCGCCGAAGCGCATCGGCCGCACGAAGCCGCGCAGGCCGAGCAGGCTCGGGTATGCGATGTTGTCGAGGAGCACGTCCGCTCCGCCCTTGTCGAGGTCCAGGTGGAGCTGGATTCCGGCCTGGTAGTGGTCCGAATCGATGACGTTGTAATACCGGTCGATGAGCGTGCCGTGGGCGAACGTCGCGCCGTTGATCTGGCCGAGTCGCGCGTAGAGCCAGTCCTCCGGCTCACCCCACGAGATGAAGCGGATGAGCTTGAAGTAGTCGGAGACCTCGTCCCAGTCCTCCTTGCGCAGCACCGTGCCCTGCTCGGGCGCGCGGTCCCAGGCCCGAAAGCGCAGCGGGACCTGGATGCCGCCGGCGAGCTTGGACCAACGCAGGACGGTCCCGATGTTGAGGGAGACGAAGAGGTCCTCTTCGACCATGCCAAGGCCGAAACGGCCGTCGACCAGGCCACCGAAGCTGCTCTTGGCCGCGTCGGGCGGGGCCTTGGTGTCCGACCCTGGCGGCGTCGATGGCGGCGTCGGCGGCGGCTCGTCGGCGAGCGCCGTGCGCGCCGTCGCGAGCAGAAGCATCAATGACAACGTGATTCGAGGCATGGGCCACCCTTGGTTCGAGCTCGCTCCCGCACGGACGACGTGCCAACGCGAGCTATTCACCTTCGGGTCCCCCGGGGCCACATGTCAAAGATTTCGCTTGCGGCGAGCGACCCGGCTGCCTTAGACACACGCCGCATGCTGCGCGTCATCGAGATCTTCCGGTCCATCCAAGGCGAGTCGAGCCTCGCGGGCTGGCCCACGGCGTTCGTGCGGCTGGCCGAGTGCAACATCCGCTGTACGTACTGCGATACGACCTACTCCTTCGGCAAGGGCGAGGAGTGGACCGAGGACGCCATCGTCGAGCGCGTCACTGGCTATGGCGTCCGACACGTGTGCGTCACCGGCGGCGAGCCCATGCTCCAGGCCGAGGGGGCCATCGCGCTGATGCGCCGGCTCCTCGACCTCGGTCATGTGGTGTCGTTGGAGACCAACGGGGTCATCCCGCTCGACGGCGTGCCCGACGGCGTCGTGAGGGTCATGGACCTCAAGACCCCCGGTGGTCTGGGGCGCTCCCCGGGCGATCCGGGCTTCCTCAAGCGATTTCTGCACGCACCCAACCTCGCGCTGCTCGACCGGCGAGACGAGCTCAAGGTCGTCGTCACGAGCCACTCGGACTACGTCTGGGCCCGCACCTTCTTGCGGGAGCACCGGCTATTCGAGCGTGTGGGCGCCGTCCTGTTCTCGCCGAGCCATGGGCAGGTCTCCCCGGCGGACCTCGCGGCGTGGATGCTCGACGACCAGCTCCCGGCGCGGCTCAACCTCCAGCTCCACAAGGTGATCTGGGGCGCGGACGCGACTGGGGTCTGAGCCTACTTGAAGTCCTTGATGGGCCCGATCTTGAGGCTGTCGGTCTTGGGCGGATCGCGGACCGGCGTGAGCTTGATTCCGGGATCGACCGGCTTGTCCGCCGGCTTCTGCGGGGTGACCTGCCCGGTGGGCGCCGTCGGCCGATTGGGCCGAACGGGCTTGTCGACGACCACCGGCTTGTCGATGGGCTTCTCCGGCGTCGCGGGCTTGGGCACCTCGTCGAGCGTCACGTTGAGCGCGACGTCCGCCGAGGGCGTGACCTCCCGCGTCGCCTTGACGTAGCCGGCCTTCTCGAACGTGAGCGAGAGCGGCGCCGTGCCTTGCGCCAGCGGGATGGTGAGCGGCGCGCCGGCCGTCGCGGGGGTGCGGAACATCTGGCCGCCGGTGCCGAGCGCGACCATGACCTCGGGGGCGTTGGTCGTGAGCGTGAGCTTGACCTCCCGCTTGGTGTCCACGGTAAACGTCGCGGTACCGAGATCCTGGTCTTTACCGAGATCGACGGCGTACTCGACCGACGCCGCGCCCACGCGGTCGAGGCGCAGCTTGACCGTTCGCCCAGGCTCTCGCAGCCACTGGGGCAGCGGCGCGGCTTTGCCTGCCTCGTCGATCTGGCCGAGGAGCGCGCCGGTGCCGGCGTCCCGCACCGTCACTCCGGCGACGTTGGCGCGGACGGTGACCGTCACCAGGTCGGGCACGAGCTTGGGGAGCTGACCCTCGCCCCACACCTCCGCCGGCAAGGCCTGCCGCGCGTTGGCCGGCAATGGCGCGAGCTGCGACATGATGACGGCGATCGTGGCGCCCGCGGCCGCCGTGAGCCCGACGCCCGCAAAGAGGACCTTCTTCCAGGCCGGAACCTTGAGCGGGGGGAGCTTGCCGCCGGCGAGCGTCGCGCGCTCGGTCGCGCTGTCGCCGCGGCGCAGGTTGGCGATGGCCTGCGTGCGCAGCTGCGCATCCGGAACGGTATACGCCTGACTGCGGTCGACCTTGAGGCCGACCTGCGTCGCCGACTCGTAGGTGATGACCTGCTCGAACTCGTCAGGCACCCGATTGAGCAGGTCCTCGACCGCGGAGATGACGTCCTTGGCCGACTGGGGGCGGGCGTCCGCGTCCTTCTCCAGCAGCCGGTGGAGCAGCTCCTCGCACTCGAAGGGGATGACGAGGTCCGGCCGCACGTCGCCCAGCGCAGCCACGGGGTCGTGTGTGTGCATGATCAGGATGGACAGCGGGTTGTCCGACTCGAACGGGACGCGCCCCGCGAGCATCTCGTACATGAGCACGCCGACGGAGTAGAGGTCGCTCCGCGCATCGACCTCCTGGGACTTGCACTGCTCGGGAGACATGTACTTGGGCGTACCAAAGATGGTGCCGTGCTGCGTGAGCGTGCCGCCCTCGTTGCCGCCCTCGCGGAGCTTGGCGACGCCGAAGTCGAGCACCTTGACGTAGTCCGCCTGCCCCTCGACGGCGCCGACGAAGACGTTGTCCGGTTTGAGATCGCGGTGGACGATGCCCTTGGCGTGGGCCTCGTCGAGGCTGCGGCAGATCTGGAGGATCACGCGCAGCGTGCGGCGGACGGGCAGCTGCCGCTCGTGGTGGAGGATGCGCTCGAGCGGAGCGCCCGTGAGGAACTCCATCGCGATGTATGGCGTCCCATCGGGCATCTCGCCGAAGTCATAGATACGGACCGTGTTGGGATGCTCGAGCTTTGAGACGGCGAGCGCCTCACGCTGGAAGCGCCGGACGGCCGTCTCGTTCTGCGAGCCCTGCTTCGTCAGGATCTTGATGGCGACGTTGCGGTCCATGCCCCGCTGCCGCGCACGGTAGACCACGCCCATGCCGCCGGCGCCGATCTTCGAGATGATCTCGAAGCGGTTGGCCACGAGCGTCCCAATCAGCGGATCCTGCCGGACCCGCGCCGAGGCGTCGTGCTGCGCCATCTTCTCGAGGATGCGCTGCTCGAGCCCGCGACTCCCCTCGGGGCTGTCGAAGTCCTCGTCCTCGAGCGGCGCGACCTCCAGCGTGGGGGCCGCGTCCTGATCGTAGTAGGGCGAGGTCCCAGGTCGACCTCCGACGCCCGAGACCTTGCGAGTCTCGCGCTCCGAGGGCGGCACGGTCGGGTTCGAAGGATCGAAGGGCGGCTTGTCCTGGCTCATCGGGCGCTCACCGTAGCATAGGGATGGGGCTCGGGCGATTCGGCGTGAGGCCGGTCGGTCGGCTCGACGAGGTGAACGCGAGATTCGCCGCTTTCGTTGACCCTTCCGTGAGCGGGAAGTAGCATCGGCCCGCTTTCGTCAATCCTCGCGCGCCGTTATGGGGGCCCGATTGGCGAGCGGCGGCGCTGGAGGTCGAGCGGTGGGGGCATACTGCGGAAGCTGCCAAGAGACGCGTGATGGCCGTGATCCGCGCTGCGCGTCGTGCGGGTCTCTGCGCCCCGCGGCGGGGTGGATGCGGGACATGCTCCTCGGCGTCGCGCTGGACAAGCGCTTCCGTATCGAGCGGCGGGTCGAGGATACGCCTCTGGGCGTGGTCTATCGGTGCCGTGATCTCGACGACGGCGTCGACCTGGCGCTTCGGACGGTCCATCCGCGAACGCACCTCGATGACGCGCGTCTGGCCGAGCTTCGGGCGCGCGTCGCCGACGCGGCCAAGCTGCGCAGCGACACGACGGTTCGCACGCTGCGCATGATCGAACGCCCCGGAGTCGTCGCGTGGCTCACGGAGCTCGTCGATGCGCGCCCGCTCGATCGCGTGCTTCGAGAGGAAGGGCGGCTCACGATCTGGCGTAGCCTGGACAACGCGCGGCAGATTGCGACGTCCATTGCCGAGGCGCATCAGCACGGCATCGTCCACGGCGACGTCCGGCCGGAGAACGTGCTCGTCTCCCAGGTGACTGCCGCGCGCGACCACATCAAGCTCCACGGCTACACGAATACGCCGCTCCGTGCTGCGGGCTCGTTGGCGACCCAGAGGCATCTTCAGGTCGCGCCGCACTACGTGGCCCCTGAGCAGATTCGCCGTGAGCCGCCCGCGCCGGCGCACGACCTCTACGCGCTCGGGGTCGTGCTCTACGAGATGCTGTCCGGGCTGCGGCCCTACGACGCCGAGGATCCCGTCGAGCTCCTGCACCGCAAGCTCGAAGAGGAGCCCATGCCGCTCGCGCAGGTCGCGCCGGAGATCGACGCCGGGGTGGCCGCGCTCGTCGATGGGCTCCTGGCGCGGGATCCCGCCGCGCGCCACCCGCAGTCCGCCGAGGCGCTCGTGACCGAGATCGCCGATCACATCAATCGGCTGGCCCGCGGGCTGCCACCCAAGAGTCCGCGCGTCGATCTGGCGCGCGCGGTCGACCGCGTCGAGCCTGCGGGGCGCGGGCCTTCGGGTCGCAAGATCGTCGCCTTGGGCGCCACGCTCGGGCTGCTCGCCGGCGGCGCCGCCTTCGGGTGGCAATGGATGGAGCGCGCACCGGCGCCTCCGGGGCCCGCTTCCACGCCGAGCCCGACCGCGCGACCGGCTCCGGTCGCGACGCCCAAAGACGCGACCGCTGCCGTGGCCCCGCCAAGCGTCGCTCCGGCGGCCGTGCCGTCGAACGTCGCAAGCGCGCCTGGCCCGGCCCGTCCGCAGCCTGCCGCTCCCGCCGTTGCCCCCAAGGCGGCGACGAAGCCCACGGGGCTCACGCCCACCCTCCGCGTGGGCCAGGGGGGCGTCACGCGGCTGGCGGTCTTCTCACGCGATGGCGCGCTCCTCGTGACGTCCTCGGACGATCGCGCGTTGACGGTGAGGGACGGAAAGACCGGCACTCCGACGCGCGCGCTGGAGGGCCTGCAGGGCCCAGTCGCCGGTTTGGCGATTAGCCCGGACGGCAAGCTCGTGGCCGCAGGCACCGCGGAGGGCGAGCTGCACCTCTGGGACCTGGGGTCGAGCGGCAGCGGTCGCGCGCTCAAGAAGCTCGACGGGGGCGTTCGGGCTCTCGGCTTCGACGAGACCGGCAAGGAGCTGCTCGTCGCTGACCACACGCGCACCATGGTCTCGCTCTCGACCACCGCTGACGTCACCGGCGAGCGCCGCGCGCCGCTCAAGCTCGGGCGTGGCGGGCCGGCCTACGCGGCGGCCTTCAGCGGGGATGGACGCACGATCGTCGTGGTGAACGCGGGGACGGGTCGTCGTATCGTTCCTCGCGACGTCGTTACGGGCAAGGTGCGCCTTGAGGTGGACGCGGAGCCACTCATCACCCGCGTCGTGGCCGACCGCGTCGGTCGCTATGTCGCCGCGGCCTCGAGCACCGGGGTCGTTCAGATTCTGGACCTCGAGGCCGCTGGGCCGGGCAAGGTCGTCAATCACGGGGCGTTGCTCACGTCGCTGGCCATTCACCCCACGTCGCCCATTCTTGCGACCGGCGGGGCCAACGACACCGTGCGCCTGTGGGACGCCGCGGCGGCGCAGCGGAAGGAACTTGCGGCCGAAGACGCAGACGGCGGGAGCGAGCCGATCACGGTCGGCGCCCTGGCGTTTCGGCCTGGCGACGGGGCGCTGCTCACGGCCAACTCCAGCGGTCGGCTGCGGCTCATCGATACGACGACCGGCAAGGCCACCGACGCCGGTGCGACGGTGTCGGGTCCACCGGCACTCGCGCTATCGGCCGATGGGAGGCAGGTCTTGGCGGGCGGGCAGGACGGGGTCGTGCATACGCTCGATCTGGCGCGTGGCACGCGTCCTGCGCGCGTCGCCGGGCATGCCCGGGTGCTGGCGCTCGCGACCGTGCCGGGGCCCGACGCGACGCGGACCGCGGTCGTCACCTTGGATGGCCATGTCAAGCTGCTCGACGGAGAGCGCATCGTCTGGGACGTCGGGACACGTGCGCCCGCGGGCGACGTCACGACCGACGGGCGCGAGGTCGTCGTCGCGATGGGCACGGCCGGTGCCGCGCGGCGTCTGGCAGTCGCCGATGGGAAGACGCTCGGCGAGATTGGTCCAGCCGGCGAGGCCACGACCACCGTTCGGACGGCCCCGGACAACGCGCGGGTCGCCGTCGGGACGGAGCAGGGGACGGCGTCAATTCATGCGTCAGGGACCGGCCAGCTCCTGTACAACGTCGGTCTCGCAGCCAGCGGTGTGCGCGCGCTCGCTTGGCGCCCCGATGGGCTTGCGTTGGCGGCCATCCATGCAGACCGCACGGTCATGATGACGATGATTCCCGCCGGCGATCGCAAGCCAGCGGTCGTGATGAAGCTGGCTGCGTCGCGCCCCGTCGCGCTGGCGTTTGCGCCCGATGCGGTCGTCGTAGTCACCGAGGATGGCAAGCTCCACCGATGGATCATGGCGACGGCGACGACCGAGGCGGTCGCGCTCGACGGTCCCGTCGAAGTGGCCGCATTCTCGGGCGACGGCGCCTGGCTCGTCGTGGGAGACGTCTCTGGGCGCATGCGGGTCCACCAGGTTACGGGAGATGGCACGCCGCGGGCGTTTCTCTACGCTGACGGAACGGGGTGGCTTGCATGGACGCCGGTTGGGCGATTTACCGGGGACGACAACGGCGTCAAGCTGCTCGAACTCGATGACGGCAAGGGGCCCGTGCCGGCCAGCAATCGCGCCGATCTGCGCGATCCCGCGGCTATCGGCGCGGCGCTATTCGGGCCATGACGCGCCGGAGCGCTGCGGGCCGGGCCACGGTGGCGCTCGTCGTCGCGCTGCTCAGTCTGTGCACGGCGGGCTGTGTCGGTCGCTCACCGCCTCCGCACTCGGGTCGACCGGCGCCTGCTGGGAACCTGCTCGTGCGACCGGCGCCCGAGCTCCGCCGCGGAATGGCCGAGCCCCCTCCGGCCGCCGAGAAAGAAGTCAACAAGTGAGGACCGTCCCGGTCTAGCGGCACCGGTCTAGCGGCACACCATGAGCAGCAGGTCGGGCCGCAGCACCATCTTGCCCTTGCACTCCGGGGTGGCCGTGCACTCCTTGTAGGCGACGGCGTTGAAGACCTCGTGCATCTGGGCCTGGTTCACGCTCTCGTGGAAGCCGAGCACGACGGGTCCCTCACGGTCGTAGACGAAGGTCAGCAACCCGCCGAGCGCGTTAGCGTCGTGCTTGACCGCCGCGGGTGCCTCGCCCGTCGTCTCGCCGAGGAGCATCGGCGCCGCCTGCTTCCCATCGTCGAAGACGGCCGCGACGGCCTTCTCTGGCGGGATCTTGGCGTCCGAGTTGGGGTCCGAGGTGTTCCCGACGAACGTGCACGACCACTTGCCCAGAGGAGTCGTGTAGGCCCGTGACTCGGCCTGCTTCTCGGGCAGGATGAGCGGGATGCGCTTGAGGCGCAGCGTGCCGTCCTCGCGCCGGCGCGCGACGAGATCGAACCACGTCGCCTCGCGGGCGATCAGGCCGCGCGAGATCGGCTCCAGGATCGAGACCGGCACGGTGCCTGCGGCGTGCAGGTCCAGGTCTTCGAGGTATTGGCGATCCGTCTGGCGCATGGCGAGATCGGACAGCGCCTTCTTGAGCCCGTCCTCGAGCTTGGCCGGCGCGTAGTCGAGCTTCGCGTTGGCCGGGAGGAGCTCTTTCGACTCCCGCTCCTCGTCGCCGCCGGGCTTGTCGGTCTCGAAGGACACGCCCTTGGGTCCAACGACCAAAACCGTGTACGGTGATGCCGCGATCGTCGAGCGCGTGCCCGCCAGCACCGGATACTCCTCCGGAATGACGATCTTGGCGGCCGCGGCCTTCACGTCAGCGTCGAAGCGGTCGAGCGTCGCCGCGAGTGGCGAGCCCGCGAGCGTCTTCTTGGCCTCGCCAATCGAGACGGCGAGCTTCTCGAGCCACGGCTTCTGCACGGCCAGGTCGCGAAACTCGAACGGCAGCTTCTCGCCGAAGCCGGGGACCTTCTCCTTCATGAGGCGGTCGCGGTAGTACTCGTACTCCTCGAGCTCTTTGCGCGGGAAGTCCCACAGGATTTGATAGTATGGCGTAAACGACGTGATGCGACCTACACCGAAGTAGTCGGGCGCCTTGTAGAAGTGCGCGATGGGCAGAAAGAACAGGTCGAACGCCGCGACCGGCGCGAAGGGGCTCTCCGGGTGCTTCTGGAGGAACTGCCGCAGGATCCCCGCATACTCCATGATCGGCGTACGACGGCGCGGAATCTCGTCCTTCTTGGCCGTCGGCGCCGACGGATCCGGTGCTGCACCGGCCCCTTCCTTCAAGTACGCGAGCTCGGTCCCGACCCAGAAGCGAAACGAGGCGTCGAACAGCAGCCGGCCCTCCTTGAGCAGCTCACCGGCCTTCGTATCGCCGAACTCGGTGATCATGGCCTCCGCGCGCTTGGCGAACTCCTCGTCCTTGCCGGCGCGGCGCCAGCCGATCATGGCCGGGTCCTCCTTGGATGCCCGTGGCGCGCTCGCGGCCGGAAAGCTCGACGCGAGGCCCTTCTCCCACTCTTCGACGAGCCCCTTGGCCTTGGCGGCCGCGTCCTTCTCGCGCTCGTCGCCGGCCTTCTGCATGCGCTCGGCGAGGTTGGACTTGCATCCAAAGGACGTAGCGAGCGCGGCGCCGACCACCGCAGTGACAAGACTTGCACGCAGGGTCATGGCGACCTCCAACTCGAGAATGACGACAGGGCAGGGGGCCTAAAGCGGCTTCTTCCAGCTCTTGCAGTAGCCACCCAGGTTCTTGGGATCCTTGGGCGGCTTGGACGGATCCGGCGGGCCCTTCCACAGATCGCACGCATCGAGGCCCGTCTTGGTCTCCTTGCTGCCATCGGGGCTCTTGATCTCGACCTCGGCATCGCACTCGCACTTCTCCGGGATCTCTTGGGCCTGCGTCCACGCCTCCGGCACCTGTGTGTAGCCCTTGAGCTCGTCGACGCGCTGCTGCCACTCTTCCGGAGCGACACCCGAGGTCTCCATGAGCGAGTTGGCGCGGAACGTGGCCTCCTCCTCCGGAGTCCAGTCCTTCCACTCTTTCTTCTCTTCCTTGGCCAGGTCCTTGGCCGCCTTGCGCGCGCGCTCGACCTCGCACTTCACCTTGTACATCGTCTCCGCGTACATGCACTTGAAGACGGTCGGCTCCGGGATGAGGTTGCAGCCATTGAAGGGCGCGACGAACTGATTGCCCGCGACCTCCTGAAAGCGCAGCGGCGTCCAGCCCGCGGGCGGCGGGTGGTAGCTGAACTGGCTGTGAAGCAGGTACGAGCGCGGCTTGTAGTCGTTCTTGCCCTGCTCGTCGGTGTGGGTGATCTCGACTTTGTACTCGTAGGTGAAGACGGTCGTGTTGTCCTCGCTGCGCTCGAGCACGCCGAGGTCGTGCAGGGGCAGGTTCTCGAAGTAGCTGTTGCCCTTGAGCTTGCCCATGACCTCTTCGACCTGCTTGAGCGGCTCCTCGCCACCAGGCTGGCGCTTGTCCTCGCCACCCCGCTCGTAGCGCTCCATGAACTCCGGGATGGTCTCCTTGTAGATGACCTTGGTGACCTTCACCTTCGCGTCACGCGGCGAGTAGAAGAGGTTGATTTCGCCGTACCGGTTCATGGTCGCGAGGTCTTCCTTCTGCTTGCGCTCGCAGTCGGCCTGGCACTTCTTGTCGGCCTCCTCCTTGAGCTTGCCCTCCCAGAAGAGCGCCCACTGCTCGCGCATGACCTCGTCGCCGAGCACCACATACGAGCCCGCGGCGCCAGCGCCGACGACCAGCACGAGCGTGACGAGCGCGCCGATGCTCCAACGCTGTCGCAGCTGGGCTTGCTCGTGCTCCTTGGCGAGCGCGACCTCCTCGGCCGTGCGATCGGTGGCCAGCACCGCCTGGATCATCGCGTCCGCGGTCTGGGCGTTTGCGACCGCTGGGTCGATCGGGGGAGTCCCCTCGCCGCCGCCGCCCTTCTTCAGCTTCACTTTCGGTCCCGCCATCGTCGCCTCGCTCGAGCCGCTGTCAACGTCCGCTACCGCAATCTCCGCGTCCTTGGGGACGACCCCCAACGCACCCACGGGCCGGCCCCGTTTCAGGCCATTCCGCGGGCAATCGGGCGGCGATGCTAGCCCAAGGACTTCACGGGCGTCAACGCGTTACGTCTAGAGTCCGAACGGAATTGACGAGCCGAGCCTATTCGGTGGCGGGCAGGCCCGTGGGCGCGGGCGCTTGGGGTGTCCCCAGGTTGACCCGGCCCGCCGGACGCGCTCCGACGCCGCCCTCGCGAATGACGCGCAGGTCCTCGGAGACGAGCCCGCGAAACGCGAGGTTCCCCAAGGCCGTCGTGGTCGCAGGCTTCCATTGTACCGTGAACGCCTTCCCTGACGTGCTCTCGACGACCTGGACGTGCTCGGCGACAAAGCGGCTCGAGGCCTCGCGCGTCATCACCGCGGCGACGAGCCGGAACAGCTTGCCGCCGTCAATCGCCGTGCCAATCGTCACCGCGTTCGGTGTTCGGAAGTAGTAGACGCCACCGCCCGGTCCAAAGGTGCGATAGGGCACGAGCGACGCGAGGTTGGGCTCCAGCGTGCCGTTGGACAACGCCGCGCGGTCCACTGCCAGCTCGAGATCGCCAGAGCCGCCGACACGTCCGACAAAGACCAGGACCACGAGATCGGCCGACTTCTTCGGCGCGTCCGTCAACCACAGCTTGCCCCACGCGCGGACCTGCTCCGGAGCCCGAAGCCCGGTCGGCGCTGGCGGCGCGTCCTCCACGTCGATCGGGACGAGGTGTGTGACCCGGATGGCGTCGCGTCGTTCGACGGGTCGCACGGCGAAGGGCTCCTCATCCAGGATGCGCCCGTCGTCCTGCGCGCGCATGAGCAGCTTGGCGGGGTGCGCTCCGCGAGGCTCGGCGGCGACTCGGACCTCGAAGGAGCACGCGACCGACTCATGGGCCACGCCGTCGAGATTGAGCGTGAAGCGCGCACGGACGCGGCTGATCGTCGTCTCGCACTCGATGCGAACGGGGAGCTCCGCCGGCACGTCGATCCCGCCTTCGCCGATGTCGGGATAGTTGTACTTGGAGAGGTTGCCGCCATCGACGACGATCTCGAGGATCTTGGGGGGCTCGTTCAGCGACTGCTCGATCTGGACGGTGCCGCTGAAGAGCCACGACGCAAAGATGAAGCCCACACCGACGACCGAGATGAACACCGAGAAGGCGATCATCGCCGGCTTGCTCCGCGCGCGTCGCCGCTTGCGATCGAAGGCAGGGAGCCCCATGTCCCGCCCGCCGGATGTCGCGCCGTCCTCGTTCTGGGGTGCCTTGGCCACGGCCCGACCGTAGTCGGGCGGTCACCCGACCGTCAACTCCGAACGCGCCTCGATTGACGCGCCCCTTCGACCCTGAGAGGTTCTCGGCTCATGGCTCGCCCCCGTACCGCCAAGGTCATCAGCATCACCGGTGTGCGCGGCACCCTCGATGGCCTGTTCGACGACCCGCCGACGTCGCGCGCGGCGATGAAGCGGCGGCTCCAGGGCCTCGACAAGACCGCGCTCCGGGCCGCGCTCATGGAGCGGCTGCGCTCGGGGCTCACGAGCCTGGCCGACTCGAGCCTCGTCATCGACGCGCTGGGGGCCATCGGCCTGACGAACTCCGAGCGCGCCATGCTGGAGAACCTGGCGCTGGATCGCTCCGCCGGGGTCTTGTCGCGCGTGGCGGCGAGCTGGCTCCTCACTCAAGACGATCTCGGCTGGGCCGAGCGCGCCGCCACCCAGCGCGGGCAGGAGGCGGCCGAGACGATCGCCGACCTGCCGCTGTATCAGCTGCTGGTCTTCTCCGACGGGGAGGACGAGCTGGCGCTGCACATCGCCAATCTCCTCGTCGCCGCGCCCGACGACCTGATGCGGACCATGCTCGTCGAGCGCCTCGGCGAGTGCCGGCGGCATGTCGGGATGACCGCGGCGGCCACGTATGGGCGGTGCTTGCAGGCGCCCGAGCTGGCGAACGTCCATGAGCTGATGATCGATGCCATCGCCACCGAGGGCTCGCCGGTCGCGATCACCACGCTGAAGGAGGGGCGCGATTGTGTGACCAGCGCCAACAGAAGGCGAATCGACGCCGCGCTCATGCGGCTACGCACGCGGGCCATCGCGCCCACGACCCGCACCACCAGCGCCTCCCCTGGCCGCGCGTATGTCTTTCCGTGCCGCCATGACGGTGCTTTGACCATCATCGCCGCCATCGCGCACCCGATTGGCACCGAACGCCTCGCGTACGCCACCTTCTGGGCCGACGAGGGCGGCTTCACGCTCTCGGACGGCTTCGTGCTCCCCCACCACCGCGCGGGTGAGGCCGAGGTCCTGCGCGACGAGATGCTGGCCGATCATGCCTGTCCCCCGGTGGCGATGTCGCTCGAGGACGCGGCGGCCGTGATTGGGCCCATCCTGGACGGGCTCGCCGACGGGGCCGAGGATCAGGCGGCTCTCGTCCAGACCTGCGACACGTGGCGCCACATTGCGCGGACACCGCTAGCGTTGCCGGCACTCACAGCCACGGAGGCACCCAAGCCTGCTGAGGCCCGCGCGTTCTTGAGTCGACCCGAGCACGCGGACTGGAGGCTGCCGGTCGACGATGTCGCCGCGTGGGGCGGAGGCGACCCGCCCAGAAGCGCGCGCAAGGCCTGGCAGGCCTCGACACGGGCATATCAGCTCGACTTTTTGTGTACGATGATTGACGCGATGGTCCGCCTTTACACGTTGTGTGGCGATCTGGCGACAGCACGGCTCGGTGCGGCCTTGATGGCGGACCTCGAGACGCGGGGGGTCGAGAGCGCGATCGTTCAGGTGCTCGCCCCGCGCCCCGAGGTGCGACCCAAGGCGCCGCGAGCTGCGGCCGGCGCGCGAGGCAAGGCCACATGAGGCCGCCGCGTCACACCGCGAGCGTCGCGGCGCTGCTGGTCGCCGGGTGTGCGACGGCGGGCCATGGGCATCACGTCGATCACGCTCACCATCGCTTCGAAGACCCCGAGCATTGGGCCCGTGTCTTCGAGAGCCCCGAGCGCGACGCGTGGCAGAAGCCAGACGAGGTACTGCGGTGGATTGGACTTCGCGGCCACGCCCAGCTCGCCGACATCGGCGCGGGTACCGGGTACTTCGCAATGCGAGTCGCACGCGCGCATCCGCAGGCGCGCGTCGTCGCCGTCGACATCGAGCCCAAGATGGTCGGCTGGCTCGAAGCCCGAGCGCGCCGAGATGGTCTGATGAATGTCATCCCACGGCTTGGTACGCCGGAGGATCCGCGCCTCGACGCCGGGACGTCGCACGTCCTCGTCGTCAACACCTACCATCACATCGACGACCGCGCGGCGTACTTCTCGCGGCTGCGCCGAAAGCTGACCCCGGGCGGTCGCGTGATCATCGTCGACTTCAAGCTTGGCGATCTGCCCGTGGGCCCTCCTGAGCACGCGCGCATCGGTCCCGACCGCGTCGTTGCGGAGCTGACCGAGGCGGGCTATCGCCTGCGACGGCGCGACGAGACGCTTCTGCCGTATCAGTACGTGATCGAGGTCGAGGTCCCCTTCGAGGCCGGAGAGCCAAAGCACTAGCCGCTCCAGAATCGCCCGATCACCGCGGCGCGCTCCGGCAACCAACGCACCGATTGAGCCGGGCTGCTCGGAGGTGTGCGATGCGGACGTGGATGAGCTTCACTGTGATGTCACTCGGATTGGCTGGGGCCGCGCAAGGCTGCGCGACGACGAGCACGCAGGCCGGCGGCAGCGCCCCCGAGCGCGCCCCGGATGCGCGCTTCCTCGATCGAAACGACGATGTCCCGATGGTGATGGAGGCGTTCGCCGCGACGCGCGCCCGCCTCGCGCAGAGCA
Organism: Pseudomonadota bacterium; assembly: GCA_005776585.1. GTDB lineage: Bacteria > Myxococcota_A > UBA9042 > SXOX01. The sequence goes on along the minus strand of SXOX01000069.1, from coordinate 98 downwards.
AGGCCCGCATCAAGGCGCTGGACGCGCGCCTCAACCCCGCGAAGTAGTCCCCGATGTGGATGGTAGCAGGAGGCGGACTTGAACCGCCGACCTAGGGG
>SXOX01000068.1 GCA_005776585.1 Pseudomonadota bacterium | reverse complement strand
GCCTGATTGGCGCAACCGTAGATTACGTCGTCGACTAGGGCTGGATCGAGGCCGTGCTGCTCGACCAAGGCGCGCAAGGGCACCGCTGCGAGGTCGTCGCAGCGCACCTGCGCCAAGCTGCCGAAGTTTCGGCTAATCGGCGTCCGCAGGGCCAGCGCGAGGTACGCGTCCTGCACGGCGCTACTTGGACTTCTTGGTCGGCGCCAACGGCGGCAGGGGCCGCGTCTCGCGCACGGTGCTCGTCTTCTTGACCTCGATGAGCTCGGTCGCCAGCTCCTGCCACGTGACGCGCTCGACGATCTCGTCGACGAGGCCGGCCTTCTTGGCCTCCGCCGCCGTGAGGTACCAGCCGTTGTTGGCCTTCTGCTTCAGCTCGTCCTGTCCGAGCCCCGCGCGCTTGGCCACCGTCGCATAGGCGCGCTCCAGGATGGTCGTTGCGACCGTGGCCGGAACGGGCGGCTGCTCCTTCATCGTCTTCTCGTTGTCGTATTGGAACGCGGTGAACAGCAGCGTCGCGTTCGGGAACATGGCCCGCTTGTGGCAGAAGATCGCGACCACGGCGCCCGCGCCGATGGCCTCCGAATGGATGACCGCGTGAACCTTGCTCTTGACCGCCGCGATGGCGTCCACCAGCACCAGGGCCGCGGGCGTGAAGCCGGAACGCACGTCGATGATGAGGTAAATCGGCTCGTCGCCCTGGGCGTCGAGCTTGAAGAGGTCCTCGGCGGCCTTGCGCGCGGCGGGGATGTTGAGCTCGGGCCCGAGCTTGACCTGGCGCTCAGTCAGCTCCAGCGCGGCGGCCGTCTGGCCAAGGCCGGCGGTGGCGCCCAGCACGACGGCGCAGGCGAGGGCGACGAGATTTCGGGTATGCAGCGATTGGGTCACGGAGGCTCCTTTGGACGGGTCCGACGGCGCAGACCGGCCGCAGGATAGCAGACGACCTTCGTTCAACAAGGCGGGCCGGCGCCGAATTGGTCGGCTGCAAGTACCGGCCGCAGTCCTCAGCCCCGAAACAGCAGCGTGACGAAGCGCTGCACGAGCTCGTCGGTCGCGACCGGGCGGCCCCGGGCGTCGGTCACGGCGCCATCCTGCGCGACGTCCAGCTCCTCCAGCGCCAGGTCGTGTCCCACATCGGCGGAGAGGAACACGCGCGCTGCGTCGGCGTCGAGTCGCAGGGTGATCGAGCGCGCCGCGAACGTCCACCGACCGCGGTGTGCGCCCTCATCGTGTCGCCCCTCCACGGTGGTGTTGAGCCGGCCCGCAACGGACGCGATCGCGGAGCCAAATGCCGTTCTCAAGAGCTCGAAGACCTCGTGAGCCCGCGCGGACGCGGTCGCGCGCGAATCGGTCGTCGGGCCCTGGGTGGACGCGCCCCCCTCGCCCCCCGTGAGCGTTGCCACGAGCTCGTCTTGCCAGCCTGCCATGTGCCCTCCTGAGGATTGCTTCTGCGTTTCGGACCGGCAGCGATGCCGTTGCGAGGCCGGTGAAGCGCCCCTAATATACGACCCCATGGCACCGATGCCAGAGGCCACGGCCGTCGCGCGACGGCGCGCGTCATTTTCCTGGCGGGGGCTCGCGACGGTCGTCGCGTCGAGCCTGGTCGTCGTGGCGTGCAGTCGACCGGGGGCAGACATTCATTATGAGACGGGCGAGCCGGGCATGGTGTGCGTCGCACCGGCGGACTGCGCGGCCGGGCTCGATTGCCTCGGCAGTCGCTGCTGTGCCCGACGGGATTGCCTGTCCGTCTGCCGACCCGGCCCCGAGGTGCCACCCCGCACGGCCACGCGCCGGATGGGGCACGAGCGCCGCTGCCTGACGCGCTGCTGCCGCAACGATGGCTCGTGGGTCGCGCTCGCCGACGAGGACGCGCCGTGAGCCGAGTGCACGGGTATCTGCTGTTGGAGGCAGGGAACAGGGTCTATCGCTGTCAGCTCACGCGGGACCTCCTGACCTTTGGCAGCGCGCCGGGCAACGACATCATCATTCGCGACGACCTCGTGCTAGCCCGCCACGCCCAGATTTCGCACGCAGCCGGCGTCTTCACGCTGCGCCCATTGGACGACGCCGAGGTGCGCCAGAACGGAGCCATCGTTCGCGGCCCGGTCAGCCTGGAGCACGCCGACCGCATCACGCTCGGTGACACCGAGATGCTCTTTGCGCGCGACCTGCTCGAGGCGCCGTGCGCGACGTGGCTCGTGATTCGCAGGCCGGGTGAGCCGGGCAGCGCCTACGCCACGCGGCGTCAGGTGCTCACCATCGGGCGCGACCACGGCGAGCTTTCCTTGCAGGACCCTGCGATCGCGCGCAGCCAGTGTCAGATCGAGACCTACGCGCCCGGCGCGACCTACGTCGTGGATACCCGCAGCGAACGGGGCACCTTCGTGAACGACGAGCGGATCGACGCGCGCCGCCGGCTGTCCGATGGCGACGTCATCCGGATCGGCAACACGAAGCTCATCTACTGCGAGACCGTGACCGCGGTCGCGGCGCGACTCGGGCTGGCAGCTCAGGCGAGCTCCAGCGCCTTTCACGAGCGTGCCGGCGAGGTCGCAGCGAGCCCGTGGGGTTTTGGCGGCAAGCGGCTGAGGCGCGGCATCGACACGGGCGTGCAGACCGGACTGGTCCCGGAAGGGCCGCCGGAGCGGTCACCCTACGCGACCGTCGCGGCGACGAGCGCCTCGTCCGTCGGCTGGCAGGAGCCTCGCGCGCCGCAGCCGGCCCCCCAACGCAGCCCCGTGGGGTCACGGCCCCCCTCACGCGCGGCCGTGGACGCACGCGCAGCGGCACCGACCCGCGATCCACGCCTCGACAACTCCGGGCTCTGGTATCTGCCGGGCCGCTCGGCTCCCCGACCTGCGCCCGGCTCTCCCGCGACCGAGGACGCGGAGGCCACCATCGCGTTGCCCAAGCGACCGCGCCCTCCCGAGGCACCCGCGGCGACGCGGCGTCCGCCCTCACACGACACGGTCATTCACTCGACGCAGCCCGCTCCGTTGAGCCCCGCGCACGGACACTGGTACCTGCCGGAGGGGAGCCGAAAGCGGCCCTAGGGCGGGGGAAGGCGCGCGCGGAGCAGCGCAGCGTGACGTGTCCAGTTCCGCTTCCTCCGGAGGCTTCGATGTGGCAGATTCCGCCGCCCGCGCGATGGCCGCTGCGGGACCGGAACGATGACCGCTGACTCCACCCTCAACCTCTCGCTCCACACGCTCCTCGGCGTCGCTCCCCTGCTCGGGTTCCCGCAGGAGGACCGCAGCGTCATTCGTGACCGCCAGCAGCCCGACGTCGTCTCACTCGTGACTCAGGAGAGCGCCTGCCGCGTCGCGGCGGACCTGTTGAATGGGTTCTGCGTGGCTCCCCTCGACTTCCTCGTCAGCGGCCCGCCCGAGGCCCGTCGCGTCCACCTCCTCGAGCTGAACGGCAGCGGCATCGGGGGCCTGACCAACCTCCCCGAGATCGCGATTGCGGCCATCTTGGGGAACTTGCGCACGCTGGAGCTCTCGCTGCCTTCCGGCGAACCGTCGGTCATCCTCGTGGCCGCGTCCGAGCGCGAGTCCTCGCCCAACCCGCGCCAGAATCGGCTGCTCTACGAGAAGGTCCTCTATGTGGACGCGTTGCGGGCCGGCCTCGCCGCGAGCGGGCACGCCGCGGCCGTCTGTGGCCTCGATGCGTTGCGGGCGACGACTCCTGCGCGTGCCTCCACGGCCTTGGTGCTTGGCTACATTCGCGAGCTGATGGAGGCCATCGAGCTCCGCGACGGGGCCCCATGGCTTGCGGGCCGGCGCGTGGTCGCCATCGTCAACGACCGCCTCTGCCTTCACGCGTACAAGCGGCTGGGCGGCGACGCACCACCGCCCTTCCTCGCGGTCAATCGCTGCTTCGTCGCCGGCGCGGACAAGAGCGTCGCCTACGACGTGCTCGACACGCTCGCCCCGACGACCGCGGCGCGCTTTCCGTCAGTGCGTCCGCGATGGGAGTTCCGTCGGGCCGGGTCGCGTGATGCTTTGGTCACCGAGATTCAGCGCTGGCACGCGGAGCGTCGTGAGCCGCTGCTCATCAAGCCGCAGGGCACCGGGCTCGGGCACGGCATCGAGTTCTTCCTCGACGTCAACGCCAGTCGCGCCACTATCGAGGCGGCCGTCACGCGCTCGACCGATCTCACCAATCGAATCTGTGCGACACCGGGCGCGGCCTTCCCCTACACGCTCTGCGAGTACGTCGACGCCGCGACGATCCCCGATGCAGCGAGCCCACTCTTTGGCCACAAGTTCGAGATGCGCATCGTCGTCTATCGCGATGGGGACGTCCTCCGGGCCTGTCCGGCGATCGCCAAGATCGCCAGCGCCCGCTGGAACCCCGAGGCGCCGACGCCCAGCATGTTGTTGAACAACATCACCTACTCTACCGAGCAGTCGGGTCAGCCAGGTCACCGCTTCATTCTCCCGCTGTGCAACGCGGACACGCTGGAGAGCCTCGGCCTGTCACTCGACCTCGTTCGGGAGACCAGCCGCTTTGCGACCACCTACGTCGCAGCCGCGCTCGGGAGCCTCGCCGCGTGCGGGCTGATGGGCGCGGCGCCGCGTTGAGGGGCGGCCACGGCGTGCTCTCGCGATTGTCGATCGACACCCTCGTCGAGCTCCAGGACGGCCTTGCGGGCACGACGCGCTTCGAGGATCGCGCGCACGTGCGACGCGGCCAAGACGGTGCGCTCTTGCCGGCCGAGCTCGCCGACGTAGACACGGTCCCCGCGGAGGCGCCCAGGGCTCCTCTGGGATTTGCGTACGCCTCGGCGGACTTCATGCCCGTCCGTCAGGCCGATGGCTCGCTCCGTTTTCATCTGTTGGAGCTCAATGGCTGCGGTACGCGCGGCATCTCGAACCTGCCGGGCACGCACCAGGAGGCGCTCTACGCTGGGGTCGCCGAGGCCGCCGGCGAGCTCTCCGGCGTCGCGCCGTTACTCCTCTTTCCCATGCGCGGCGGGTCGTCGACCGGCGTGCGCTACGAGCGCGCGTTGCTCGCGCAGGCGTTGGCACATGGCCTCGCGCAGCGCCATGGTCACGCTCGGCTCCAGTGGCTTCCCCGTGTGGCGGAACTCCCCGAGGGCCCCATCGTGGCGGTCGCGGCGTCCGACGCGCTGCGCCGCGCCGTCCAGCTTGATGACGGAGTGCTCCGCTTGGGAGCGCGCCCGGTGACCGCGGCGTTCCATGACCTGTTCTGCCGTCACCTCGAAGAGCGCTTCGATGGCGCCCTGCCCGCAAACGCCGTCCAGTGCATCAACCCGACGTTTCGCGTCTCGTCGAGCAAGCCCGAGACCTATCGGCGCTTCGACGGCTTTCTCCGGGCGGCGCCACGCGAACCTCTGGCTCCAACTGGCTTCGAGGCCGTTCACGAGCGGGACGGGCTCCTCGCCAGCGTCGAGCGACGGCTCCGCGACGGGCGCTCTGCGGTCATCAAGCCGCATGCCGCCGGCGCCGCGCGCGGGATCGCCTTCTTTCGCCCGCCGATGACCCTCGACGCGCTGGTGGCTCGGGTCGACGCCTCGGTGCAGTCGGTCACGTTCGAGTCGCCCGAGGGCCAGCCCCCGCGGCGTGCGTTCCCATACGCCGTGTGCGATCTCCTCGACGGCGCCACCGTTGGGGAGCCATCACACCCGCTGTTCGGTCATCGCTTCGAGCTCCGCGTCATCCTCTATCGCCAGGCCGGCCGGCTCCGCGCCTTCCCGTCGATCGCCAAGGTCGCCGCGCGGCGCTTTGACCCCGCGGTCGACGACGAGCGCATGCTGCTCAACACGGTCGCCCTCTCGGGCGCGGAGAACCCCGAGGCGCCCAACGAACACGCGCTGCCGCTCGCCAACGCGGGGACGCTCGCGGCGCTCGGAGTCGACGTCGAGACGCTACGGGCGGTCTGCGGGCACGCGGTCGACTTTGTTAGTTTTATTAGCCAAGGTCATCTCGACTACGTCCAGGATGGCTGAGGCGACGTCGCTCCCGGTCGTGGACTCGATCCCGACCAGCCCGGGCGAGGCGTTGACCTCCAGGACCAGCGGACCCGAGCTCGCCTCCAGCACGTCGACGCCGGCGACCGCGAGCCCCAACGCCGCGGTCGCACGCACCGCGAGCGCGACGATCGCCTCGGAAGGCGCCAACGCGTTCGCTACGCCACCGAGGTGCAGGTTGCTCCGGAACTCGTCGCCCCGCGCGGAACGTCGCATCGCGGCGACGACCTGGCCGTGGACCACGATGACGCGCACGTCACTGCCCGCCGCCGTCGTGACGTACTCCTGGACCAGCAGCCGCGGCGTGGTCGGGGCGAGCGCGTCGACCACGCTTCGCAAGGACGCCAGCGAGTCGAGTCGCATGACCCCCGTCCCCTGGTGCGACTCCGGCAGCTTCACCACCCAGGGGGGCCCGCCAAGGCCGTCGACCGCCAGGTTCGCCGCACCCGGGGCGACCCAGACGGTCCGCGGTGTGGGCACGCCGTGTGCGCCGAGCGTCAGGGCGCTGAGGAACTTGTCGCGCGCCGTCAGCAGCGCGCTGGCGGGGCTCACGATGGGGACACCCAGCGCCTCGAGCGCCAGAAGGACGTCGAAGGCCGCGCGCGCGGTGCCGCCACCCATGCGCGCCAGGACGACGTCCGGGAGGTCGAGGCCCCGCAGCGACGCCTCCGGGTGCAGGTCGATGACCACCTCCGCCGGCGCGACGCGCTGGGCCGTGAGCCCCCGCTCGGATGCCACCTCGAGCAGCCGGCGCGTGCTCGCCGTCTCCGGCTTGTCGGTCATGACCCACAGCGTGCGCCCCATGGGTCAGCGCCTCCCACCGAGCCGCGCGATGACGTGCTCCAGCACGAGCCGCCCCACGTTGCGTGGCGTCCCGGACATGGGGAAGTGATGCATCCGCAGCCCGGGCGAGGCGTTGACCTCCACGACGCCGGCGTGCGGCTGGGCCGCGATCGGGTCACTGAGCGAGGCGCAAATGACGTCAATGCCGACGATGTCGAGGTCGACCGCGCGCGCGACCTGGCCCATCAGCGCCCGATTTTGGGGGCTCATGGCGTCGGTCACGTCGACCGCCTCGCCACCGAGCGAGAGGTTCGCGGCCCGTCGCAGCGGGACGTCCTGGCCCGCCGCTGGAATGCTCGCGACGGTCAGGTTGAGCGATGCGAGCTGGTCATGGACACCGTCGTCAAACGTGATGGCCGTGAGGTTGTTGAGGTGGCCCGCCCCGCGCCACGGATGCGTGTTCTTCTGCGCCACGAGCGCTGCGATGGTCGCCTGGCCATCCCCCGTGACGAACGCCGCGCGGCGACACGCGACTGCGACGACCTCGCCCGCGATGCACACGACGCGGTATTCGGTGCCACGCAGCAGCTCCTCGACGACGACGGGACCCGTCCGCACCATGAAGCGCGACCGCACCGCCGCCGCGTCCGGGAGGCCGACCGTGACACCCACGCCCTGCTTGCCGTCGACGGGTTTGACGACGTAGGGCGCCTCGAGCCCGGCGAGCTGGTCGAGGTCCGCCTCGGTCGTGGCCAGAAACCCGCGGGCCGTCGGCAGCCCATGGTGCACGAGCAGGGCCTTGGCCAGCGCCTTGTCGAACGCGATCGTGCGCCCGACCGACGACTGCACGCTGGTTTGAGTCCCGCGCGTGTAGAATCGCAGCCCGTGCCCCTCGTGAATGAGCACCGTGTCCGCACCCGTGATGGCCGTGACGTGAAAACCGAGCCGCTCGGACTCTTCGCACAGGATGCGGTTGCTGGCGGTCAGTCCGGGGATCGGCACCGGCCGAGCACACCATGAGCGCGCCCGCCGCACAACCCGCCACGGCGGCGCTGCGACATCGCGACTTTCGCGCCTACGTGACGGCTCTGGTCACCTCGCGGCTCGGCACCTCGATGCAGGCCGCCACGCTGCTCTGGCACGTGACGGAGGTGGCCCCGGAAGGCTGGCGCGCCGAGGCGCTCGGCGGCATCGCGCTGGCCCGGGTCCTCCCCACGATTGGCTTCGCGGTGCTCGGCGGCGTCGCAGCCGATCGGGTCGATCGCCGCCGGCTGCTCGTCGCGACGCAGCTGCTCCTGGCGCTGCCGCCGGCCGTGCTCGCGCTCTGGTCGTTCGTGGGGCTGAGCACGGTCTGGCCGTTCTTCGCCCTGTCGTTTCTGGCCGCGACCTTCGAGGCGTTCGACTTCCCCGCCCGTCACGTGATGTTGGCCTCCCTCGTGCCACCGCCCGACCTGCGCGGCGCCGTCAGCCTCGTGGCCTTGGGCAACCGCACGGCGGTCGTCGCCGGTCCACTCTTGGCGGGCCTCGCGCTCGCGACGCTGCCGCGCTGGGTCGTCTACGCCGCCAACGCGCTGTCGTTCCTGGTCGTCGTTCGTGCCGTCCTGTCGGTGCGCGAGCTCGTCCTGCCCCCGTCGGGCCCCGCACGACCCGAGCGCGCGAGTGAGGGGCTCCGCTTCCTGTTTGGCCATGCGGTGCTGCGCGGCGCGGTCCTGCTCGACTTCGCCGCCTCGTTCTTCGCCTCGGCCACGGTTCTCCTTCCGGTCATCGCGCAGGACGTGCTCCATGTCGGCCCCGCCGCCTACGGCTGGCTGCGCGCGGCGACGCCCATCGGCGCCTGGCTCGCGAGCCTCGCCGTCGTGCGCTTTGGCGCCCACGTCGAGCGCACCGGGCGCGTTCTGCTCGTCGTCGGCGTCACGTACGGTCTCGGCACCGTCGCCTTCGGGCTAGCGACGACCGTTTGGCTCGCCTTCCTCGCGCTCGTCGGCGTGGGCGCTGCCGATACGGTCGGCACCGTGCTGCGCAGCGTGCTGCGCCAGGAGGAGACCCCGCACGACCTGCGCGGACGGGCCATCGGGCTCCAGATGATCTTCTTTCGCGGCGGACCGCAGCTCGGCAACCTCGAGGCCGCGGCCGTGGCGTCGGCGTTCGGCGCGGTCGTGTCGGTCGTCAGCGGTGGACTGGGTGCGGCGCTCGCGGCGCTCGTCATCGGCGCGCTCACGCCCGAGCTTCGGGCCTATCGGTCGTCGCCGCCCCGGGGGTGACGCATTTCAGGGACGGAGCGGGTGCCGCCAGTTCAGCAACGGAAATCGGGCGAAGTCGCTGTCGGCCGTGGCCCACGTCAGGCCATGCTCAATGGCAATGGCCGCGTGATAGGCATCGGCCACGAGTTTGCCAGAGGCCTTGCTCGCGTTGCACAGCTCCACGAATGTACTCCAGTGACGTTCTCCGGGACGCACCACGCGCGCGTTGCGGCGTGCACGCAGCCCCTCCACGAAGCCGACGGCCAGCGAGAGCGACGTAGGTTCAGAGAACGCCCGACGGTTTGTCACGATGCGAATGACTGCCGAGAGGACGAGCTCCGAAAGCGCAAACGGCTGGGGGTGATGTACGAGGTCCCGGAGCCACGTGGCGTAGGCGCCGTGCTCTGGCGCATCTTCGCGGTGTGCATAGATGAGCACGTTGACGTCAGGGCAGATCATCGTCGATCTCTGTGAGCCGGTCCCAACGAACGCCGGGCGCTACGCCGGAGCCTCCGAAGGTCACTGGGACGTACGGCGGTTCCTCCGACGGAGCAGTCGCCGAGTCAGCCAGCCCCTCGCGCACCAGTCGCTCAATGAGGCGGCTGATGCTCACCCCTTCGGCGGCGGCCGCGCGCCTGATCACCGAATAGAACGCGTCGTCCAGCGAGATCGTGGTCCGCATGGTGCAGTGAGTAGTGAGCCCGCATCATGATGTCAAGGTGGTTGGGCGTGACCCACCGACGCGCGCGATGAACCTGTCCGCCAGGCGAAACAGGTCGTCGCCCCCAAAGAACAGGAGCTGCTGGCCGGCCTCGAGTCGTGCCTCGAGCCACGCCGGCAGGTCCTCCATCTCCGGGACGAAGGTGACCTCGGAGCCCGCAGCCCGGATCTTGTCGACGAGCCACGGTGCGTCGACGCCCGCGATGGGCACCTCGCCGGCCGTGTAGAGCTCGGTCACGACCGTGTGGCTCGCGTCGTGGAACGCCACCGCGTACTCGTCGCCGAGGTAGTGGATCATCGTGAAGCGGTAGGGCTTGAAGATGGCGATGATCGGGCCATCCGACAGGGTCTTGGCGGCGGCGAGGACGCGCCGAATGCCCGTGGGGTGGCTGATGTAGTCCTTGACGACCCGCACCGAGCCGACGCGCGTGGCGACGTCGACGACCGTGAAGCGGTTCTCGATGCCGGAGTAGCCCATCAGGCCCGCGGCGATGGTCGCAAATGGGACGCCCAGCACGAGGCCCGTCGCCGTGGCCGCGAGCGCGTTCATCGCGTTGTAGCGACCGGGTTGGCGGACCGCGATGGACCCGAGCCGGACGCCGTCGCGGGAGACCGCGAAGGTCGAGCCGTGGGGCCCGACACGCAGCTCCGTGCCCACGATGCTCGCCGTCACCGTCCCCAGGTCGTCGTCGAAGCCGAAGCCCACGGTGCGAATCGGTCGCGTCACGCGCTCGAGCACCGCGCGCACTCCGGGGTCGCCGAGGTGAACGACCGCGACGTGGCGGCCGTCGTCGTGGGACAGGACGCCCGCGACGACCTCGTAGACGGCGTCTAAGTCCTTGTAGTAGTTCAGGTGGTCGGCTTCCAGGTTGTTGACGGTCAAGACCTCGGGCCGCACGTGCACGAGCGAGCCGTCGGACTCGTCGATCTCGACCACGAGATCCGGGCTGTCGCGGCGCGCCCGGGCGTTGGTGCCGTAGTCGAGCAGCAGACCGCCGATGATGAAGCTCGGGTCCCGCCCCGCGGCATCCAGCACGCGCGTGATCATCGCGCTGACGGTGCCCTTGCCGTGCGTGCCGATGACGCCGACCGACCGGTAGCCCGAGAGCAGCGCGCCGAGCACCTCCGCGCGATGTCGGACCGGCATGCCGCGCCGTCGCGCCTCGACGAGCTCCGGGTTGGTCTCCGGCACCGCGGTCGACCAGACGACGAGGTCGGCGCCGTCGAGGTTCTCGGCCCGGTGGCCGATGGTGACCGTCGCGCCCTCGTCGCGCAGCGCGGAGGTGAGCTGCGACTCGCGCACGTCCGACCCGCTCACGGCGAAGCCGCGCGCGAGCAAGATCCGCGCGACGGCCGAGACGCCGATGCCGCCGATGCCAATGAGATGAACGTGACGCGTGTCGCTCAGCATGGGCGTTCCCTAACGCGGTTTTCCGGCGTCGTCCAGGACACGCTTGGCGCGCTCGCGAACGCGCTCGACGGGGTGGCTCTCGCCGATCAGGCTCAGGTACTTGCGCGCCTTCGCCGTACCAATACGGCCGAGCGCCTCGATGACCTTGATGGACCGATCGGGATCGGGGCCGTCACCCGCCTGCGCGAGTGCCTCGACGGTCTCGTCGTCGCCCAGGCGGCCGAGGGCGGCGATCGTGACCTCGACCGTCAGGTCGTCGTCGGCGTGCAGGAACTCCAGCAGGCGCGGGAGGGCGGTCTTCACACGCAGGTCCGCAAGCCGGCGGATCCCGGCCCAGCGCAGCTCCGGGTGGTCGGCGTCGAGCGCGGCCAGCGCCTCGGCCTCGGTCGCCGCGCGGAACTGGATCTGGGCCACCGCATCGCGAAACGCGCCGCCGAGCGTGCGGGCATACAGGTGCACCAGCGCGCCCTCCAGGTCGGGCGTGGCGGCCTTGACCCACGGCGACTCGTCGCGCGTGCGACCGACGACCTCCTCGGCCAGGCCGCTCTCGTCCTCGACGCGCAGCGTGACCTGCGCCGCCCAAGAGAGCAGCCCGCGGTCGGCCTGGGGCGCAGGCTTGCCGTCGACGGTCAGCCCGTAGAGCAGCTCCACCCCCGCCAGGACGGCGCCGTCGGGGTCGACCTCGAGCCCGGCCTCTTTGGCGGCTTGTCGCGCCACCGCCAGCAGCTTGTCCTGGGGCAACGCGACGGGGCGCTCGCCTTCCGAGGTGAGGTCGCGCACGACGAGCCGGACCGCGCGACTGGGACCGGGTTCCGCGGGCGGCGCGTCGGTGGGAGTGGGGTCTGTGGCGGCTAGAGCGGGCACCGACAGGAGCGCCTCCCAGTCGACTGGACGCTTGCGCGCGGTGCAGGCGACGGCGCAGCACAGCAGCCACGGCAGAACGCGGCTCACCCGGGCGGCCTCACCGACCGTGAGCGGATGAGCCACGTGCCCGAGAGCCAGTCGTGCAGCGTGCGCCGCTCCGTGTCGAAGAGCGCCCAGAGGTAGCCGAG
>SXOX01000067.1 GCA_005776585.1 Pseudomonadota bacterium | reverse complement strand
ACGGGTGCGACCGCCTGCGTCAACGGTGCAGTGATCAACAGCTGCCAGGCCGGTACCCCGGCCTCCGCGGACACGACCTGCGATGGCAAGGACGAGGACTGCGACGGAGCAAACGACGAGGACTACGCGGCCCAGCCCACCGCCTGTGGCACAGGCGCCTGCGCGGCGACGGGTGCGACCGCCTGCGTCAACGGTGCAGTGATCAACAGCTGCCAGGCCGGTACCCCGGCCGCCGCGGACGCGACCTGCGACGGAATCGACGAGGACTGCGACGGGGCGAACGACGAGGACTACGCCACCCAGGCCACCACCTGTGGCACCGGCGCCTGCGCGGCGACGGGTGCGACCTCGTGCGTCAATGGCGCGGTCGTCAATAGCTGCCAGGCCGGAGCCCCGGCCTCCGCGGATGCGACCTGCGACGGCAAGGACGAGGACTGCGACGGGGCGAACGACGAGGACTACGCCGCCCAGGCCACCACCTGTGGCACCGGCGCCTGCGTGGGAACGGGAACGACTTCGTGTGTCAGCGGGGCAGTCGTGGACGACTGCGTCGAGGGCGCAGCCGCGGCCGACGACAAGACGTGCGACGGGGTCGACGACGACTGCGACGGCACGGCCGACGACGACGCGACCGCGGCAACGTGCGACGACGGGAGCGCCTGCACGATTGACGCCTGCACCGGGGGCGCGTGCGCGCACGTCAGCGCTTCGGGGCCCTGCGACGACGGCAGCGCGTGTACCACCAACGACGCGTGCGCCCAGGGGGTTTGCACGGGCGGCGCGCCAAGGGACTGCGACGACCACGACGCCTGCACGACCGACTCATGCAAGGCCGCGCTCGGCTGCGTTCACGTGAACATCGCCGCCTCGTGCGACGACGCGAATGCCTGCACCATTGACGGCTGCAACCCGGCGACGGGTTGCACGCACAGCAACGAGGAGTGCGTAGACGATGGAAACGCATGCACTGTGGACACCTGCGCTCCGGCGACCGGTTGCCACGGCGCCGTGACCTGCGACGACGGCGATCCCTGCACCGACGACGGCTGTAACGTCCTCTCCGGATGCGTGCATATGCCTGCATCCTGCAACGACGGGGACGCCTGTACTTCCGACGCGTGCAAGCCGGGCGTCGGATGCACGTCGGTCGCGATCACGTGCAACGACAACGACGCCTGCACGACGGACCGCTGTGACTTCATTCAGGGCTGCAAGTTCACACCGATAAGTTGTAACGACGGCAAGGTATGCACCGTCGACTCGTGCAACCAGGCAACGGGATGCACCACAGCCCCACTTTCATGCAACGACAGCAACGCCTGCACGACCGACACTTGCGACCCGACGAACGGCTGCGTCAACGTTTCAGCCACCTGCAACGACGCGAACGCGTGCACTACGGACGGATGCAATCCCGTTACCGGTTGCACGGCCTCGGCACTCGTTTGCAATGACGGCGATGCGTGTACGTCCGATGGCTGTGACCCCACTTCTGGCTGTACCACGACCTCGCTCCAGTGCGACGACGGCAGCGAGTGTACGATCGACTCGTGTGCCTCGGGCTCGGGTTGCGCACACAATCCCGTGAGCTGCGACGACGGTAACGCCTGCACGACGGACTCGTGCGTCGCGGCGTCGGGCTGCGCACACACCGCGCGAAGCTGCGACGATGGCGACACCTGCACGACCGATTCGTGCGACTCCGGAGCAGGCTGTCGGAATGCCACGGTAAGCTGCGACGACAGCGACGCGTGCACGACCGATTCGTGCGACACGGAGACGGGTTGCGGGCACGCCCTCGTGAGCTGCGACGATGGAGATGCGTGCACCTCGGACACCTGCGCCTCGGGATCGGGCTGTGCGCACGGTGCCGTGAGCTGCGACGACGGGGACCTCTGCACCGTGGATGCCTGCTCGGCTGCCACGGGCTGCCAGACCGCTCCCCTCAGCTGCGACGACCTGGACGCCTGTACGGAGGATACCTGCTCGTCCTCGTTGGGCTGCGCCCACGACGTGCTCGCCTGCGACGACGGAGACGCCTGCACGACCGACGTGTGCGACTCCTCGTCGGGATGCACGACGGTTGCGTTCGTCTGCGACGACGGGGACGCCTGCACCGAGGATTCCTGCAGCCCCGCGACCGGCTGCACCACGACCACTCGCACATGCGCAGACAACGATGCATGTACGACCGATTCATGTGACCCAGCGACCGGTTGCACGACCACGGCAACGTCCTGCGATGACGGTCAGCCATGCACCACGGATGGCTGCGACCCGGTGCTCGGCTGTTCGGCGACGCCCGTGACCTGCACCAACCTCTGCGAGCCGTCGACAGGTCAGTGCGCGGGATGCACCCCGGAAACCGAGACCTTCGAAGGGAGCGACTGGCCGACGCAGCCGGGGGCCAACCAGTCGCAGAACACGATGGTTCAGCGACCTCCGCCCATCATCTACCACAACTTCACCTTCAGCCCGCTCTCGTCCACGACGTTGCATGCGGCCACTTCGGCCACCGGGGACGCGGCGAGCTTCAAGAGCCTCGGAGTGGTCCAGAGCGTCATCAACGGGTCGACCCTCGACATTTCGCTCCCACAGGGTGCGTCCTCAGTCAGCCTGCGAGTACACGCCATCGGAGCCTTGCCGTCCCAGCTCGGCACCTACAAGCTCAGGCGCGGCACGAGCCAGGTGAGCTTCACGCCCTCGGCGACCACGCCTTCGACCGTGACCCTCGACCTGGCCTCGCCGACCACCCAGGTCTCCGTTGTCCTCACCGGGATCCCTCTCGGGGTCCCCCCCGGAACGCCGCAGCGATTCTTCATCGACTCGATCGCCTACACGCCCATGACGTGCTCTCCAGCCGCATGCAGCCCCAACCCGTGCAAGAACGGCGGGACGTGCTCCGGGCTCGTGGGCGGCGGCACCCTCTGCAGCTGCGCCGCCGGTTACTCTGGGCCAACCTGCGAGACGACGCTCGATCCGTGTGCCCTTGGAGCCTGCTTGAATGGCGCCGCATGTACGAGCAGCGCCGGAAGCTACGCGTGCGACTGCCTCATCGGCTGGACCGGCAGTCGATGCGAGACGAACGCGTGCAACGCCGCCGCCTGCGACGACAGCAACGCCTGCACGGTGGACGCCTGCAACCCCTCCTCTCAGTGTGAGAGCACGGCGAAGTGCGCGGGACCCTGCAACGCCGTCACCGGCGACTGCGTGCTCTGCGCCGACCTCTATGAAGGTTTCGAGGACGCCTCCTGGCCAGTGCTCGATCCCATCATCGGCTGGATGCGCACGACGATTGCCCCACTGGGCAACACGATCACCTTCCATGGCACCAAGTACGCGATGACTCCTGGGATGGGCGCCCTCACCGCGCGGACCTCTCCGACGTTTGACCCAAGCCGCTTCCGCAGCCTCGGGGTCCAGCTCGACAGCCCGAGCTCCAGCCTCACCATCACCCTTCCGCAGACCGCCACTCGCGTTGCCTTGAGCGTGCATCGAATCGGAATGGCGCCACTGATGCCCGCGACGAAGTTTGTCCTCGCGAGCGGCGCCAGCACGACCACGTTCACCGCGTCGGATACCCAGGTGAGCGTCGTCTCGCTGACGCTCGCGTCGCCGGCGAAGACGGTCACCGTGTCGCTCTTTACTCCGCAGTCCATTCCGAGCTTCCCCGCCGGGCGAACGCTCCTCATCGATGCGATCGGCTACGAGCCAGGCGAGTGCCCGGCAAACGACTGCGCCTCCGCCCCGTGTGAGAACGGAGGGACGTGCGCCGACGAGGTGGGCCGATTCCTCTGCAGCTGCGCTCCCGGCTTCTCAGGGACGACGTGCGCCGTCAACATTGACGACTGCGTTTCCCACCCGTGCGCCCATGGCGGCACCTGCATCGACGGCATCGCGAGCTACACCTGCGAATGCGCTGCGGGCTGGGAGGGCACGAACTGCACCCGGAGCATCGACGACTGCGTCCTCGCTGGCAGCGGTGCCTGCAATCACGGCACCTGCGTCGACCACCACTTGGGCTATACCTGTACATGCCAAATCGGATTCGTGGGCGCCGACTGTTCGGTGAACTTCGATGACTGCGCCGTCCAGCCCTGCCTCAACGGAGCGGCGTGCACCGATGGCATTGCGGCCTTCACCTGTGACTGCGCGCCAGGGTGGTCGGGAGCCACGTGCGCGACCGAAATCGACGAGTGCGCACCTGCGCCGTGCGCGCATGGCGGGGCCTGCACCGATGGGCTGGCCAGCTTCACCTGCGCGTGCACCGCGGCCTGGACAGGAGAGACCTGTTCGGACGACGTGGACGAGTGCGCCACTGCCCCGTGCTTGAATGGCGGCGTATGCACGAACCTGCCGGGCTCGTTTGCCTGTGCTTGCACGCCGGGCTATGCCGGGACCCTCTGCGAGACGGAGATCGACGAGTGCGCCACCGCGCCGTGCCAGCACGGCGGAACCTGCGTCGACCTCGTGGCTGCGTTCTCCTGCGACTGTCTGGTCGGATACGGCGGCGCCACATGCGCGACGGTGGACTGCGACCCCAACCCATGCGCCAACGGAGGCCAATGCAAAGACGACGGTGGGCTCTTTTCCTGTCAGTGCGCCGAAGGCTTCGTGGGCCCGCTCTGCGAATGCGGCGACGGGCAGCTGGACCCGAGCGAGGTCTGCGATGACGCTGGCAACAACGGCGTCGCGTTCGCCGTCCCGGGCACGCCCAACGCCTCGCTCGTCTTTGCCGACCACGCGTACGGCTACTACACGAACGGGCTCACGTGGGCCGCCGCGTCAGCCCAGTGCACGTCGCTCGGTGGCACGCTGGTCAGCATCAACAACGGCGCAGAGGCCTTCGAGCTCCGCGAGTGGCTTCATGAGCGACCCGACGCGGGTTGGATCGGCGCTCACTCGCTTGCCGGGAAGTGGCAGTGGGCCGACCCGACGGTACCCTTCTGGTTCACATCCTGGTTGGCGGGCCTGCAGAGCCAGAGCTGCGCGCGCTGGATCCTCGGTGCGACGCTCTGGAGCACCGAGCCCTGCAATCACGCGGGCTACGTCCACCCCTACACGTGCGAGTTCAAGCGCTCGAACTGCGACGCGGCCTGCTCCGGCAGGCTCTGCGCGGATGGCCGTGCGATCTGTCCCCTCGAGCCGACCTGTCTTGCGGCGGAGATCCTGCCGACGGCGCCTTCGACAGACGACGCGATTCAGTGCAGCTGTACGAAGTTCGATGGAGCGGCCGGAATGGTGGAAAGCGGCTCCCTCTGCCGCTTCGAGGACCAGAAGGGCGCACTGCTGGCGCCTGAGGGCTCCTGCGCCCTGCCTGCCGGTGCCGCGATGGGCGCCGATGGGCTCCGCTGCACGCTCACTCCGTCCGATGGCACGAGCTTCGGGGCGCCGGTGATCACGGAGCTCGGGCTGATCAACCGCGCTCCGCAGGCGCCGCCTGCCGTGACGCTCGGGCTCACGGACGGGAGTCCGCTCACGGTGCTCACCGCGTCTCAGCCGCTTCGGTGCGCGTCCACGAGCGCGACGCTGCCGGCAGATCCCGACGGTGATTCCGTGGTGGCTCAGGTGGCCTGGTCGCTCAATGGGTCGGTCGCCCACGTCGAAAGCGGCCTCGCCGTGCCCGCCCACGAGATCAGCCTAGCGGATCTGTACCAGAAAGCCTGGACGTGGGGTCAGCCGGAGCGCGGCGATGTGGTCGCCTGTGCGGTGGGCGCCTTCGACGGCAAGCTGTCCGGCGCGTGGACCTGGTCTCCGTCCGTGGTCGCGGGAAATGCCGCGCCCGGCGTGGTCGCACCCGTCATCGCGCCCGAAGGGCCACTCTACGCCGGCGTGCCGCTCACCTGCACCGTTTCCGCGGCCTCCGACGCTGACGGGGACACGACCTCGCTCACTCTGACGTGGCGCGTGGACGGCGTCTCTACGCAGACACAGACGGTGGTTTCGGGCCAAGAGGTTGCTCTCGCCACCTCGCCGGCAGTCGGCAAGCAGGTCGAATGCCGCGTCGTGGCGAACGACGGCCACGGCGGGGTCGGAACGGCGGCCGACACCGTGACGGTCGAAAACCAGCGGCCCGGCTGCCTGTCCGCGGCGTTCAGCCCGGCGAAGGCGGAGTACACCGACGGTGACACCATTACCTGCGGGTGCCTGACCGTCGACGACTTCGACGGCGACACGAGCGGCTTCCAGTGTCTCTGGCGGGTGTCTGGCGCGCTTCAGACGTGGTCCGGCTGCAGCGTCTCCGCTTCGAGCATCCCGAGTGGACAGGTCGTGGAGTGCGACATCGCGCCCACGGACTTCGAAGGCCCGGGCGCCTTTGCCAAGGTCACGGGACAGAAGGCTGGCGGTCAGGGACCCACCTGGGGACCGAACAGTGTGACGCTGACGACCCCATCGGCCGGCTACTTTGGCATCGACGCGAGCCAGCACGACGCCACGTTCGTCTGCTCATGGACGAGCGCGACCGATCCCGATGGCGCAGAAATTACGTACAAAGTTAACTGGCGCTACCAGGCGCCAACGGGCCAGACAAAGGCGCTTCTCGGCACGTCGCTCACCACGATTACGCTACGTCAGCTCACCTCGGATCAGGGGCTCCAACCTGTGAAGCACGGCGACGTGTGGTGCGAGGTCACGGCCAGTGACGGCAGCGGCGTCGCCACGCAAAGCTCGAACGTCTACGACCTCCGGAATCACGAGCCCGTCTTCCTCTCGTCCGGTTGGGACGGCTCGCAGTCCTACCCCGCCAGTCGCCGTGCCACCTTCCCGGGCGAGCTCCGCACCTGCAGCGGCGTCATCGCCGACTACGACGGAGACGCGACGCTGCGTCTCTCGCTGCGCTACTACCCATCGTTTACCAACGTCTATACGTGGGCTCCATACTGGACGACTCTTCATACCGAGACTCACACGCACACGACCCAGGCGTCGTTTCCTTGGGCGCCTGGGCTCAACGATGCCAACGGCATGTACTTCTGTGATGTCATGGCATCGGACCCCGAGACGGGGGGTAACGGACACACTTGGGAATCCTGGCTGGCCAAGGGCGCACCCCAAGTGACCAGCATCGGGCTCTCGCCCGCCTCGTCGTCTCCCTGTGAGTCGCGGGTATGCACCGTGTCACTGACTCATCCCGATGCGCTGACCATGCCGGACCAGGACAGCAACCTGCACGTCGGGCTGAGCGTCCGCTGGCTCGCCGATGGGGTTGCGGTAGCCACTACGCACGTCAAGGACGTCCTCATCCGCCCAGAGGGGAGCACGGTCGACATCCCGGCGGACGATGCACCCGTGGGAGACGGGCAGCAACTGGCGTGCGAAGTCTCGGTGGTCCAGGGCCCGCTACTCCCGCCGGTCATTGCAACGTCCAACACAGTGATCGCCCAGGGTGAAGGCGCGACCGTGGGCACGGTCTTCGTTTCCCACGCGCCTCGGGTGGGTGAGGCGGTGCACTGCATGGTCACCGGCGTTGCCAACGGGTGCGCGATCACGCCGAGCCCCGTGTTCGAGTGGGTCGTCGATGGACTTCTCGTAGACGGCGCGGTGGGTGGGACGCTCTCCACCTCGGGCCTCACGGTCGGCCAGACCATCGCCTGTCGGGTCCGCCTGGTCGACGGAGGGCACGCGGTCTCTCCCGAGATGACCTCGGCGTCCGTTTCGGTCGTCTCGGACACCTGGACGCTGAACGGCTCGCAGGTCGGTATGGCCTTCGGGAGCGCCACGACGGTCGTGCCGGACCGCGACGGAGACGGCCGCGACGAGCTCCTCGTCGGTGCTCCCGGACCCGACACGGGCGGCAAGGTCGACGCGGGGTTGGTTTACGTCGTACCTGGTCAGGCCCAAGGCGGGGTGCTCACGAGCACGACCCTCGACGGTGGGGCGGCGCTCCTGGTCGTGCAAGGCGACGAGGGGAGCTGGGACACCGCCTCGACCTTCTGCGCCGGAGTCGCTGGCAGCTCCCAGTGCGGCACGGTCGTGCCCGGAGTCACCCAGGACGGCGGCCCAACGGCACCGCGGGGTGGTGCGCTCGGCTTCAGAGCGGCGGTCGTGCCCGACGCGGACGGCGACGACGTACCGGACCTCCTCCTCTCGGCACCCTACGGGTCCATGACCGGCACCGCCGGCTACCTGGCTGGCCGGGTCGTCCTCGCGTCCGGTGCAGCGACTGGAACGCAGCCGCTCTCCGCACTACTGCGCGTTCGGGCGGTGGGCGAGGCCGGGATCGACCCGGTCCAATTCCTGGCGACCAAGGGCCTTCACGGCTCGGCCTTCAACGGCCACCTGCTCGGTTGGGGTCTCGCCGGCGGCGACTTCGACGGCGACGGGCGGTCCGACGTGGCGATGGCCGCGCCCAACACGGACTTCCCGACCGACGCGAGCGACCCGTCGCTCTACGACACCGGCCGCGTCTACGTCGTGGGCTCGATCGGCGGCGTGACGACGCTCGACCTTGGTCAGTTCTCCGACCCGGCCACGCGGTCCTTCGAGACGCCCGGGTTCATGGTCCAGACCACCGTCTCGACCGGCGACTTCGACGGCAACGGGCAGGTGGGCCAGCTGACCAACGTCGGCGACGTCAACGGCGACGGAGCGGACGACCTCTTCATCGATCCCATCGGCTTTGCCGCAAATGAGCTCTACGTCGTGCTCGGCCGGCGCTCGGGCCGCACGATCGACCCCGGAGCCGGCGATCACGACGGCGTGTTCCGCCTCGGTGGCCCGGTCAACTGGGTGACGACGATCGGCAACCCCGACTACTTGGCACGCCTCAAGTTGGGGCGATCATTCGAGGCGAATCGCCATCTGAAGCTCGGCGACGTGAACGCCGACGGGCTGGTCGACCTGGCGGTCGCCTCGGTGGAGAACGAGGGCGGGCCCCTGAACCAGTACGAAGTGGCGGTGGTCTTCGGCGACCGGTCACTGAGCTCACTGGATCTGGCGGCGGTCGATGCCGGTCAGGGCGGCTTCGTGGTGGAGGGTCGCCCAGGCACCGACCTTGCGGTCTCGAGCCTCACCGTCGGCGGGGTCGGTGATCAGAACCACGACGGCTTCGACGACATCGGCATCACGATGCGGGTGCGGCTTGGCGGCCCGACTGGCGCGATCCAGGATCGGCTCTACGTCGCGTTCGGCAAGGCGAACGGCACGTCGGTCTCGTTCAACGACCTGGCCGCCGGGGTTGGCGGCAGCATGCGGGCGATCACCGGCTTCGCGTCCACAATCGACCACGGCGACCTGGACGGCGACGGCCTCGACGACATCATCCTCGGGCTCCCCGGGAACTCGAGCAATCGCGGCAGCGTGTACGTCATCTACGGACGTGACGCTGCCGGCGACTTGACGGCCCTCGGCGGCGACACGGCCGAGACCTTTGGGGGCTCGAGCGGAGGGCCGGAGTGGATCGCGGCGGGCCGCGGCAACGACACGCTGCTCGGGGGCGCCGGGGCGGATGTGCTGTACGCCGGCGGCGGAGACGACACGATTGTGCTCTCGAGCCTCGACTTCCGCCGGGTCAACGGCGGGCCCGGCCTCGACACCTTGCGGCTCCCGAACGCCACGAAGGTGGACTTCGGGGCGCTCGGGTGCCGGGTCCGTGACGTCGAGGCGCTAGTGATCGGGGACGGCGGGTCGATTCACCTACGCGTCGCCGACGCCGCCCGGCTCTCGCGCCGGACGCACACGATCACCGTCCGCGGCGCCCAGGGCACGTCGCTCGCGCTGACGGATGGGGTCTGGACTCCAGCCGCGCTGGAGATCGTTGGTACTGAGACGTTCCGAGTGTTCCTCTCCGGAGATACCCGAATCAGGGTCCTGAGCCTCGTCGATGTGAACGTGGCGCCCGCGCTGGCCCTCGCGGCTTTCTCGATTCACGAGAACTCCGCCCCGGGGACCGTGGTTGGCAGTCTGCAGCTCTCAGACGCGGACGGCCAGGTCGCGCTGGCCGAGGTGGTCGACCCGAACACGCCGTTCACCATCGCGCCCGGCACCGGCCAGCTGCTCCTCGGCGACACGATGCCGCTCGACCGCGAGCAGCAGAGCGTGTGGCTACTGACCGTCCGCGTCGTCGACGACGAGGGGCTGGCCAGCACGTACACGGTCGAGGTCAGCGTTCTCGACGTCAACGAGCCTCCCGTGTTCGTTCCGGCCAATCCGACGGCGACGGTCGAAGAAGGAACGCGCACCAACGAGCTGGTCACCACGGTCCACGTGGTCGACGGCGACCCCGGCGAGCACCTGCACTTCGAGATCATCGACGGCAACAAGGGCAACGCGTTCAGGATCGACGACACCGGGCGCGTGTTCATCGACCAGTGGGAGGACATCGACTACGAGCGGGCGCCAGTGCGCACGCCGACGATCCGCGTCACGGACTCCGTGGGCCATCAGGTGACGGCCACGCTGACTGTGCACGTCATCAACCAGGACAGCCAGACGCGCACGGTGGACTTCACGTTCACGACCCAAGCACAGAAAGTCTGGGCATCGAACCGAGATTCGTGGGTCGCGTTCAGCGAGCACCAGGAGTTCGCGTGGCACAGCGATGTGCGCGAGAAAGCGGGGTCCATGGAGGCCCTCAAGACGACGGGCGTCCTGGACTTCGATGGGACCCCTTACTTCCGCATGTTGACCCAGGGCGTGCTGCTGAACAAGTGGGTCGCCATGGCCGACGGCGGCTTCATCTCGGCGTCGCTGCCGCTCGGAATGTCAGTCACCTTCCCCGATGAGATCGCCCCTGGCGCCACCATGGTGATCGGCTCGACCTGGAAGCTGAAGAATGGAGCCACGTTCAACGGGCTCAGCCCATCATTCGTCGCGGCCACGATCGCCGGCGCGAGCCATGCCAGCCTGGAGGCGGGCTTGCTCTTGGTCGGCGACGATCCGATGACCTGCGATACGACGCTGAAGCCGGTTTGGCAATCGCAGGAATCCTGGTGCAACGGCTTCGAGCTCATCTGTAACGACCGCGTCGACAACGACGGCGACTCGGGGGACTCGCTGTGTTTCCAGACGGATCTCATGTCGACCCAACTGGGCATTCAGTATGCGCCGGCGGACGTCTCCGTCGTGTCCGGTCCTGGCTGGGCTCAAGTCAACGACGCGTGGGACGAGTGCCCGGCGGAGCTGACGGACCCGAAGTATGGGATCGGCTATTGCATCGGCAGCCATGACCCCCAAACGTACTGTGGCGAAGCGATCTGCGTCGGGCTCGGGTGTGAGAAGATCGACTGCAGTGACCCGGACTGCGTGGAAGCCGCCGTCTGCAGCGGCGCGGGTGGCGACCAGTACGCCAGCCTCGCCTCGGAGTCGGCACCCGCCGTCCACCCGAAGCCCTTCATTCGCGACGAGCCTCCCCAGCTCATCGAGAGCTTCATGTTCCGGAACGTCTACCCCGAGGGTACGCCCATCAACGCAAGCGACCCGATGAAGCTGTTCACGGGGTCCGACGACAGCACCGACGTGATCAATCGCCCGAACTTGCTCGCGCCCGCCACGGTCGCCACCGCGAGCATTACGGAGATCCGCGACATCCACGACCTGCTCGGCGACAAGGGGACCATGACCGGCACCTCGAACCATCCCATCCTCGGCGGTCTGTTCCGTTTCGCCGAGTCCCACAAGGGAGTGTCCGGCAACGTCGGGATTCACGTCGACTTCACGCAGGGCTACTACGTGGAGGTCGAGGGCGTGGTCGCCACGTACACTCTCGAGGACGGCACCATGCACACCGCACCCATGGGCGAGCCGGCCTCGTTCACCCTTCCGGCAAGCGCCGACATCAATCACGACGGCCGCGTGCAGGTCACGACGCGCTTCGCGATCCAGGCGCGCCTCTACAATCGTGTGCGCGCTGACGTCACGGGCGCCAGCTACTTGGAGTTCGGGAGGTCGATCATCGACTTCAGGGGACCGAATGGCCTCGGTTTGGACACGCTCTATGGCCGTCACGACTTCACACTCATTCCCCCCGAAGTGTACCAGAAGTCCAGCGGCGGTCTTCTGACCTACATGGAGACCGTTCTGCTTGGCGGCTTCGGCTTCCCGACGTTGACTACGTCCGTCGATATCATGACGGAGCCGAACCCCGAGGTGTGCGACAACGCCGGCGACGACGACGCGGACGGCCTCGTCGACTGTGCCGATCCCGAGTGTGCGGAGGACGTGTGCGGCACCGCGGGCCGGTGCCAGTCGGGGGTGTGCGTATGGGCCTGCGTGTCGGATTGCGATGACGCCGTCGCCTGTACGGTCGACGCGTGCGATGCGGTGACTCGGACGTGCACGCACGAAGCGCGAAGCCAGCTCTGTCCCGACGATGGGATCTACTGCAACGGTGCGGAGGTCTGCAACGGCCCAACCGGCTGCGGTCACGCCGGCTCGCCGTGTGGTCCTGGGCTCGTCTGCGACGCGGCCGAGGAGCTGTGCGTGTTGGCGTCCGAGCTTGCGGTGGACCCGGCCCTGGTCGCCGCGATCGGCGACAGCATGACGCGGGCCTTCGCCTCGCCATGCACGAGCGGCTCGGTCAGCGATGGGCTCTGGTGCATGTACCAGGGCGTCCCGTCAGGCTTCCCGCTCGGCGGCGACTACCCGGAGAACTCCTGGTCCACGGGGACCAACCCCGACGTGTACAGCTTTGCCCAGCGGAGCGCCGAGGCCAAGGGGCTTGCGCCCGTCGCCGGTGCCAACGTCGCGGTCACCGGAGCGACGTGGAAGCACTTCGTCAAGCAGGCTCGGAAGGTGTGCGAGCTGCGACCGGCGCCCTCCGAGGTCACGGTGCTGCTCGGTGGCAACGACGTCTGCGACTCGACGAGCCTCGAGACCATGCCCGCCGTAGGCACGTTGGTCAGCCACCTCCACGATGGCATGCAGCTCCTCACCTCGTGCCTCGGGCCGCAGACCACCATCCGGTGGAGGAGCATGGCGCGGGCCGACTTCCTGTATGAGGCGGGGCTCGCGAAGGAGGCTGCGCCTTGTACCGGTGAATCGGCGGTCCAGTGCCGCGACAACTGGGAGCAGCTAGGCCTCTGCAAGGTCGTCACGAACGAGCCTGATCCGCTGGTGCGTCGGGCGATCGGACGAAAGATCGATCTCTATAACGTCGCGATGACCGAGGAGATCGAGCGTTTCGTCACGGGCGCCAACGGGCTCAATCCGAATGCCCTCACGCTCATCGGTGACTGGAAGGGGTCTATCGACGGCGGCTACGTGAACACGTCGTTCGGAGCGCTGCAATATGGCGCCTGCGACCTCAACGCGTTCGACTGCTTCCACCCGAGCCTGCGCGGCCAGCAGCGGGGTGCCTGCGTCGCCTTCTCGGAGGACCCGCTGAACCCCGAGCCGGGGGCGGAGAGCTGCGATGCCGTGCGCACCTGCGGCAACGGGCTCTGGGAACACCAGTGGGGCGAGCCGTGCGAGGAGGACACTCACTGTGGCGAGGGCAAGGCGTGCAACAGCATGTGCCTCTGCGTGTCGGCCGTGCCCGGGACGTGCAAGACGGTCGCCGACTGTCCGACGGACTACGCGTGCGTGAGCAAGAAGTGCTCGCCGAGCTACCCGGAGGCGCCCGCGGCGGAGCTCGTCGTGGAGACGTACAACGCGGGGCTCGCCGGGACCTTCGCGCCCGCGTTGTCCACGGAGCGGCGGGAGCCGATCGCCGACGCGCTGTCCGAGAGCGACGCCGATGTCCTGTGCCTTCAGGAAGTGTGGAGAGACGATGACGCCGAGTTCCTTCAAGGCAGGCTCGCCGAGGCGTTCCCACATACTTTCCGCCAGCCGACGTCTGACACGAATCCGCGCGCCACCCCCTGTGGGTTGACCTCGACCGTGGCGACTCTGACGTGCGTCGCTACCAAGTGCGCGATGCAGGGAGTCGACCTGACGACGTGCGTGAACACCGAGTGCGCGGCCAACTGGGGTGCACTCGGGGCCGCGTGCCAGCAGTGCCTCGCTGCGAACGTGGCTACAGCACCCCTGTGCGTGGTTCCGCCGGGCGCAAAGCCGCTCCAATCCGGCGGTCGCAATGGCCTGATGCTCCTCAGCAAGCACCCGATCTGGGCGCCGTCCTACGGTTCGCTGGGATCCGAGCTTCTGCAGCGGGGCGTCATCACCGCGACCGTCTCGGGTCGCACGGTCCAGTGCGCCCAGCTCACGGCCAAGCTCGATGACGTCACCTACCTCCCGAAAGGCGGCGTGACCACGTGGGAGGAGGAGCAGACAATTCAGGTCCAGGAGCTCGGCGGGCTCTCCTCGCCCCTACAGTGCGTCGTCCTCATGGGCGACCTCAATTCGGGCCCGGAGACAGTGAGTCTGGCCGGAGAGTCGGCGGCGGCCTGGACGGCGCTCGGGGCGGCCGGGTTCTCCGGGTCGTGGGAAGAGCCGTTCTGTACGTGGTGCGGCGACAACTCGCTCGCGCGCAACCCGGTGGCGTCCAAGCGCCTCGACCACGTCCTGGTCCGGGGCTGCCCCGGTGCGACCGTGACGCTCAGCCGCACGATGGACTCCACGGTGCAGCTCGTCGCAGGTGACCAGCTCACCACGACGACCCTATCTGACCGCTACGGCGTGCGTGCGCACATCGCGTTCGGCTGCACGCCGGGTGCTGTCCACGGCTGCTACAGTGGCGCCGTGGGCACGGCCGGCGTGGGCTCGTGCAAGGCCGGTACACATACGTGTAACTCGCAGGGGACCGGCTTTGGTCCGTGCGTGGGCGAGGTGGTCCCAGGGGACGAAGGGTGCGCTGCCTTTGCCCCCTAGGCCGCAGGTAGACTCTCAGAAACAGCGTAACCATCTGACAATAAATGGCAATGTCGCGCAGCGGGGTGCAGCATTCTGGCTACGCCGCCGTCGGAACGGATATCAAACCAAGCGACGTATTTGATTGCCGCGCCCTGGGCTGCGAGTACGATACGCTACCCAATCGGTGAGTTTGGGCTGCGCATGGCGTGACGGTGTTCGACTTCGTGCCGAGCACCATCCCCTTCCCGGTGCGGGGGCAGGTGCTGATGGAAATCGACGACCTCCGATACTTCATGGCGGTGGCGAGCCGCGGCTCGGTGTCGGGCGCCGCGCACGACCTTGGCGTCTCACGGTCGCTCGTGCGTCGGCGCATCGAGGCGCTGGAGACGGTCGTCGGCGCACAGCTCTTGCACTCCGACGTCCACGGCGTCCAGCTCACGGGCGTTGGCGTTGGCGTAATCGAGAAGGCTCAGAAGCTCGTCAGCGCGGCCGACGCGCTCGTTGCCGAGGCTCAAGAGGCGGCCAGGGTCGGTTCCGGATGCATTCGCGTCATCGAGCCCTGCGGCCTGCCGGTGGCCGCCCGGGCGCAGGCGCTGCTGGCCACGCACGCGTCTGTCCCGAAGATCGATCTGGTCGTTCGCACCGTCGAGAACCCGCTCCAGCACCTGAACGAGCCATGCGAGCTGGTCTTGCACGATGGGCCGGCGCCCGATTCCGCGGTCTGGTTTTCGCGCGTGCTGATGCGCGCCCCGATTCGGGTCGTCGCTTCGCCACGATACCTCGCGGCCCGCGGACGTCCAACGAGCGTGGAAGCGCTTTCGGAACACGACCTACTCGCCTGGAGGCACGGGGCCAATCCAGCGGACGAATGGCCGCTCCTCGCCGGGGGGACTGCTCGGATCTCACCATGGTTGACCTCGACCGACCTGGCGCTGCTCCGTGCGGTCGCGGCATCGGGAGGCGGACTACTCCTCACACCGATTTCGCCACTCCTGGAGGAGGCAGGGGTCGAGCCCCTCGAGGTCGTTCTCAGCGACCTCATCGGTGGCGACCTGCCTCTCCGCGCGTCGAGTCGGCTGCCAAGCCGCGCCGACGCGGGGACGCGCAAGGTCCTCGAGCAGATGGAGGAGTTTCTCAGGGCGTTTCCTGCGACATAGCAGGTTCTAGGACGCTCGACGGCGAGAACTGCCAGCGGCTGGGTCATACGTCGGTAGCCCGCACCGTCCCACGTGGTCTGATGGCCACCGGCGCCGCCTCCCCGGTGATGGGCGTCGCGCGCGGCGGCCACGTGTCAATGTTCGTGCCCGCGGGCCCGAGCCAAGCCTCGCCGCAGCGTCTTAGCCATGCCGGCGCGGCTGCGGCAGGGCGCCGCACCCCTGTGACACAAGCGAGACGATGGGGCGGGTCCGGGTCGCAACCGTCACCGGGAGTCACTCACCGCATCACACGCCTGTGGCCGGGAGTCCGCACGCGCTCCCATGGACGACGGTATCGCCACCCAGCAGCGGAGCGTCGCAGGACGACCAAGTAAAGGAGCCTCGAGAATGTCGACACGCCTGACCATTGTCGTTGCACTCGTCGTTCTTGCCGGCTGCACGCCTTCACCGGACGGATCGACAGGCAACGGGGACGCTGCCCTGACGGTCCCAGAGACAGCCTCGGACGCGGCCGATTCAGCGCACCTGCCTCTCGCCAGTCGCGGTCTCGTTCAAGCTCGGCCTCCTCGGCACGCGAGGTCGCTCCGCTCGGCCAGGACGACGGCGGTGACGTCGTGCGATGACCACCGCGCTGCGGGCAAGGTCATTGACGAACGAGCCTGCAGCGCGACTACGCGGCTCGCGGGTGCGGGAAGTCGACGGCCGGGGCGCTCTGCTCTCCGGGGAGACTTTGGCGATCGGCAGGCAGACCATGGGCCGGAATTCCGAAACGGGCCTTCGGCCGCTCAGGCTCCAGACAACGCCGCCTTGTCGCGTTGGCACTGCTCCGCCAGGAAGTCCAGCACGGCTCGTACGCGCGGCGTGGACCGCAGATCGCGGTGGACGGTGAGCCACAGCGGGTCCCGTGGCTCGTCGGGCATGGGGAGGTAGGCGAGCTCCGGCTCCGCGTCCCCGAGATAGCGCGGCAGCACCGCGATTCCTGCGCCGGCGCGAGCCGCCCGCGCCAGCGCGACCGAGACCGGGCTCGTGAAGACCGCCGGAGCGCCGCTCGCCAGCCGTGCGAGCCACGCGGTCTCCGGGTCGCCTGGCGGCCCCATGAGCAGGGGTCGGTCCTTGAGCTCGGCCGCGCTTCCGAGCGGGAAGCGGGCCAGGTAGGCCGAGGCCGCATACAGCCCGTGACGCACCTCCCCCACGCGTCGCACGACCAGCGCCTTGTCCTTGGAGCGGAAGAACCGCACGGCCACCTCCGCCTGTTGCTTGCCGAGGTCGCGCATGGAGCCGCTGGGGTCGAGCTCGATACGGAGGCCCGGGTGTCGTCGACCAAAGGTCGCCAACCGCGGCGCGAGCCACGCGATGCCGAAGCTCTCGGGGGACGTAACCTTGACGGTGCCCACGAGGTCGCTGCGTTCGGCGCTGGCGCGTCGCTCCAGTGCGCTGACGGCGTCCTCCACGCATCGCAGGGGCTCCAGCAGCTCCTCGCCCGCCGCGGTGAGCACGAGACCTGACGGACTGCGCGCAAAGAGCTTGGTCCCAAGCGACCGCTCCGCGGAGTCCACCCGCCGTCCTACGGTCGTATGGTCTACGCGAAGCTCACTCGCCGCGCGAAGCAACGAGCCCTGCCGCGCCACGGCGGCCACGAATCGGAGATCGTCCCAGTTGATCATGCTGTGCATTATTGCACAGGTGCTGTGCGCAGGTGGGTGTTCCTAACCTGCGCCCAGCCGAGTAGGTTCTGGGGCGTGTGCAACTCGACGCGGAGGGATTCAATGAGGCTAGTTCTGCTTGCTGGTACGTGCGTCCTGGTGTCGTCCGCCTGCGGCGGGCCCGTAGCGCAGGGCCTGGCGGATGGCACCGCCGGCGGTGGCGCGGAGGCGGGCGCGGCGGCCTCGGGGTCCGTAACGACTGCGCAACTCCAGGACGAGCCACTGTTTCTTGTCAGCCGGTTCGGGCCCGAGCGCGGCGTCGTTCGCACACGCGTCACGATCCTGACCGCGTTCGATCCCCGCGGCTGTCGCGCCGCCGGCGAGTGCTCTGTCACCATTGCAGGCCTTCCCGCGGAGGTGCTGCAGGACGAGAACTTGCTGGAGGTGCGGGTGCCCTTCGGCGCGGTGACCGGCCCGCTGTGCGTCACCTGGCAGGAGCGCACCGAGTGTCGCGGGACGTTTACCGTGCTGCCTGCGCCCATCGTGTGGAGCGTCTCGCGCGTGACCGGAGCCTCGGGTGACCTCACGCTCACGCTCGGCGGGGAAGGCTTCGTCGAGAACTGCGAGGTGTTCCTGGATGCGGAGCGGCTGCCGACGACCTACGTCGGCCCGAACACGCTGACCGCCGCGGTGCCGTCCGCCCGAGCGCAGGCAAGCGGCGAGCGCGTCGTGCGGGTCTACGCGCCGTCCAGCTCGCGCTGTGGGAACTTCAGCGCACCGGTACCACTGCCGCCACAGTGAGCGCCGAGACGGTTATCGGACGAGCAGCAGATGTTGCTGCCCGATGGCGGCGGTGGTGGGCTCGGGGACCTCGGCGACGGCAGCAAAGCGCGGCCAGCCCTGAACCGCCGTGCGCACCTCGTCGAGAACGCGTCTCCCGGTCCCGACGCCAAACCGAGCCGCCTCGGCCAGCAGGTCCTCGGCCTCGAAGTCCTTGAATTTACCGTTCACCGACATGAGATGCTGGTGAGTCCACTGCCCGGTTGGATTGTGGGCGAACGTCACGTCGTAGGCCGGGGCCAGCTCCCACGCGGCGCCTTTCCGAAGTCGGAACGAGACGTTCTTGGTGTGGTCGTCGCAGTTGCGTGCCATGACATTGAACGCCATGCGACGAAATGCCTCCTCCAAGGCCCCGTAGGGCAGCTCCAGCGCGCGGATGACCAGGAAGAGCTGGGAGTAGGCGTTGGCGCCCTTCTTCCGGTAGTCGAGATGGTCCAGCGCGCACAGCGTCTGTAGGTGGTGACGGCGGTTCTGGTCGCGATCGAAGCGCCGGGTCATGAAGTGCGCGCGACCCTGCTCCTTCAGCAGGCGGCAGTCGGTCATGTCGATGCCGGCGGCCCGCGCCATGAGGTGATAGGCGTACTCGATGCGACCGTAGTCGCGGGATGGGCCGAGCTCCTGGTCGCGGCCCATCCCGTCGAACTTCAGGAGCCACTGCTCGAAGCCATCCGGCGCATCGAGCTGACCGGCCCGGATCTCGTGGGTCACCGGGTTCCACGCGATGACGGCTTTGGCTCGCGCGCCACCGGCCGAGGTGCCCACCTCGATGATGCTCCGCAGCGCGGCGTTGGCGTGGTCGTCTGCGTCGACGAGCCCGGCGATGGCGCGGCGCGCCTCCTGGACGAGCTCGCTGAGCTCGAGCGCCATCGGCTTGCGCGTGGCGGGGCCCCGCGCCGGCTTGAACGTCAGAGCCCCCATGGCGCGCGTGCTCATGTAGGCGAGCCGATCGAGCGAGCTCACCGCGCTAGCTGCGACGCCCCGGTCCGCCAGGTAGCGATTGATGAGCGCGTTGCCGAAGTCATCGGGGAGCGCGTCGCTCAGCAGCGCCGGAAGGCGCTTGTACGTCGCCTCTGGGAGGTCGGTGAAGAGGTAGGTCCCGCTGCCGCGCGCCGGCATATGGAGCGGGGACGGCTCGATGCCGCTCTGCTTGAACGCGTCGGTGTAGGCGAAGGCGTAGTAGCCATACTTGGGGTCCAAGGCGACCGCCCCCACGTGCTGCCCCCATAGGAACACGTTGACCAAGTCCACGCGCGGGTAGGCCGCGCTGGCTCGGGGATGGCTCATGGCGCCTCCCGCGGCGCCCGTCGCGGCTTGCTCGAGCGCTGCCGGACCTTGGCG
Organism: Pseudomonadota bacterium; assembly: GCA_005776585.1. GTDB lineage: Bacteria > Myxococcota_A > UBA9042 > SXOX01. Next base: position 12,544 of record SXOX01000067.1, on the reverse strand, counting down.
TGTCGGCCAAGCATGAGCGGATTGACGCTGGCGACGGGGGCGATCGTCTCGAGCCACGCCTCCCGACCGAGCGCGCGCAGCACCGAGGCGAGGGTTCGCACCGTGGAGCCTGAGCCGCCCTCCAGGTTGCGCAGCGCACGGACGCTGACTCCGGCCCGCGAAGCCAATGTCTTCTGATCGATGTTGCGATCCAGTCGGAGCGCTCTGAGACGCGCTCCGAGCGCCAGCTCCAGCTCCTCGACCGTCGCGCTACCGAGTGGCATCTTGAAAGTTCATTAGCATATTAGCCCCTTTTCCGCCTCTTGAGAGCGAACAATCACTCAAGAGACCCTTTCATGCCATTAGTACCTTGCCATTCTTCCTGACACAAGCCGCGAGGTGACCTGCGCGAGCGTGATGAGGCCGATCGTGCTCCCCAGGGGCTGGATCGCAGCGCCTTGGTGGCTACGTGCGTCGCCTTGACGCCCGTGTCCAAGAGTCCGTGCATTCAGCGTCGCCGCAGGGTGCCCTCTGTGGCTAGCAGGAGGAGGTCGGCGCATGCGGTTTCTCGTCTCTTTGGGATGCTTGGTGTGGCTCGGATGCGGGCAGACGACGAGCGACGTCGCGGGTTCAGCGGTGATCGCTGCCGCGGACGCTCAGGCCGACGGGGACGGAGGCGTTGCCGGAACTGACACGGCAGCCGAGACGTCGATACCGCCGGGGCTGTGCACCGTGTGCACGGCGGCGGACGGATGCCCGAACGGAGTGGCCTGTGAGCTAACGACTACGCCGAGGTCAATGGTTGCAACGCGAATCCGTGCAGCCCGAACGCGACCTACCAGAAGACGGGCCCCTGGACCCTCACTTGCAAATGCAGTTCGGGCTATTCGGGCGACGGAATGACGTGCGTTTCCAATGAGTCGCGGTCCATCTACGTACCATTGTCTCGTGATGTCGTGAGCAAGTTCTTCGTCCGGCTGTCGCCGTCGCGAAGGACCCGACGTGTCTGTAACGAAGGGCTCGTCGTACGCTGGAAGGGCTGCACGAGCCAGGCGACGTCACGCCCGGCTGCGCGCGAGCTCCAGGAGAACGGCGTCGACATGATGTACAAGGCGAGCCAGACCGGCGATGAGCATTGGATGGACGCGCAGCGCGCGCTGCGCCGTGGCATGGACGCGTTCCGGGTCGAGGCCGAGCACGTAGGCGTTTCGAAAGAAATGTCGGAAGCGTCTCAGCTCGTATAGATCGGTCGCCACGTCGGGCGGGAGGACCGCGGGACGCACGCCTGGGAGGTCGACCTGCATCTGGGACACGAGGTCCGCGTGCCACATTGGACCCTCGGGTACCGACTGGTCGGCCCAACGAGCGATTCAATCCGCGAGCGTCTCGAGCGCCGTGTAGTACGCATGCAGGTCGACCGCGGTGACAATCAGCTCAAGGCGACCGACAGGCCACGGCGCGACCAAGCCGCCAATCTCCGTATGTCGTCACGCCATGGCCTCCTGTTCGGCCTCCATCTCGCGACGTAGGCGCGCCCAGCGAACCGCGGCGGCTGCGTCAGCACTCCTGGATCGCAGGACCTTCCAACGCGACCCGCCGCTGAAAGCGCTCACTGAGCTCGCGGAGAGAGAGCAGGTCGACCTCGGCGTGGGCTGCGTCACTCGCGGCCCTCTCGATGCGGAGCGCAGACTCGAGATCTACGCCGTCCAGAACTAGATCGACATCGCTGCGCGCCCCGAAGTCGCCGGAGGCCAGGCTCCCGATGAGCCATGCGCGGCCACCCTAGGGCAGCAGTTCCCGGACAGCCGCGAGAACCCTCGCCCGTGCAGCCGCCGCGTGCGCCTCTCGCGCAACACGTGCCGCACGTTCACGGCGGAGCAACTCGTGCGCGACTGAGACCGGATCGACCTGCGAAGTTTCCAGCGTGCCGTGCGGGAGCATGTGAGCAGGCTAAGAGGGCCACCGTGGTCGGTCAATGCGCGGGACGCACGAGCGCCTTGCGCGCAAACGCGACGTACGCCACCCTGCACGGCCGATCGATGGGAACGGCGCCACGTCCGGCGCCGGGGAACCGACCATGGGAGACGACGGATGAAGCAGACTCGGACACTCGTATCGTACCTCGCTTGGGCTGGACTCGCGCTGCATGTCGGCTGTGGGGCCAACAAGCCTAGCCAGACCGCGGCCAGCAATCCTGGCGCGAGCAGCCCGGCCCCAACGGCGGCGGCGCCCAAGCCCGCTCCGCCAGCGCCCGCAGCAACGACTGCGCCCGTCGCGCCTCCAGCCGCGCCGCCGGCCGCGCCTCCCGCCAAGAGCGAGGTCATCTTCGACCCGATGAAGCCACCCGCTGGCTACGTCAACTGCCACAACAACCACTGCCACAAGGTGGGCGGCGGGGTCGCCTCCTACGCGCAGGTCATGGCCGAGATGGGCGCCGCGCGGATGGCCGAGCAGCCGCCGGCGCCGCCCATGCCCAAGGCTCCCGCCGACGTCGCCGCGCCACCCGCGGACGCCGCGCGCACGGCGTCGGGCCTGGCCTCGAAGGTGCTCGCGCCAGGCAATGGCGGAGCGAAGCCGGCGGCGACGAGCGTCGTCACGGTGCACTACACGGGCTGGACGACGGACGGCAAGGCCTTCGACAGCTCCATCCCCCGCGGGCGGCCGGCCACGTTCCCGCTCAATCGCGTCATCCCCGGGTGGACCGAGGGCGTGCAGCTCATGACCGTCGGCGAAGAGCGACGCCTCTGGATCCCGGAGAACCTGGCCTATCAGGGCAAGCCGGGGAAGCCCGCGGGCATGTTGGTCTTCGACGTCGAGCTGGTCTCGATCCAGTAGCGCGTCAGGGGCTCAGCCGGCCGACGCGGCGCAGGCCGGGCATGGCGGTCAGCAGGAGCAGCATCGCGGGACCGAGCAATCCCGCCAGTCCCAAGCCGATGCGCCGCGCGAAGGCGCCGGTCGGCTCCTCGTCAAAGTGGAAGCGCGGCATCGCGGCGTAGTCCGCGGCACTCAACGGCTGGCCGAGCGCGACCTTCTCGGCGAAGTACCGGCGCCACTGCGCGTGAAATGCGTCGACTTGGCGCTCGAAGCGGCTCTGGCGATGGCTACCGGTGCCCGCGGCGTCGTTCAGGAGCTCCTGGAGAACCACGGCAGGCGACACGTACTGGCAGGCGGAGACCCAGCGCTGCTGCGCCTCGAGCTGCTCGCGGAACGACGCGACTACGGGCTCGGTGCGCCGTGCGAGCTCCTCCTCGAGGGCGGCCGCTCGTTGTGTTGGCGTCAGTGGATCGGCGGGAGTCGCCGCGGCAGGGCCATGGGAGCCCTCCAGCGCGCCGAGCTGTGCCTCGGCCTCCTCGGCGGCCTCGCGAGCGTCGTTGATGAGCTCGACGCGCGACGGCGGCGGAAAGCGCGTCTCGACCCACGCGCGCAGGAGCCCGGGGACGATGACGGTGAGGCCGAGCCAGCACGCCATGAGGACGAGCACGTTGCGCAAGGACGCGGCGCCACGCGCATTGATCCAGACCGCCAGGCTGAACCAGAACGTGCCGTAGGCGACGATGCCGGCGGTGTAGGCGAGCGTGCGCGGCCACCCCGAGGCGCCGAAGAGCTCGCCGCCGGTCAATGCGACACCGAGCCACGCCGTGCCGACGCCGGAGCCGAGGAGCACCAGCGCCCGCGCTATCGCCTTGGCGGCCACGAGCCGCGTCTGGCTGACGGGCTGCGACAAGACGAGCGCCAGGGTGCCGCGCTCGCGCTCACCGCTCAGCAGGTCGTAGGAGAGCGCGATGACGACCAACGGGAACAGCACGACGAGGACGAAGGCCGGATCGAGTGCGCCCGTCGCCTGGCGGCTCGGACCGACGAGCGCGGTCGCCGAGGACAACGACTGCGCGAGCTGCGCACCGGTCGTGACGCGGAGCGCATGGGAGCGGACGTCGCGGAGCCCGGCGGACACCGACGCCAAGGGGGTCGGCGGCAGATGGGCGAGGACGACCGCGCGTTCGCGACCGGCGAGCGCAGGATCGCGCGGATCCGTCGCACTGAGCGGCATGGCCGGGCCCGCGCCAAGCTCGCGAACCGCCGCGAGGGAGGCCGCGACGGTGGCGGACTGCGCGTCCGCGGCCCGGGCGATCGCCTCCGCGTGCTCGCGCGCATGCCGGCCCCCCAGCCACGCGGAGGTCGCAAGCACTAGGGCAAAGAAGATGAGCACGCCGCGCACGGAGCGATCGGCGACGAGCAGGCCGAGCTCCAGTCGGAGCAGCGTTCGCCACGGCACGACGCGCGCGCCGCTCATGCGCCCACCCGCTGACGCCGCACGGCGAGGTGGGCGAGGAGCGCGCTGACGCCCGCCCACCCAAGGAGCCAGCCCACCGCCGGGAGCTGCCACCGCAGGACCCAAGGGACCGACGGCAGCGCGTACTCGAAGCGCGGCGCGCTCTCCCAGAGGGCGCGGCCGGCGCGGTAGTCCCAGCCCGCCCGACCGGCGTTCTCGGCGAAGTCGCGGTTGAGGCGATCGACCAGCGTACGGCGGTACTGTTCGGCGTGCGCGGCGAAGTCGCGGTGGTGCTCGAAATCGGTCCCGCACAGGGCCGCAGACAGCGACCGCACGGCGAGCGTCGGCGAGAGCACGCTCATCCACTGGCCGACGGCCTCCTGCCGCGAGAGCGCTTGCATCAGCCGCGTGACGTGCCACTCGAAGACCTCGTCCTCGTACGCGGCCTCGGCCCGCAGCTCGATACCCTGGAGCAGCGCGTCGTCCATGAGCACGTCGGCGTCGGCAAAGCCTTGCTCGGCCATCATGGATTTGGTCAGCTCCTCGAGTCGTTCGACGCGACCGGGCTGATCCGGGAGGCCGCGCGCGAGGCTGCTGGCGACCTCGGCGGCGAAGGCGTCCTGCGACGGCAGCGGGACGACGAGCGCGGCGACCTCGGCGGAGGCGCGCGGGACGAGCAGCGCCGTGACGCCCCAGGTGGCGACGAGGACGACGAGTGCATCGCGTGAGCGGGACGCCCAGGCAGAGACGGCCACGGTGAGCCGCATGAAGACGAAGAAGTAGGCGAGGTAGACCGTGACGAGCACGGCGAGCCGAGCGGCGGTGCCGTTGGCGGCGCCCGGCGTGGCGCCCGATGTGCCGCCAGCGTTGACGGCGGCGACCGCCGCGAGCGCGCCAACGACGGCGGGCACGAGCATCAGCGCCACGGCCGCGGCGAGAGCGAGCGACTTGCCGAGCGAGAGCGCCGTGAGCGAGGCCCCTCCCGCGCGCAGCAGCCGCAGGGTGCCGCGCTCCCGCTCCGAGGACCAGAGCGCAAAGCCAAGCGCGATGACCAACAGGGGACCGAGCAGCTGGAGGACGCTGGCGGCCGTCAGGGGGCCAAAGCGCTGAATCCCGATGGAGTCCTCGGCCGCCGACGCAACGGCCAGGTTCTGTCGATGGGCCTCGAGCTTGAGCGCCGCGCCGAGGTGCGGCGAGACGCCGGGATCCAGGGCCGCCAGCGCACCGGAAGGCTTGAAGACCCACAGGCCGTAGTGCGCGGCGACGTGCGGGTTCTTCTCGCCTTGCTCGACCCAATGCGACTCGGAATCGTGCTGTGCGGAGGTGCGTTCGTGCGCCGCTCGACTCGCGTCGCGCCAGCCGAAGACGAGCGCGCCCAACACGAGCAGGGCCGAGAGCAGCAGCACGACGCCCAGGCGGCCGTCGCGGACGAGCTCGGTGACCTCTTTGCGCAGGACGTGCCGTGCCAGCGTGAACGTGGGGGCCGGCTCAGTCATGCATGTGCTGGAGGTAAACGCGCTCCAGATCGGTATGGGAGACATCGTCTGCGGAGAGCCGCGCGACGAGCTGGCCATGCTTCATGATGCCAATGTGGGTCCCGACCTCCTTCGAGCGAAAGATGTCGTGCGTCGCCATGAGGATGGCCACGCCCTCGACCTTGAGCGCCTCGAGCAGCGCGGAGAACTCGTTGGAGGCCTTGGGATCGAGGCCGCTCGTCGGCTCGTCCAACAGCAGGACGCGCGCGTTCTTGGCCATGGCCATGGCGATGCCGACCTTCTGGCGCATCCCCTTGGAGTAGCTCTCGACACGGCGGTGAACGACGGCGCTCGAGAGCCCGGCCCGCTCGAGGAGGGCGACGAGCGCGGCCTCCGACAGCGACTCGGCAGAAGCCAAGGTTTGGAAGTAGCGCAAGTTCTCGAGGCCGCTCAGCTGCGGGTAGAGCATGACGTTCTCGGGGATGTAGGCCAGCAGGCGCTTCGTCTCGAGCGCGTGCGTGGCCACGTCGAGCCCGCCGATGAGGGCCCGCCCCGCAGTGGGCTCGACGAAGCCCAAGAACAGCTGGATCGTCGTCGTCTTGCCGGCCCCATTGGCGCCGAGCAAGCAAAAGAGCTCGCCAGCGCGGACCTCCAGATCGAGCCCGTGGAGCGCGACGAACTCCCCGTACGTTTTTCGCAGCCCGACAGCCTGCAGCATGCCTCGCTCCCTCGCGACCACCCGGCACCTCAACGTCCGGGGGGCGCGACTATAGCTGGCGTCGCGAGCATGATTCCAGCGCGTGGCGTCAGAGAACGCACGCGATGGGGAGCGCCTCGACTCACGTGCACCTTGACCCCTCTCGCAGTCCGTGCGACCGAGCTGTCGTGCGTTCGCCGCTTGCCCGCCGCCCCATAGACTTCGTTGCGACAGGCCCCCGCCCCCGAGGGGACGCCGGAGAGCCAGACCTCGCGCCCGGGCCGGAAGAGGACCTATCGTTTCTGACGGGAGATTGGCGCCTCTTCCAGCGCAAGGACGGCCACCGCTACTCGCTCGATGACCTGGCAACTGCGTGGTACGCGGTCACCGCTGCAGAGCGCGCCGAGTTGGACGTTCTGCGCACGCTCGATCTTGGCTGTGGCATCGGCTCGGTGTTGCAGATGGTCGCGTGGGCCTTTCCGAATACCGTCTCGGTAGGAGTCGAGGCCCAGGCGGTGAGCGTTGGACTGGCGCGGCGCTCGGTGCGCTACAACGGCGGGGAGGACCGCGTGACCGTGCGCGAGGGCGACCTGCGCGATGCGAGCACCGTGCCCGAAGGTGCCGTGTTCGACCTGGTCACAGGCACACCACCGTACCTGCCGCTCGGCGACGGCATCGTGTCCGACCGCGTGCAGTGCGGACCCTGTCGCTTCGAGACGCGAGGCGGCGTCGCTGACTACGTCCACGCGATGGCCAGGACGCTGGCGGTCAACGGCCGTGCCGCTCTGTGCCAAGCAACGCGTGACCTGGACCGAGTCGGGGCTGCAGTGCAGGAAGCCGGCCTCACCGTCCTTCGCCGCCGTGACGTCCACGGCCGCGCTGGACGCCCTGCCCTGTTCACGCTGTTCGAGCTGTGTCGCTCGCCTGGAAACACCGCCGTCGAGCCTCCGCTCATCGTGCGGGACGGCAACGGCCGACGGACCGCCGACATGATCGCGCTGCGCGAACGCATGGGGATGCCAGGCTAGCCGACCGCGGATCTGAACATGTGGATTGCCCGAAAAGCGGTTGCAGTCAGGAGGCTTCGCCGCTATTGTCCACCCCCCGTCCACGGCCCGAGATCCCGGATGGGGAGGATCGTCCCGCGCATGTCCCGGCTCGTCTACATCCAGACCTTCGGCTGTCAGATGAACGTGTACGACTCCGAGCGCATCCTCCAGGTGCTGCGCCCGCTGCAGTATCAGCCCACCGACGACGTGAGCCGCGCCGACCTCATCCTGCTCAACACCTGCACGGTGCGCGACAAAGCCGAGCAGAAGGTGCTCTCCGCGCTCGGTCGCTACGCGCCGCTCAAGCAGCTCAACCCGGAACTCGTGCTCGGCGTCGCTGGCTGCGTCGCGCAGCAAGAGGGCGCGAACCTCCTCAAGAAGGTGCCCTACCTCGACCTCGTCTTTGGACCCGACAACATCCGCGCGCTCCCGGAGCTGCTCGGGACCGTGCGCGACTCGGGGCAGCGCGTCGCCGAGACCACGCTGCACAAGAAGAAGGACGGCTACGAGTTTCTGCTCGCCGATGGCCTGGAGCATGACGGCGGTCCGACGGCCATGGTCACGGTGATGAAAGGCTGCAACAAGACGTGCAGCTACTGCATCGTGCCGCAGGTGCGCGGCCGCGAGCTGAGCAAGCCGTGGGACCAGACGGTGCTGGAGGTTGAGCGGCTCGTCGCCGCGGGCGCACGCGAGGTCATGCTGCTCGGCCAGAACGTCAACAGCTACGGGCACGACCGCGAAGACGGCGTCAAGTTCCCCGAGCTGCTCGACCGCGTCGCGGCGGTCGCGGGCCTCAAACGCCTGCGCTTCACGACCAGCCACCCCTGGGACTGCACCGACGCGCTCGTGGCGCGCTTCGACGGTCGCCTGCCGGTCCTGTGCGAGTACTTCCATCTCCCGGTGCAGTCGGGCTCCGACCGCGTCCTGGCAGAGATGCGCCGCGGCTACACGGCCGCCGAGTATCTCGAGCGCGCCGCCGCGCTGCGCCAGACGTGTCCGGGCCTGTTCCTCACGACCGACATCATCGTCGGCTATCCGGGTGAGACGGAGGCGGACTTCGAGCAGACGCTCGCGCTCGTGCGCGCGGCCCGCTTCGACTCGCTGTTCGGCTTCAAGTACTCGCCTCGGCCCGGCACCATCGCGGGCAAGCTCGACGACGACGTCCCCGATGTGGAGAAGGGCCGCCGGCTGGACGAGGTCTTCCGCATCGCAAATGCCTTTCGCGAAGAACGCATGGCCCGATACCTGGACCAGGTGGTCGAGGTGCTCGTGGAAGGTCCAAGCCGACTCAGTCGCAAAGAAGAGCCGAGCGCGCCGTCGCTGGGCCCGCTGCAGCTCATGGGGCGCACCCGCACCAATCTCATCGTCAACTTCCCCGTGCCGCATGGCGCGATGAACCTGGCCCGCTTCGTCGGCGAGCTGGTCCCCATCCACATCACGCGCATCTACCCCCACTCGCTCTACGGCGAGCTGGTCCAGGTCGCCTAGCTCAAGGAGTGATACTCGATGCTGATTCGCATGGACTTCGCCGATGTGACCGTCGACCGCGCCTCCAGCCGCCCTGTGGTCGTGCTGCGCGACGCGGAGAACCGCAGCCTGCCCATCGCGGTCGGCTTTCGCGAGGCCTCGGCCGTGGCCTCCGCTCGCGAGCGCACCACGTACGGACGCGGGAACACGCACGACCTCCTGCGGCTCAGCATCGAGGCGCTCGGCGCGACCGTCGAGTGTGTCGAGGTCTGCGACTACTGCGACGGCGCGTTCTTCTCGATCGTGCGGCTGCGCACCTCCGATGGCGGCTCCATCGAGGTGGACAGCCGGCCGAGCGACGCGATCGCGCTTGCACTGCGCGTCGGCGCGCCCATCTGGGTGCACGAGGACGTGCTCGACGCCAAGGGCCAGGTCGAGGACCCCCGCGACCGCTGGCGGGTCTACCTGGAGAGCCTCGAGGCCGACGACTTCGGCAAGTACCAGCAGTAGGAACGGCACCACAGTGGCGCCATTGCAGCGCCCGTGGATAATGCCGCGGTGATGCTCCCCACGCACCTCCCGGTCTACGCGGCCCTCGCCGGCGCACTGCAGCGCGGAGAGACGGCCACGCTCGCGCTCGTCATCGACGCCGCGGGGCACACGCCGCAGGTCGCCGGAGCACGCATGGCGCGCCTCGGAGACGGGCAGCTCGAGGGCACCGTCGGTGGTGGGCGCTTCGAGCACGCCATCGTCGAGCGGCTGGCCACGCTCACGCGTCCCGAGCGGCTCACGCTGCAGCTTGGCGCTGAGCTCGGCATGTGCTGCGGCGGCCGCATGGAGGCGCTGCTCACCCCGATCACGGCGCTGGACGCCGAGTGGCTCTCGGCACTGGTCGAGCGCATCGCTGCGGGCCAGCCCGTCACGCTCGCCACCGGACTCGACGCCGCTCACCTGGGACACCGGCGCTTGCTGGCGGCCGAGCCGGACCTCCACGGCGACCGCCGGTACGCCAGCGCGGGTCGCGCCACGCTCGAGGGCGCGCAGTGGCACGTCGAGCACCTGGAGCCCGCGCACCGACTGCTCGTCTTTGGCGCAGGGCACGTCGCCAAGCCCACGGCCGCGCTGGGCTCGCTGCTGGGATACGACGTTCATGTCATCGACGACCGCGCCGACTGGTGCTCGCCAGCGCGCTTCGCGGAGCCCGCGGTCCGCCACGTGATGCCGCACGAGGACTTCCTCGCAGACTACGCCCCGCGCGGGTCGGACGCGGTGGTCATCGTGACCCAGAGCCACGACCACGACCACGCGCTCGTCGAGGCCTTCGCCGAGCAGCCCATCGCCTATCTGGGCCTCATCGGCAGCCAGACCAAGGTCGAAAAGACGCGCCGCCGACTCCGCACGCGCGGGGTGACCGACGACCGCATCGCACATCTGCACGCGCCGATCGGCCTCGACCTCGGCGCGCTCACACCCGAAGAGATCGCGGTCGCCATCGCCGCCGAACTCGTGCAGACCCGGCGCATGGGAGACCCACGCTGATGCCCTCGTTCGCCGAGAGCTTTGGCCTCACCCGCCGCAGCCTCACGCCCGCCGTGCGTGCTCTGCTCGTCAGCCTCCTGGGCGTTTACTTGGTGTCCGTGCTCATCGCCGAGTTCGGCTCCTCGAGCCTCCAGGCCCTCACCTTCGGCAATCTGGCCCTGTACATCGATCAGGTCTTCGGGTCGCTGAAGCTCTGGCAGCTCGTCACCTACGCGTGGCTCCACGACATCGCGCCGCGTCCGGTCATGGGCGTCGTCGTCTGCGTCGCGGCGCTGTGGCTCATCAGCGTCCTCTACAAGACGCCGTTTGCGCAACGCGAGCCTGGCGTCTTCTGGGCCATCGCGGTGCTCATCCTCATGGTGACGTCCAACCTCCGCGAGTTCGGCGGCCCGATGCACGTGGTCATGAACGCGCTCGGCCTCTGGTTCTTTGGCCCGCGCTTCGAGCAGCGATGGGGCACGCGCTGGTTCGTCGTCTTCTGGTTCTGCTGCGCTGCAGGCGGTGCGGTGCTCGCGGTCGTGGGGGGCTGGATCGTCCCGTCGCTCAGCGCCACGGTCGTCGTCGGCGCCTCCGGTGCGGTCTTCGGACTGCTCGCAGCGCTCGCCGTGTGGCACCCAAACGACGTCGTGCTCACGTGGTTCATGTTCCCGGTCAAGGCGCGCCACCTCGTCCTCATCACGCTGGCCGCCGACCTCCTGCTCCAGCTCACCGGCCAGAGCGCCGTATCGTTTCTCACGCACGCCGGCGGCGCGCTCACGGGCTACTTGCTGGCCTCGGGCTATTGGCGGCCGGGCAAGCTGCTGCGCGCGGCGCAAGGCGGTCCGAAGAAGCCGTCACGACCGTCACATCTCCGCCTAGTCAAGCGGGACGATCCGCCCAGGTACCTGCATTGAAGCCGTCCACGTACGACGGACGGATGACCGTCGGCGAGGCGCAAGCGGCCTACCTCGTCAACAACGGCTTCGACGCGCCCGACGCGCCGTGGGTCACCCTGCCCGTGGGCCCGTTCACCATCAAGTTCCCCAATACTCCCGCGCGCATCCGGGCCGTCTGGCTCCATGATCTGCACCACGTGGCGGCCGAGTACGCCACCGACTGGACTGGCGAGGGCGAGATCGGCGCCTTCGAGATTGGCGCAGGTTGCGCACATCACCGCTCTGCGTGGGCGCTGAACTTCGGCGTCTTCGGCGTAGGGGTCCTCATCGCGCCGCGCCGCACCTGGCAGGCGTTCGTGCGGGGACGGCACGCGACCTCGCTGTACGTCCTGGAGGGCGAGTTTCACCCGCGCCTGCTCGAAGGCCGAGTCTCTGAGCTGCGCGCGCGACTCGGGCTCGACCGCGCCCCGCCGCCGCCGACCACCTCCGATCGTGCCGCCTACGCCGCCTGGCTCGGCCTGATGGCCGTCGCGACCGTGGCACTCCCCGTGACCGCCATCGTCTACGGCTACTGCCTCTGGTCCAACCCGCCGCGGCGCCCCGCCGCTTGTGAAACCGAACGCGCGTGGTAAGGTCCGCGCGGCCCAGTGAGGGGCCCGGAGGACGCTGATGAGCTGTGGCACTCAAGACTCGTACGGAGCCAAGACGACGCTCGACGTCGCGGGCAAGACCTACACGACCTGGCGCCTCGGCGCCCTCGACGCACGCTTTCCAACCGCGAGCCGACTGCCGTTCTCGCTGAAGGTGCTGCTCGAGAACCTGCTACGCTTCGAGGACGGGACCAGCGTCAAGGCGCAAGACGTGGCCACGCTTGCGAGCTGGGATCCGCGCGCGCACCGCGAGGTGGAGATCGCCTACCGCGTCGCCCGCGTGCTGCTCCAGGACTTCCCGGGCGTGCCCGCCGTCGTCGCTCTCGCGGCCATGCGCGACGCGAGGGTGGCGCGCGGCGGCGACCCCGACCGCCGCCCCCCGCTGGAGCCGGCCGATCTGGTCATCGATCACTCGGTGCAGGTCGATCACTACGGCACGCGCGACGCCTTCCAGAAGAACGCGGACCTCGAGTTCTCGCGCAACAAGGAGCGCTATCAGCTCCTGCGCTGGGGTCAGACGGCGTTCGAGGGGTTCCGCGTCGT
>SXOX01000009.1 GCA_005776585.1 Pseudomonadota bacterium | reverse complement strand
CCGCGCGAGCTCCTGGCCCGTATGAGAGCGGTGCTCCGGCGCACCGTGGCACTCGAGAGCGAGCGACTGGAGGTGCAGGACGTGCAGCTCGACCTCGGCAGCCGCGAGGTCACACGCGCTGGCGCGAGCGTCGAGCTGACGGGCCTGGAGTTCGACCTGCTCGTCGCGCTGGCCCGGCGCGCGGGTCGCGTCATCCCGCGGGAGCACCTGCTGCGGGAAGCCGGCAGAGGCGACGTCGTCGTGAGCGAGCGCACGGTGGACGTCCACGTCGCGCATCTCCGACAGAAGCTCGGCGACGGGGACGCCACGCTGATCCGGACGGTCCGCGGCGTCGGCTACGTGCTGTCGCGCGAAGGGGCCCCGTGAGACACCGGCACTCGCGGAGCTTGCAGCGACGGCTGTTCGGGTGGTTCGCCGGCACCATCGTGCTCACGACGCTCCTCGTCGGCGGCGTCCTGTGGGCCACGGGCGCACCACCTGCGGAACACCGTCCGAGCCCGCTCATCCCCATCGTGGTCCTGACCGCCGGACTGTGGCTTGCCTCCGCCAAGGTCGCGCGACGGCTCGGCCGACCGCTGGCCGAGCTCACGGAGCTCGCACGCGAGATTGGCGCGGGAAACTGGCAGAAGCGGGCGCAGCTCTCGTGTCGGACCCCAGATGAGATTGGCGCCGTCGCCCACGCGCTGGAGGACATGGCGCAAAAAATCGAGCGCCAGATGTCGGATCAGCGGGAGCTGCTCGCGGTCGTCTCACACGAGCTGCGTGCGCCGCTGCAGCGCATTCGCCTGCTGGTCGAGCTGGGCCGCGACCAGGGCGTGGCCGAGAGCACGCTCACAGCACTCGATGCGGAGGTCCTGGCCATCGACGGCCTCGTAGGCGAGCTGCTCGCCAGCGCGCGCCTCGACTTTGCCGCCCTGCAGCGGACTCAGGTCGACCTCGCCGCGCTGGTCGCGACCGCCACCGAGCGCTCCGGCCTCCCCGCCGCCGTGTTGCGCGTCGATGCGCCGGCTGAAGACCTCGTCGTCTCCGTCGACGCCACACTCGTCCAGCGGGCGATCGTGAACCTGCTCACCAACGCCGAGAAGCACGGCGGCGGCGCGACCGGCGTGAGCGTGCGCACTCGGCCGGGCTGGGTCGTCGTCGAAGTGGAGGACGGCGGCGGCGGCTTCGCGCCGGGTGAGGAGCAGCGGGTCTTCCTGCCATTCACCTTCCGCGAGCCGAGCGCGCCGAGCGCGGACGCGTCAGGCGTGTCGCTGGGCCTGGGGCTCGCGCTCGTCAAGCGCATCGCCGACGCGCACGGCGGGCAGGTGTATGCGCGCAATCGTCCTGCCGGAGGGGCGACGGTCGGGATCGAGCTACCGCGGTAGGGACGCTGGATTGCTTGTGCACGCGTTGGCGAATGGCCGACGGCACGCACGCGGCGCCGCTCGCACGAACTCTCCCACCGGGGGCCACTATGGAGCCTGTTTGCGGTCGCTGGCGGCTGTACAGGCCACCCGAGCTGTGAGCGAGCAGGCACCTTCGGTAACCTCGTCTGCTCCGTAGTCCACGGAGACCTTCGTCTTGGCGCCGAGCAACTGTGCTATCTGCAAGCCATCGCCGCGAGTCCAACGCAGCGCCAATCCCCCCGGCGGATCGCCTGGGACGTGGAACACCGACGATGAAGCCAGAGAAGGCCGCCACCTCATCGAGGGCCGCGGCAGTGGCGTGGCCGTGTCGACAATGCGGTGAGTGTGAAATCCGGTGCAGTGAGGATATCTGGTCATGACATCCACAGACATATCGAGTGACCCGCTGGTGCCGCCGCACGTGACCCGGCCTCCAGACACCGCTGGCGTTCGATTGGTCGCTGCGATCCCCGGGACCATCGAGCGACCGTCTATGGTCAACCTCCAGTGGGTCCTCGACCGGCCGGCTCGCTTCAACCAGAGGTCGAGCCGCTCTGACGTGAACACCCGTGTGGAGTAGCTGTCGTCCCCGTTCCCGCAGACGACGTGGCGATACGGTCTTGGGTCAAATACGTGCGCCATGTCGGGGTTTCTCTCGCGAGCGGGGAACTGTCGTGTCACCCAGCAACGCCAGCCGCTCGTACCCGCACGAACTGCGCGCCGATCCGGCGCCGCAAGCGTCCAGGAGCGAGTCCGGCCGGTCATTCCATTCGTGATGGACACACGCCAGTGTGTGGCGTCGGCATTCGACGGGACAACGAACAGTGTCCCGACTGAAACAGTAGCCACGGAGAGACGTATCAGCGCCCGCCACAGGCCAAGCGGTCGTGACCAAGAGCCGTGGCGGCCCACGCAGCTCAAGGCGCGGGGTCCTGCGCTGGCGCCAGATAAGGTCGTGTGTCGGTCCGGCTTCCGCGGGGCCACAAGCGTGCCAACCCAGCGTGTCGACTGGAGTCTGTCCCGTGGTGGCGACTCCGGCATCACCAGGGCGACGAGCGTTCTTCCGACGAAGAATCGATGTGCATCGAGCGAGTGCCGAGATGCCACGGCCACACACCGATCCTCTGTTCCTTCCCGAGGAGGACCATGACAGAGTGACGGCGATCGGAGGTCCACACGACGACGACAGCACCGTGGGGGGCGGGAAACCAGCGGGGCGCCGCTTGCACGACGAGGGTCCCGTTTCCGTCTCGAAAAGACCGCGCGATGGGCAGCTTGTCCAGCCTCAGGACCTCGACGTACCCCGAGGGCACCCCCCGAACGTTGTCAACGACGAGCTTTGCCTGCGCTGCGCAGGGCTGGTCCGACGAACAGCGCAGCACGCGCGGGTCACGCAATGCCCCGTTCGGGTCGACTTGCTGGGGTGACTCATGCATGCCGATCATCTCCCACGGCTGTGACTCGTCGCCATCACGCACGGCGAACTGGTACCAGTCACCGTCTGAGGCAGAGGTCCGACCCACGAGGACGGCGCCGTCGTGCGGACACAAGCACAGCATGCTGCGCGTCGTCCGACGATGGACCTGACCTTCGTCGCGGATCGGGCTCTTCTCGTCGCTGATCGCGCAGAGCCATTCGGTTGGCCGCAGAGGATAGACCCCCAATTCGGGTGGACACGAGAAGCTCGAGGCGGCGACCGTTTTGTGTGCCGGCTTGGACTTCCATGAGGAGGAGGCAAGGTCGACCGGATCGATAACCCCACACCCAAGCGTCAGGAGAAGAGTGACCGATCACGGTCGCTTCGCCGAAGGTACGAGTCGAACGTTCTGTACGCAGGCCTTTCGCTCCGCTGAACCATCCTGAAATAGCAGGTACGTGGGGTCTCCACGAGCCGGCACGGCAAAGGCCAAGAGCGCCCGCCCGTCGGCCGTCAGTGCGAGCGCTAGCTCCCTCGCGCGCGCAGGTCGCCGGCCAAAGTCCACCGCAGGGGAGATCGCGAACGACCAGCCGTGACAGACTCCCGGCACCTCAGATCGCAACGATGGCAGGCTGTCGACGTCCACCAGCGACCCGTCACTGGGGGCCGTCACGATCGACACGACCGTCGCTGAGGCGGTGCAGCTGTCTGGACGTGCGCAGACCGGTGCGTCGTGGGCTCGACTCGCCATTCGCTCGGCCCAGGTGTATCGCGATTTTGATCGCGTCTTGACGATGTCAAGACTCCACCAGTGTGCGGTACCCTCGGGTCCTCGCAGAAAGAGAGTCCGGTGTGGTGACTCGAATGTCGTTATGATTGTCGAAATCCCACCGCGGCCACAACTTGCGGTGCACGATACGAGAGCGGGATTCTGGCCCCGCAGCATTCGAGAGACAGCGCTCGTGCTGAGAAGCATGCAGGTCCATCCGGTCGAGCCCACGTTGACCCCAATCTGCCCGGTCCCATGGATCTCCCAAGAGGCAGGTTGGCTGGCTGCGTTCTCACTCAGACGAAAGGAGCAACGTTCGTCCAGCGCCAGCGCGCGAGTCGGGGCAGCCAAGCTCCATGACGCAATGGCGAACCAAAGGACGATCGCCGTGCTGGCCCCGACGAAGGACGGGCGACCTTCGCCGAGCGTCGCGCTATGCGGGGAGGCCATGCATCACCAGACCCATCGAATCGGCCACCGGATCGACGACAGCGCACCCGAATTCAAGAAAGAGAGGACTGGAGGGAGTCAGACCTTCGCAGAACGCGGGAATCCCCTCGGCTCGAACGTCAGACTCTTCACGTGGCGGGCAGTCGCTACAATCGACGCCCAGAGCGCCGTCAAGGCCAAGCTGAAGCATGTTGGCGAGCCCCGAGCACTCGGGTGCGCAACCGTCGACGCGCAGTCGATGTGCAGGCTCGCCATGGCCCGCATCTCCGCCGCCAGAGTCGGCGTCAGTCGAAGGCGACGGTCCAGCAACGCACTCGCATCTCACAACGGAGAGGCAGCCAGGAGTCTCGGGCTCGCAGTCCAACGGCGCACTGCGCTCGGAGCGACGGCACTCAACGCGCGAGTCCCCATCGGCCGCCAGGGCGAAGAGCGCAAGACAGTCGACCACCGAAGCAACGGCAACGTCCCAGCACGGAGCAATGCCGATGTCGTCGGGCGTGGGAGTCTCTCCCGACGAGCCGGGAGTCAGGTCCTCAATCTCAGAGGCGTCGAGCTTTCCATCCTTGTGGGCTTCGGGGCTCTTGGGGTACGTTGAGGGCCCATTCAGCCACGGCGTATCTGAGAGCGTGGTTGGCGGCAGCCGTTCGCCTTCCGGAATCAAAGGAAAATGGATGGGCGCCTTTTTGGAAAGAAGCCACTTCTTGTAGTCGAGATATTCTTTCTCCGACGCCTTTCCCTTGAAGATGGAATCTACGATCCTCTCGTTCATGCTCGCCATGAGATGGTTGACTTCGACGTGAACCTTGGTCGCCTCGTGGAGAGGGCCGCTGCCCGGCGACTCGGAGTGCTTCGCAAGCAAGTAATCGTGCGCCTTCAACGCTTGCTGCATTAGCATCCAAGACTGCTTTGCCTGGGACCACTCAGCCGCCGAGAGGCCTCCCGGCGGCCTGCCGGCTGACGCGAATAGATAGGCCGGATCAATGCCATAGCACGGGTTGCTGGGGTCCATCCACGACGCGAGCTCGACATGCCGCGGATCGAGGCCACCGAGGGTTCCGAGGATTCCGCGCCCCCCACTCGGCCCGGGCTCCGACATGGCAACGGGGTCCGGTGACGTCGGGTCGACGGACGCGTTGTCGAGCAGCGTCGCCGCGCACGGACCCAGAGGGCCACCATCGGAGCCGGTCCAGCAAGGTTGAGAAGAGGTCGTATTCATGGACGGCTTCGCGACGTCGCGAGCGAGCGCCGCGGCATTTCGGAGGCCCGGACGCCGCGTCTCCTCCCGGTCGCGACGAGCGGCGCCGCGTGGCTCGACGCCAGGTGCCCGTCGTGGCAGATGGTCGACACGGCCCGGGCCACGCCCCACCGCAAAGGGCTCGACGTCCGCCGGCGAGACGTGGCTCATGGCTGGAGACAGGCTCGGAGGCTCGCTGGACTCGACTTCGGGACGCTGTGCGACCAGCGAATCGATGTAGTCGCGCACGCCGTCCGACAGTTGCGAGATCACCTGGGGAAGTCGCCCACGTGCCGCGACCTCGTCGAGGAGCGCCAGGATCACGTCATCGGCCGTGTACGCGTCCCAGCGCACACCGCGGCGGTGGAGCATGGCGATCAGGTGCGCCTCGGCGCGTGCGTTCCAGGCGATCCACGCACGATAGCGATCGCCTTCGTAGCCACCGCTCCACGCCCTGGCCGGCTCGCCGGTCTGCAAGAACTGCCGGAAGATCGTCGACCCTCGCAGCAGGCGATGCGCGGCGGCAATGTCTGACGGATTGGGCCGACCAAGGCGCGACTCGCCGAGCGCGACGAGGTTGACAACGCCGTCGACAGCCGCCTGCAGATCCCGCTGTGCGAGCACCGGCACTGGCCGCGCCACGGGTCCCGCGAATGGCGCGTGCCCACCGGGCCGACCGGGACTGAGCGGAGCCGGCCCTTCGGTTTGCGACCTCGCCTCGTCCGTGAGGTCCAGCCCTGGGAATCTGGACATCATCGCACCCTGCCGAGTGGCCACCGACCCGGGCGACTCCGATCGCAGAGGCGCCGGCGAGGCGAATCGCATCGTTCGCTGCGCTGAAGCGTCGGGCGCCAGCGCCCAGCTCGGACCCGCCGCAGAGATGCGTCGCGGAGCCGGCGGAGCCGCCTCACCAGCGCACCCGCACGACGACGCGCCGCCCGAGCAGGCGCACGACGGCGCCGGGCTCGGGTCGTTCGCAGCGTCGCGAATGCGGGAGCGCACGTTGGTGAGTACGTCCATCATGGGTCGATGTAGTACCACACGCGGAAGAAGTAGCTCCAGTCATCGGCCGAGCCCGTATTGGAGTAGCTGACGCTGAACCCCAGGTACGTCTGCAGCGCGATGCCGTCGACCTTGGTCGGAGCGGCGCCATTCCTGGAGATCCACAGAACGCCATCGACCAGGTCGAGGCGATCGCGCGTTCCGCCGCTGACCGCCAATCCAGGGTGGCCGACGATGGACGTCGCATTACCGGTGTTCGGACCGCTCGGGAGGTAGAGGTCAGGCAAGGTGACCAGGTCCAGATACAGGCTACCGCCGCCACGCGCGTCGAGGTGCTCGATGACGAGACCAAACCGCGCCGGCGCAGCCACGCGTAAGAGCTGGTCGACGCGACACGTGTGCTCGTCGGTGAACGGACTGCTCGCTCCCGCTGCCTTGCCCATCAGGGCAAGATCGGGGATCCAGACACCATGCTTCATGACATCCTCCGCAACGAAGGGGACCCGTCTTTCCCGACCAACGCGTTCGGTAACCGCCGTGTGCGCTCAGGCGTCAATGTAGTACCAGATCCGAAAGAAGTAACTCCAGTCGCTCGTCGTCGTGTCGTTGTACGTCACGAGGAAGCTGAGGTAGGTCTGGAGCGCGACGCCATCGATCTTCGTCGGAGTGCCGCCGTTGACCGACAGCCAGAGGATGCCGTCGACGATGTCGATTCGGTCTCTCGTGCGGTTGGCCGGGGTCAACGGCGCCGCGCCCGTAATCGGCGTCGTGATGAGGGGGCTGTTAATGCCGGGGATGTAGAGGTCCGGTTGGGTCAGGAGATTGAGGCTCAACGAGCCGGCGGCACGCACATTGAGATGTTCGACGATCAGCCCGAACTTACGAGGCGCACCGACACGAAGCATCTGGTCGACACGGCAGGGGTGATCGTCGTCGTAGGGGCTGCTCGCGCCGGACGCCTTGCCCATGAGCAACAAGTCGGGAATCCACAGGCCATGCTTCACAGGAACCTCCATTGTCGGCGGAGGCCCCGTGTTGTCGAGGCCCCGTGTTGTCGAGGCCCCGTGTTGTCGATTGACGTACCTTGCCGCAGCGTTCAGCCCGTGTCAACGACAAAGTCGGGCCTGAACGGAAAATTCTTCCGACGCGCTGGCGGGGCGCTCCTCCTAGTCACCGATGACGCCCTGACGCACGAGACGCCGAACCTGCTCGACAGGCCCAGGGTCGCTTTCGCTGCCCAACCGTCGTAGGCGGAGCGCCGATGGGCACGGGCGGCTCTTGACGAGATCCGAGCTGGCACTCACGATGACATGATGAAAACTATTCGCTAAAGGCAATTGATGCCTTGGCCACAACAACGAGTCGTTCCGCTATCGTCAGACTCGCGCTTCAAGACTACGTAGCGCGCGGTCGGAGGCAGCAACGCGAACTCCAGGAGCGGCACGTGCTTGCCAGAAATCGGGACATCCTTGCGCTCGAGTGCCAGGATCTGATTGCGGACCAGGCTGAGCCGTGAACCGGGGTGAGATCTTCAGATGCGAAGAGCGCCTTCCAGAGCGCGGTCACAAGCCGGGCTACTACGTCGTGGTCTCTCGCGGCTTCATTGCGACCGCGGCCGACGTCTCAACCGTGGTATGCGCCCCGATCTACAGCAACGTGCTCGGCCTTGTTACCGAGGTCCCTGTTGGTGAAGCCGAGGGAATTCCGTCGCCGTCAGCCATCCAGTGCGACTTCCTGACGCTATTGTTCAAGAGTCGGCTCGTGAAGCGAGTCGGCGCCCTGGGATCAGCAAGACGGACCAAGCTGGATGAAGCGCTCCGTATCGCCCTGGAGTTGGAGGGCTGACACCAGGGGATGGCGCGTCCCCTTCTTTGCCCTCGCGCGACCTCGCGGCTATGCTGCCCCGATGCTCTACCGCATCCTGGTCCCCAGCCTCAAGCCCGACGACGTGAGCATGACCATCGACGTCGAGGCGGACAACTGGATGCTCGCGCTGCGCGTCGGGCTCGAGGAGATCGGCGCCGATCGCGACCTCGTCAAGCGCGCGATCCGCGAGATCAATGAGGACAACAGCATCCACGTCATCGAGCCCAAGGAAAACCGCGTCTTCGTGCTGCGCGAGATCACGGCCGCCGAGGCCGATCGGCCGATTGTGACGCCCAAGGCGCGGCAGGCGCCACCCGAGCGTGCCGCGACGCCCGTGCTCGTCGGTGCGGCGGTCGGGAGCGCGACGGAGCCGGTCTTCGCCACGCCGGAGCCCGCAACGGCGGCGCGCAAGGTCACGACGGAAATCCCTGTCTGGGCCATGGACGTCGGAGGCTCGGCCTTCCTTCGCGTCGAGGGACCTGCCGAGGATCGGGTCATCTCCATCGACGCGACGCTCGTCCAACACGCCGTCTTGAACCGGCTCACCAACGCCGAGAAGCACGGCGGCGGTGCGACCGGCGTGAGCGTGCGCACGCGGCCGGGCTGGGTCGTCGTCGAGGTGGAGGACAGCGGCGGCGGCTTCGCGCCGGGTGAGGAGCAGCGCGTCTTTCTGCCGTTCACCTTCCGCGAGCCGAGCGCGCCGAGCGCGGACGCGTCAGGCGTGTCGCTGGGCCTGGGCCTCGCGCTCGTCAAGCGCATCGCCGGCGCGCATGGTGGGCAGGTGTATGCGCGCAATCGTCCTGCCGGAGGGGGGCGACGGTCGGGATCGAGCTACCGCGGTAGGGAAGGCTGGAGGTGGTCGTGCGGGCGGGAGGGTCGGAGTGTCGACGCTGAGTGTATGACATGGCTGACGGCGAATTGGCCGAATCGGGCGTCACGGCAGGGGCCTCACCCGAAGGTAGACACAGCAGGCCCCGGTCTTCCGATGAACATGGCGGGTACACGTAGTGTGCGTTATTCCGTCACGAGTAGGTCGTAGCCACTCGGACCCGCCGGTGCTCGCAACGAAGAGTCCCAGCTCGCCGTCGTGAGCGCTCACCTTCGAGGCCGTGGTTGCTAGCTCGACGTCCCACATCTGGTTACCGACTGGAACTCGGACCGGAAACGTCCTTGCTGCCCTCGGCGCAAGATCGAGACAGCGATGGTCAGGTGCGGAGACTCGTCCGGAGACGATTACCTTGGGCTGGGTCGCAGCATGGGGCGGCTTCAGAAGACGGTCATGCCGCACGGTGCCGGTTGCAGAGCGCGGTGGCATGATGTCCAGCCGCCACCATCGCTCGGTTCGCAGGCGACGCAGATACAGCAACTCGTCTCGGGACCCGTCCATGGAAAAGTAGAAACGTGCGGGTTCCTGGTTGCACGAGACAAGGAGACCCACCTCGGAGTCCTTGGGAGTCCCGCTATCGATATCGCCGAGGCGGGACAAATGACATTTCCACCCAGAGGTGCCGACGACCAGAGTCGTGATCTCTGGCGGTGTCACCCGGTGTGTGGCGACACGACGGCCCTGATGGTCTGTGACATGGATCGTCCATTTGGGCACGTCGGCACCCTCGGCTCCACCACTGACCAGCGCGACGACAAGCGCGACGATGGCCACTGGAGACTCAGGCCTTGTGCGACTGGGTGGTCGAGCGGCGTAGGACCGACGACTCCGCATCGGAGTGCGGCAAGCGGCTCCCCCGGCAAATCGGGGCAGAGTTGGACCGACATTCCCGCGATCAGGTTGTCCAGAGAGGTCACGTGTCGGGCCGCTGGGTAGGTGTGGGCCTGTGACGACACGGCTGGTCGGCTCCAATCCACCCTCGGACGAAGACGAAGGCAACATCATGGCAATGGGACATCCTCCGTCGACGTGTCGATGTACATCGACCGAGTTCCCAGATGCCTTGGCCACACGCTGATCCTCTGCTCCTTCCCCAGCAGGACCATGACGGAATGTCGGCGATCCGAACTCCACTGGACGACGATGGCGCCCTCGGGCGCAGGAAACCAAGGGGGGGCGGATTGCAGCAAGAGGGTCCCGTTTCCATCTCGAAAAGACCGCGTGACGGGCAGCTTGCCCAGCCTCAGGACCTCGACGTACCCCGAGGGCACCCCCCGCTCGTTTTCAACGACGAGCTTCAGTTGCGCTGCGCAGCGCTGGTCCGGCGGACAGCGCAGCACACGCGGGTCACGCAATACCCCGTTAGGGTCGACCTGCAGGCGTGACTCATACATGCCGATCATCTCCCACGGCTGTGACTCGTCGCCATCTCGCACGGCGAACTGGTACCAGTCACCGTCCGAGGCAGATGTCCGGCCCACGAGGACCGCGCCGTCGTGCGGACGCGAGCACAGCATGCTGCGCGTCGTCCGACGAGGGACCTGACCTTCGTCGTGGATCGGGCTCTTCTCGTCGCTGATCGCGCAGAGCCACTCCGTTGGCGGCAACGGATAGACCGTCAATTCGCGTGGACACGAGAAACTCGCGGCGGCCACCGACCGGCGCGTGCTGGTCATGTGTAGCGTACATCCAGACTCCAGCGGGAGATGACTTCGACACGACACAACGACGGCGACGCTCATGGCCGCTCCGATAGACAGGGCGCTGGTGTGCTTCAATTTGACCCGAGTTCCGCGCGGACTCTCTCGCGGGAACACAGTTCCTGTACGCATGGATGAGGCGACAAGAGACGTGCCAGCAGCCTGGGATCGGCGAGTCTCGACCCAGCGGCGACGCGTGCGGCGCGGTAACCAGGAGCTGGGAGCCTACCGGCCGATGCAGGCCTGATGGCGGAGTGCGACACACAGAGCCCATGCTCTCCGTGTCCGGCACGGCGCAACTCCACGCGCTCGACGCCATTGCTCGGCTCATCGACGCAATCTACGAGTTCCGCTGCGGCAAGCCAATGCGCTGGCACCTGTTGCCTCACGCAAATCCCAGATTGGCCTGGCCGGTGTTCTCGAAATACCCGTGAACAAGTGCCTGGGCGCTCCC
This sequence comes from Pseudomonadota bacterium, assembly GCA_005776585.1. Classification (GTDB taxonomy): domain Bacteria; phylum Myxococcota_A; class UBA9042; genus SXOX01. The sequence continues at coordinate 1,397 of SXOX01000009.1, read as the reverse complement.
GTCCGCGGGATCGATGACCCCGCAGCCAAACGCGTTGAATAGCTCCTGCGGCAGCGATTCGCAGAGCGCAACCAGACCGAAGGACTCTGCGGCTGACTCTGGATCTACTGCACAAGCGGAGCAGTCAACTGGCGCTCCGGACTCCGGAGGGGTCATGAACAGGCCCATCGACGCCGCGATTCCGCTGCACTCAGGCGGGCACGGCGTGGCCGTCGGGCCGCCCTCGGCGGGCGATTTGCCAAAAAAGCAATCACAGTTCGCCAAATCAAGACACCCGGCGTCGCCGGGGACACAATCGAGCGGAGAGACCGTGTCACTCTTGCATCCTAGGAGCATGCCAACGGCGGCGCCCAGGGCGGAGACGACTAGGCAGTCGAGCATTGCCACCATGACGGCGTCCAGGCAGGGTCCTGCGTCGGCGTTGTCGCTCGCCGGCATGCCGTGCGACGGCGGCGCTCGCGTAGTGGAGGCCCAGTTGTCACCGAACTCGGTGGATTCTGGAATCCCGGGTGGTGGGTCGGCTTCATTCCAAGGCGGAGGTGTGTAGCCCGGCTTCGCTTTCTTCCAGCTTTCCTTGTACTCGATCCATTCCTGCTCGTGGGCAGTCCCCTTGAACAGTTTATCGTAGGGCATCAGTAGTTTGTCACGCTCGTTCTGGGCGTCTCCTCGGTCGAACCGCAACACAATGCGATCTGGACTCGCCGGGTAGTATGCGTTGTACCACAGGAGAAGTTCTCCCATCGGGCCGAGCGTGTCGTGCACGTCCTTGACCGCCGTGTTGAAGTGACTCCATAGTTTCGTCCAGGTCTTTGCAGGTATGCCACCTGGAGGTGGAGGTGCGCTGATGCCGGAAAAGAGAAAGGCTGGGTCCACGCCGTAGCACGGATTGCTTGGATCCATCCAGGAGGCAAGCTCGACGTGTCGCGGATCCAGGCCGCCGGCCATGCCGCGCAGGCTACGCCCGCCGCCGGGGCCGGATTCGCCCATTGCGACTGGGTCAGGACTCGTCGGATCCACGGTCGAGCCATCGAGCGGGGCCGCGCCGCATGGCCCCAGGGGACCGGCATCCGTGCCACCGGCAAAGCAAGGGGACGCGGCCGCCATTCCCAGGGTCGGCGATGCGCGCGCCGCGTCCATGGCGGCGGCGCGGACGGTCGGCGAGGGGCGCCGCCTCTCGCGAATCTGGGTGCGATCAACGGAATTCCGGCCAGTTCCCAGCCCGGGCGCAGTCCAGTCGCTCGTGCCCGCCGGGATCGCGTCGTCATCGCCCGCGACGAGCCCCGCCTTGGTCGGGCTGACATGGCTGCGGCCGTCTTGCACACTCGCAGGAGTGACGGCCTCCATGGTTGCCGTCGCTGCGAGCCCATCGATGTACGTGCGTACGGCGGGCGGGAGCT
>SXOX01000066.1 GCA_005776585.1 Pseudomonadota bacterium | reverse complement strand
GCGGCGGCGAGACCAGAACGGTCTGGTACGACGATGTCATCGTGGCGACTGAATACATCGGGCCGATGGTTCGGAAGTAAGAAGAGGTCGTGTGCGCGTCATGTCGGCCGTGACGAAAGCCATCGTCAACTCCTCGGACGCGGCGTCATCAGGCTTTCCCGCCATCGTGCTTCACCAATCCGGATGGGCTTGCTTGGCGTGGATGGCAAGATTCGGCAGATACATCGGAGACGAACCGCAGAGCACCGCGTCGGCGCCCGCATCGAAAAAATCGGCGAGGTCGGCAACGGTGGATGCCCCGCCCACCGCCGCCACCTGCAGTCGCAGTTCGTCCTCGCGGACGCACTGCTTCAGGGCACGCACGGCAGCTACGGATGGCGCATGGATCGCCCGCCCGAGCACGCCCGCCATCCTGAACCGCGGCCCGAACGCAGGCTCCCCGTCCGGTCGCAGAACCGGGCGACTGATGCAGTTCACCAGGGTGACGCCATCGGCGAGACCATCGGCGGCCCGGAGGAATTTCCGCATGGCCTCCGCGCTGGCGAATGTCCCGATTTTCAGCAGGAGCGGCGTCCTCCCAATCGCGTCGCGAATGGAAGGGGACCCCATGAACCGCATCTTGATTCTCTTCGTGGTGTTGTGGGCCGGTATCGGCGTCCTGTGGGCGACCGGTCCGGCCACCGCCAAGGCGCCGACGCCCAAGGCGCTCACCGAGCGCGTCCAAGCGCTCGTGACCGAGCAGAACGCCGATCCCGACGTCACGCTCACGGTGACCGAGGTGCGCATCAACCAGCCGGAGCTGCTCGACCGCGCGCGCCTCGTGGAGCGCGTCAGCCTGCTCGAACCGCTGCGTCGGACGGGCCAGGTGACCGTGAAGCTGGAGGTGCGGCTCAAGTCGGGCGAGATGAAGGCTGCCTTTGCGATGGTCTCGCTCGAGGCCTCGGCTCGGGTGTGGGTGGTCGCTCGGCCGGTCGCCTCGCAGGGAGCGCTGTCCGCCGCATGTGAGGCGAAAACCGTGCGCATCGACCGCCTGAGCTCTGACGTACTCCGCGCGAGCACCGCCATCGACGGGCTCGTCGCGTCGCGCGCGCTGACCCCGGGAACCGTGTTGACCAAGGGCGCCATCGTCGCGCCGACGCTCGTGCGTCGTGGGGACGGCGTCCATGTTACCGTGCGGTCGGGTGACGTCAACGTGGCGACGCGCGGCGAGGCCTTGGGGACCGCGCGGCTCGGCGAGCGCGTTCGCATCCGGCTGAGCCGAGGCGCGACGCGGCAAGACATCGACGCCATCGTGCGCGGTGACAAGGACGTCGAGGTGACGCCATGAGGACCTTGGGCGCATTGGCCGTGGTCCTGCTAGCCACCGGCTGTTATCCGAAGCTCGGCGAGACTCCGGTCCGCGACCGCGACGTGCGCCCCTTTCGGTACCCGGAGAACTCCGAGCAGGTGTGCATCGGCTGCATCTGGGCGCCCGATCGCGGCGGCTGGTACTCGGACCAGCGCGCGCGACGCCAGGGCGACCTGGTCACCGTCGTCATCCAGGAGAACGCCGACGCGTCACGTAACGCGAACACGCAGCTCGAGCGGCAGTCGAGCGAGTCGAACACGGTCTCCGACGTCCTGGGACTCCTCAAGCTGCTGAAGCCGGAGCTCGCCGGCGCGCAGATGCTCGGCGGCAAGAGCAACGGCGACTTCAAGGGCGGGGGCAACAGCTCGCGGTCGGAGCGGCTGACGGCTCGGCTCCAATGCCGCGTCAAGCAGGTGCTGCCCAACGGCGACCTGTTCATCGAGGGCTACAAGCGGATCCTCGTCAACAACGAGGAGCAGGAGCTGTACGCCTCGGGGCTCATCCGCGCCGTCGACATCGCCGACGACAACACGATCGCGAGCTGGAAGATGGCCGAGGCGGAGATCGCCTTCGACGGCCGAGGCGTGCTGTCCGACGAGAACCGACCGAGCTACATCCGGTGGGTGCTGCGTAAGGCGAACCTCTTTTAGTCATTGGAGGAGCTCATGAGAAAGACCACCGCCATCGCCACGGCAGCGTTCGTCACGGCAGCGTTCGCCGCCCTCGTCGCCACACTCATCGCGGACACCGCGTTCGCGGCGCGCGTCAAGGACGTCGCGTACGTCGAGGGGATCCGCGAGAACGACCTCGTCGGCTACGGCGTCGTCGTGGGCCTCATGGGCACGGGCGACACGGCGCAGACGGTCGTGACGAGCCAGACGATTGCCAATCAGCTGAACGCGCTCGGCATTCGCATCGACCCGAAGATGTTCCGGACGCGCAACGCGGCCGCCGTCATGGTCACCGCGAAGCTGCCAGCGTTTGCGTCTTCCGGGCTGAAGCTCGACGTCGGGGTCGCAAGCCTTGGCGACGCCAAGAGCCTCGTCGGCGGGACGCTGCTCTATACCCCGTTGGTCGGCTCCGATCGTCGCAACTACGCCTTCGCGCAGGGCCCGGTCACGACGGGCGGCTTCGCCGTCGCGGCGGCGGGGACCAGCACCGTCAAGAACGTGACCACGGCAGGCCGCATCCCAGGTGGCGCCATGGTGCAACAAGGCGTCGCGCTCGAGCTGAAGGACCTGCCCGCGCTGGTCTTCCATCTGAACCACCCCGACGCCAAGACCGCACAGGCGCTCGCGATCGCACTGGCGAAGGCCGGCGTGACGGCGCGGCCCTTGGACTCGGCTCGCGTCGAGGTGCAGCTCGCCGACGGCGACAAGGCGCGCATGGTCGAGCTCATCGCGAAGCTCGAGGATCAGCCGCTCGAGACCGACGCCGCGGCTCGTGTCGTCGTCAACGAGCGCACGGGGACGGTCATCGTCAGCGCCGCGGTGCGGATCAAGCCGGTCGCCGTCGCGCATGGCTCGTTGACCATCAGCGTCAACGCGGCCAACGCCGTGAGTCAGCCCAGGTCCTTCGGTCAGGGCACGACGACGCCGATTCAAAACGCGCGCGTCGTCGCCACGGAGCAGCCCGCGACGCTTCAGGTCGTGCACGCCGGCGCGCGGCTGGAGGACCTCGTCAAGGCGCTCAATGCGCTCGGAGCCACGCCCCGCGAGCTCATCGACATCTTCCAAGCCATGCGCACCGCGCGCGCCCTCGACGCCGAGATCGTGGTGGAGTGAGGCCATGAGCACCGTCACCACCACGACGGCCGCGGCGTCTGGCAGCAACGCCATCGACGCGGATCGGGCCTCGCTCCGCAAGTCGGCCGAGCAGTTCGAGGCGCTGTTTCTGACCAAGATCGTCGAGCAGATGAACGTCTCCGCAGGCGGCGGCGGCTCGGGCGCCTCGGCGGGCCTGTACCGGCACATGATGGACCAGTCGCTCGCGCAGCACCTGGCGCATCAGGGCGGCATCGGCGTCGCGGACTTCCTCTACGCGCAGTGGAGTGGCGAGCGGACACCGACCCAAGCCGCGTCGAGCCTGCCGATGGGCGGGACCATGCCGGTCGTGCCACCAATGGAGCAGGGAGTGCCGCTGCCCCCGGGCACCATCGACGACGGCAGCCGGCCCCTGCGCGAGCTCCTGCCACCGACCGGCCTCGAGGGAGGGCCTGCGACGATTTCCCTTAATCGACCTGCGCACCGCACCGATGCCCCGAGTGGAGCACCCGCTCCCCTTGGAGGTTCAGAGCATGGACGTCACTCTCAAGACACTCCCGCAAGCCCGGCCGCTGGCGCCGTTGCGGCTCATTCCGACAGCGCGACCGGCCGTGGCGAACGCACCGGCCGACACCGCGCCGCCGCCATCTACCGAGGGCTCGAAGGGGCTCGAGGGCGGAGCGTCGAAGGCGCTGGCGAAGGTCGCGCAACATGAGGTCCAGACCATTCACGACCGCGTGGTCGCCGACCTGCGCACGCGCATCCTCGGCGGGTCCTATGCCGCCGACCTCAACGTCGTGGCCGACCGCGTCGCTGAGGTGCTCGGTATCCTCTAGCGGCGCCGCTCCCTGCGAGCTCGGCGCAGAAGGAGCGTGCCCGTGACCTCGGAAATCCCGTCCTCCGGCGTGCTCGCGACCCACCTCGACCGCGAGATCGCACTGGCTCTCGCCCTCGTCGATACGCTCCAGCGTGAGCAAACCCATCTCGTGTGCTCCGAGGCCGAGGCGCTCGCGCGCGTCGTCGCCGAGAAGCAGGCGCTCGCCGAGGCGCTCAGTCGCGCCAGCGCGGCGAGGGAGGCGGCCGTCGCGGCGCTCGTCGCAGAGCGAACGCCACTGCACGCGCCGGTCGTCTCGCTCACGCATGCGCTGTTGCTGCTCACCGCCGAAGAACGCGTCCCGGTCGTCGCACGTCGCGATCATCTGCGTTCGCTGCTCGAGGCCATTCGCGAGCTGAATGGCGTCTCTGCAAACGTGGCCACCCAACGGCTGGAAGGCGTCCGTCGCACGCTTTCGACGGGAGGCGCCACCACGGGCCGCGGGCGTGACGCGCAAGCCTATGAGCGCATTGGCCAACGCGGACGCGCGACGGCGCTGGGCCTCAGAGTGGTCGGGACGGAGGGCGTGCGATGAGTGTCTTTCGAACGACGTCGGGCTCGCTCAATGGGCTCCTCTCGAGCGCGCAGTCGAGCCTCGGGGCGCAGAAGGCGCTCATGCAGATCGTCTCGCAAAACGTCGCGAACGCCAACACGCCGGGCTGGACTCGCGAACGCGTGGGCCTCTACGCGATGGGGGTTCCCGGACTGGCCGTTCAGGCCGGCCGAGTGGAGGCCTTTCGCTCTTCGGCCATCGAGCGCTCCCTGTTGGGCGCCGGCCAGGGTCTCGGCTATCACCAGGGGCAGGTCTCCGTCCTGGAGATCGCCGAGAGCGGCATCAACGACCTGGACGGTCATGGCGTCTCGGCGGCCCTCTCGGGCTTCTTCACGGCGCTGACGGAGCTGCAAGGCGCGCCGAGCGACCTCGTCGAGCGCCAGAACGTCATCTCCAAGGCCCAGGACCTCGCGCTGTCCATTCGGACGGCCGCCACGGCGCTGGAGGAGGCGCGCGGCGTCGCGGAGCAGGAAGCCGCGACGGGCATCACCCAGATCAATGACGCGCTGAGCCAGATTGCCCAGCTCAACCACGAGATCGCCACCCGCCAATCGAGCGAGGCGGGGGTCGCCGACCTCGTCGGCCAGCGGGACGTGCTCCTGGGCGAGCTTGCAAGCCAGATCGGTGTGGAGACCATCTCGCAAGACGACGGCACGGTCACGGTCACGCTCCCCAATGGCACCGCGCTCGTCTCGGGCAGCGAGGCCGCGCACGTCGCGCTCACGGGCGGCGGCGCGGACGCGCTCGGCGTGAGCGTCACGGCGCCAGGCGGCTCGACTACCGTGGTTAAGGGCGGCGTGGGTGGTCGGCTCGGCGGCATCATGACAGCGCGCGACGAGAAGCTCGCGGGCGCGATGAAGGCACTCGATGACATGGCCTCCAGCCTCGTCGGCAAGATGAATGCGGTCCATGCGGGCGGTGTCGGACTCGACGGCTCGACGGGGCTGCCGTTCTTCGAACCAGACGCCAACGCGAAGGGCGCGGCGGGGCGCATCGCGGTCTCGGCGACCCTCGTCTCGGACCCGAAGAAGCTCGCCGCGGCCAAGGACCCCAACGCGTTGCCGGGCGATCCGGACAACCTCGCAGGCTGGATCGCGCTGGGTGACGACGCGACGGCCGTGGGCGGCACGAAGAGCTTCGCGAGCGCGTGGGACGCGGTGGTCTCCGGGATTGCGCGGCCGCTCTCGGAGGCTCGCGCCGGCGCCGAGGTCCAGGAGGGTCGCCGCGTTCACTTTCAGGCCGCGCGCGACGGCATCTCGGGGGTCGACATCCAAGAGGAGATGGTCAGCCTGACGCAGGCCCAGCGGGCGTTCGAGGCAGCCACCAAGGTCGTGCAGACGGTCGACGACCTCTACGACCAGATCATGCGGATGGTGTGAGGTAGCCATGCGAGTCACAGATACAGCTATCTACGGCCGAATCGGGCACCACGTCGGACAGGCGCGACAGCGACTCGACGCGGCGACGCGGTCTCTGATGTCGGGCGTCAAGCACGACCAGCCCAGCGCCAATCCGGCCTACACGGCGCGGCTCACGCGCCTCGACCGCGATCTGGCGCGCACCGATCGGTGGACACAGAGCATCGACCGGACGAGGACGGTGTATCAGACCGCGGAGGCGACCATCGCCAGCTCGAGCGAGCTGGTCTCGGAGCTGCAGGCCATGGCCGTGCAGATGGCGAACGGCAGCGTGAGCGCCGCCGATCGCAAGTCCTCCGCCTCCGTCGTGCTCGAGCGGCTCGCCGACCTCCAGGGGCAGGCCAAGACGACCATCGCCGGCCGGTTCCTGTTCTCGGGCCGTCGCGAGGGCGTCGCGCCGTTCGACGCGGCGGGCAACTACGTGGGGGACACCGTCGGGCGCACGCTGCCCATCGCGGACGGGCGCAGCGTCGCAGGCGACGTGATCGGCTCGGAGGTGTTCGGCTCCGGCGCCACGAGCGCGTTCGCGGTGCTCGCCGACTTCGCCAAGGCCCTGGAGACGAACGACGTGGCCGGCATCCAGACCGCCATCGCGTCGCTCACGCAGACGCACGACCAGATGGTCTCGGCGCGCACGCGCGTGGGTGTCGTCCTCCAGAGCCTCGAGTCCACGAGCGCCCTGCACGCCGACCATCGCGTCGCGCTGGAGATTCGCCGCGCGGAGCTCGCGGATCCGGACATCGCCGCGCAATCGAGCGAGCTGTCGTTCTCGGAGAACGTGCTCCAGTCGGTGGTCGAGACGTCCAAGCGCCTGATGTCCTCGCTTCGAAGTGCCACCCTGGAGTAGAGTGCGCGCCGCCATGGCGCCGACCGCTGCGACTGTTGCCCCGGAGACTCACGACCTCGAGCGCCGCATCGCGCGGCTCATGGCCGAGTGCAACGCCCAGTTCGGCCTCTACGGCGAAGGCGATCGTATCCTGGTCGGTATCAGCGGCGGCAAGGACTCCTACACGCTGCTGCACCTCCTACAGCGCGTGCAGCGCAAGGCGCCGTTTCGGTTCGAGCTGCTGGCCTTCCACCTCGACCAGGGGCACCCGGGCTTCCCGGTCCACCGCATTCGGGAGTACCTCGAGCACCTGCGCATCGAGTTCGTCATTCACCGCGCGGACACCTACAGCGTCGTCACCGAGAAGATCCCGGTCGGGCAGACGCCCTGCTCGCTGTGCTCGCGGCTACGACGCGGCATCCTCTACACGGAGGCCGAGCGGCTCGGGTGCAGCCGGATCGCCTTGGGTCACCATCGGGAGGACCTCCTGGAGACGGTCCTGCTCAATCTATTCTACTCCGGGCAGCTTCAGACCATGCCACCCAAGCTGCGCAGCGACGACGGCCGCAACGTGGTCATCCGCCCGCTCGCGTTCGTGCCCGAGGCGTGGATCGCCGAGTTCGCGCAGCAGATGGCCTTCCCGGTCATCCCCTGCACGCTTTGCGGTCGCGGGCGGGACCTCAAGCGCGATCGCATGGCGGCGCTCGTGGATTCGCTCGAGCGCGAGATTCCCGATATCCGCAAGACGATGCTCGCCGCCCTTGGCAACGTGCACGTGTCGCACCTGCTGGACGGCCGCGTCTTCGACCATCGCCAGATTTAGCACGTCATGTGGCGCCGGTCGGCAGCAGACGGCACGATGCAGGCGTGGCGCGCTGGACCGCAATCGCCGTGGTGTTCGTTGGAGCGGCGGCGCTTGCCCTGTGGTGGCGGACGCGCCCAGTACCGACCGCGTCACCTGAGATCTCCCGTGCGGCATCGGCGCCCGAGGCCGTCGCGCCGACGGCGCTCGCCGCACCGCTCTGTGATACGAGCTTCGCCGGAGACGACGGACCGGCACTGCTCGGCTACGGCGGAGAGGTCCTCAAGCGCGGCCTGTCGGGCTCGACGGGCACGGGCTGGACCTGGCTCTCGCTGTGGGCGACCTGGTGTCAGCCCTGCCTCGCGGAGCTGCCTCGACTGTCCGCGTTCGCGCGCCGACATGCCGGTCACGGCTTCCGCCTGGCGCTCGTGTCGATTGACGACGACGAGTCGGCGGTGCGTCAGTTCGTGCGGGCTCAGGCGGACGTGCTCGCGGGAGCGAGCGAGGTGCGTTGGCTCCCGCCCGGCGACCCGACCGCGCGCGGGAGGCTGCTCAAGACGCTGGGCTTCGAGCTGTCGCCGCGCCTGCCCGCGCATGCGTTGATCGATCCGCGGGGCCACGTGCGCTGCGTCCGAGAGGGCGTCGTCGACGAGCCCGAGCTCGCCGAGGCGGCGCGGCTGATGAAGCTCGCCGTGGCGCGATGAGCTACTTCGTCGGCGGCGTGGGTTGAGCCAACATCAGCAGGCCGTCCATGCGCACGAAGCGTCCCTGCGGATCGAGGCGGACGTAGCGACCCTCGAGCGTAACGCCCTGCCCGCTCGCCAGCCCCGCGAGCGCCTCGTCGCCGTCCGCCAGCACCACGAGGCGACGCCTCGGCCGAGCCACGTCGTCGACGAGCACGGCATGCGCCGGAGGATCACACAGCGGACGCTCCGGCGGGCAGCGTGCGACGGAGAGCACATAGCCCTTGAGCCGCACATCGGTGTCGATGGTCTTGGCACGGTTGCGGACGAGCCCTTCGACGGTCCAGGTGCCGTCGGCGTACTTGTCCTGCGCGGGGGGCTCGTCGAGCTTGGGCGAGGGCGGCAGGTTGACCTTGATCCCCGGCTCGACCGGCTCGGACGCGGCCGGCTTGGCCTCGGGAGCACAGCCCAGCGCCGCGGCGGCCAACGCAGCCAGCATCGGTGCAGGGTGCCTCACTTGTTGAGCACCGGATCCTTGCCAGGGAAGGCCACGATCAGCAGCGAGTCGGGCACGACGTAGATGTCCTCGGCGCCAAGCGACTTGACGTTGCCTCCGACCTTGGCCGCGGCTCCGATCCGATTGGGCCCCGGCGGCACGTTCACTGCGACGAAGCGCCCGAAGATGTCCGACGTCGTGCGTGCGTTGATGGGCACGGTGTCCTCTTCGTTGTCGTTGAAATAACCGACGCGATACGCGGTCTCGCCCGGCCGGGCCAGGTCGATCGACGAGTGACCCACCGCGAGGCTCTTGCGGCTCGCCGTACCGCAGTCGCGCACGCGTCCTCCGACCGCGGCCAGCCCGGGCTGGATGCTCCCCACGGCCAGCAGGCTGGGCGTCTGCTTCCACTGCGCATCGGAGACCATGAGCGCGTTCGAGCGATAGCGACCGTCCTTGACGCGGTCGGCGTAGAGGTAGATGCCAACGACGTAGGCGTCGCGCCACTTCTTCTCCACCGAGGCCGAGGCCGACTTGGACCGGACGACGAGCAGCGTATTGGTGGGCACGCCATCGATGGAGTAGTGCCCCCACTGCGGGTCGCACTTGTTCGGGTTCTCGCCGTTGGCGTCCTCGATGCACTCGTAGCCGGCCGGGCAATCCACGTGGTGGACGCAGGAGGCCGGCACCGTCGGGTTGGGCGCCGTGGGATCGGTCGAGGTCGCCGTCCACGGGCTCTTCGCGGTGCGAATGCACTCCCTCTGCTCCTTCATGGGCAAGGAGACGCAGTTGGCCGGTGGCCACTCGCTGGCCTTGAACACGGCGACCTCGACAGGGAACGTCTTGAGGCCGCTGCCAAAGCGGTCGACGATACCGTACATCGTGGTGGTCGCGGGCCCCGCCGGCGCCGCGAGCTTGAGGTTGGCGCAGCTCACGTCCACGGGCTCAGCGATCGTCTCGACGCTGCACTCCTTGCCATGGCAGTTGTCGGTCAGCACGGCCTCCTCCATGTCGGTCGGAGCGGGGACGCAGACACCGTCCGCGCAAATTCGGTTGCCGGGGCACGCCTTGGCGTCGTTGCAGACGTTGGCGCCCTGAACCGGCGGTTGGCTCGTGTCGAGGCCCGTGCCGCCGGCATCGCTCGTCGTCGACCCGGTGCCATTGTCACTCGGACCCGTCGTGGCCGTCGCGTCGCTGCCGCCCGTCCCGCCGGAGTCCACGGCCGCCGGAGGCGGCGTGGTCTGGTTGAAGCTGCTCGAGCTGCAGCCCATTCCGAGCAGCGCGGCCGCAGCCAGGCACGTCATCGTTGTGATGCGATTCGAGATCATCGGCTTCATTTGGTTGCTCCCACGGTTGCCCACGTCATCCATTCCACCAATCGTTCACGAAGCTCCGCATCCCGCACGCGCGCCACGGCGATCTGCATCGCGGGCGAAGGCGTCGGTGTGACCCGCGAGGACCGCCCCGGGGCCACCGCGACATGCTGCGGTGAGGCGGTACCGTCGACGCGCACCTCCAGCCGCGCCGTCGACAGCGCCGGCTCGACGGACGCTGCCGCGTGAACGACGACGTCTGCGAGCGACGACACGACCTTTGCCAGCTCAGCTGACGGGACCGTGAGGATGACCTTGCGTCCGGTGCGCGTCACCGCGAGGCAGTGCGAGCCGACGTCCCGGCCGAGGGCGGTCACGATCGCGGTGCGGAGGCGAGACGCTCCAGGTGCCGGCGCGGCCGGAAGGAGCTGGCCGACCGGACGCGGACCCCGCGGTTCACGGTGCGCTCGTCCCGCCGGTCCAACGGACGCGGCGACGGGTGCGGAGTTGAGCGATTCGGCCGCGGGCATCGCAAGGCTTCTACCAGAGGGACGCGCGAGCGGTCAACGTAGCCGCCTCCGCGGCTCGCGAACCCTGTCGGACCCAGCATCCAGGAGCCTGGGCCATGGGGCTTTTTTCAGCTTGACACCCCGATAGGCCTCTGGTCTATTGCGCTCCGCTTTTTCGGCCGGGCCCCTCCCTTGCGGGAGCGACACGGGCCGAGAAGGCGTCCCCGACTCCAGGCATGTAGCTCAGGGGGAGAGCGCTACCTTGACACGGTAGAGGTCGGCGGTTCGAGACCGCCCATGCCTACCAGGAACCGCCCGAACGCCGCTGGCGCCGACGCGGAGCATGACGAGAAGGAACGCGACGATGCCGAAGATGAAGACCAATCGAGCCGCTGCCAAACGGTTCAAGATCACGGGCTCGGGCAAGAAGGCCAAGTTCGGTCGCGCCAACAAGCGCCACCTGCTCGAGCACAAGAGCGCCGGGACGCGCCGCAAGCTAGGGGGCACCGGAGTTGTCAACGAGTCGGACATGGGGCGGCTCAAGCGGCTGCTCCCCTACGGTTGAGCGGCTACTCGCGCTCGAGACCGCACTAGACGCCGCGAACGGCGAGGAGATTGAGCCATGGCTCGCATCAAGGGGGGCGTTCGTACCCACGCCCGACACAAGAAGATTCTCAAGGCCGCTCGCGGCCACCGCGGTGCACGGCATCGCTTGTTCCGGCGTGCCAACACGTCGGTAATGAAGGCCGGGCAGTACGCCTACGTCGGTCGCCGGCTCAAGAAGCGGGACATGCGGTCGCTCTGGATCGAGCGCATCAATGCCGCGTCGCGTCAGCTGGGCGTGACGTACTCCAAGCTCATCGGCTGGCTCACGAAATCCGGCATGGAGCTCGATCGCCGCGTCCTCGCGGACATGGCGCTCAACGCACCGACGGACTTCGCCAAGGTCGTCGACACGGCGCGCCGCCTCGCTGGCGCGAGCGCTTGAACCGCTAACCGCCCGCCGAGGAGCCCCAGATGACGAAAGCGGATATCGTCGAGAACGTGTACGACAAGCTCGGCGTGTTCTCCAAGAAGGAGTCCTCGGCCATCGTCGAGGCCGTCTTCGACGTCATCAAGGACACGTTGGCGGACGGCGAGAAGATCAAGATCAGCGGCTTCGGCAACTTCGTCGTACGCGAGAAGCAGGAGCGCATCGGCCGTAATCCCAAGACCGGCGATCAGATCAAGATCACGGCGCGGCGGGTACTCACCTTCAAGCCGAGCCAGGTTCTCAAGACCGCGCTCAACTCGTGAGCGTGTTTGGCGGGGCGTAGCGCAGTCTGGTAG
>SXOX01000065.1 GCA_005776585.1 Pseudomonadota bacterium | reverse complement strand
CCAGCAGGCGGCGCTGTTCGGCCAGACCTGCTTCTCGCGCGGTCAGGCGAAGTGCACGTATGGCACGGGCGCCTTCCTGCTCGTAAACACCGGAGACGAGCCGCGGCGCTCGCAGCACGGCATGCTCACGACCGTCGGCTGGCAGCTCGGCGCGGGCGGCCCGGTCACCTACGCCATCGAGGGCAGCGCGTTCATCGCGGGCGCGGCGGTCCAGTGGGTGCGCGACGGGCTCGGCCTGATTGGTACCGCCGCCGAGATCGAGCCGCTCGCCGCCTCGGTGCCGGACTCGGGCGGCGTGGTGTTCGTGCCGGCGCTCGCGGGCCTCGGCGCGCCGCATTGGCGGCAGGACGCGCGCGGCGCGCTGCTCGGACTGACGCGCGGCACGACCCGCGCACACATCGCTCGCGCCGTGCTCGAAGGGCTGGCCTACCAAATCGCCGACATCCTCCGCGCGATGGCCGACGATCTCGGCGGACCGCTGGCCGAGCTGCGGGTCGACGGAGGCGCGTGCAAGAACGACCTGCTGATGCAGCTTCAGGCAGACGTGCTCGGGACGACCATCGTGCGGCCTCAGATGGTAGAGACGACGGCGTTCGGCGCCGCACTGCTGGCGGGTCTGGCGACGGGCATCTGGGCCTCCCAGGATGAAGCGCGGCAGGCCTTTCGCGAGGACCGCAGGTTTCATCCGCGCATGCCGCGTGCGGAGGTCGAGTCGCGGCTGGCCCGTTGGGCCGACGCCGTCCGGCGCGCCTAGTGCACGAACTCGTTGCGTCCGCGGTCGACCCTTGCTAACGTGGCCGCTGGGAACCGTTTTCCCAACACGATGACCGACCCAGAACACCCTAGACGCCGTCGCTTCGCTCGTGTCGCACCGCGGAGGCAGGCGTAACGCTTGAACCCTCCTTATTCGGAGCTGTTCGCGGTCTTCCTCTTCGCGTTGCTGGCCATCCTGTGCAACGGCGCGGAGACCGCGCTCAACACGATGGGGCCCATCCGCATCGAGCGCTACCTCGATCGGCTCAAGGAGCGCGGTGATCGGCACCGATTCCTGGAGCTCTGGCTCAAGGACCGCAACCGCGGCCTCTCGGTCATGCTCGTCGGCAACAACATCGCCGACATCTCGGCCTCGGCCATCACGACCGTCCTCTTCGAGCGGCTGCTCCGCGACACCCCATACGCCATTTGGGCGCTGCCCATCGCCGTCGTGCTCGTCACCATCATGATGCTCGTCCTCGGCGAGGTCGTCCCCAAGACGTTTGCGCAGAACAGCCCCGAGCACTACCTGCCCATCGCCCGGGTCCTCTACCCCATGGCGGTGGTGCTGCACCCGGTCACCTACGTGTTCACGCGCTTCACCGAGTGGTTCATCCACAAGACGGGCGGCAAGGTCACGCTCGACCAGCACGTCGTGACCGAAGAGGACATCGAGGACAGCATCCAGCGAGCCGCCGAGCAGGGCAACCTGGACGAAGAGCGGGAGCGCTTGCTGTCGTCGGTCATTCAGTTCGAGCACGTCATCGTCAAGGAGGTCATGCGTCCACGGCAGGACGTGGTCGGCATCCCCGAGAACGCGAGCCTTCAGACGGTGCTCGATATCATCACCGACCGCGGCTTTTCGCGTTACCCTGTATACAGAGACGACATCGACCACGTCACGGGTGTGCTGCACGCCCGCGATCTGCTCGACTGGTTTCAGCGCGCAAAGGACAAGAGCGCGCCGTTCCGCCTGGCCGACTTCCTGCGCAAGCCGCTGTTCGTGCCGGAGTCTCAGGTCATCCGCGGGCTCCTTCAGAACCTCAAGCGCAAGCGGTTGCATCTGGCCGTCGTCGTCGACGAGTTCGGCAGCACCGCCGGCATCGTGACGATGGAGAACATCGTGGAAGAGGTCTTCGGCGAGATCTACGACGAGTCCGACGTCACGGCGGAAGGCGAAGATCTGGTCCGTCAGGTCGGAGAGACGGCCTGGGAGGTCGACGCGACCGTGTCGATTCGCGACCTGGAGAACGCCATCGACGTGGAGTTCCCCGAGGACGACACCTACAGCACCGTCGCCGGCTTCGTGCTCGCCCAGGTGGGTCACATCCCCGAGGCGGGCAGCGAGTTCACCTGGGATGGGCTCGATTTCAAGGTGTTGGAGGCCGACACCAAGCGCGTGATTCGCGTGCGCATCGACCGTCGGCCGGAGCCTGCAGAAGACCTCACGCAGTAGAGTGGGGAGGCCGCTGCCGCGCGGAGCACCTTGACTTCGCGGAGCGAAGGGGCTAGACGGCAGCGCTCGGATCGCCATCGGCGGTCGGCATTGGCTTGATGAGCGAGGTGAGGCATGGCCAGGGCGAAGGGAGTCACGTCGCGGCAGGAGAAGCGGCCCACGGAGGAGGATCTCCTCAAAAAGCCGGACGAAGTCCTCACGACGCTACAGAAGTACTCGGATCACGTCTCGATCCACTGGAAGCACTACGGCTTCGCGCTCGGTGGCATCGTCGCGCTCGTGCTCGGCATCACCGGCATCGTGCAATGGCGTCGCAGCGCCGCCATCGAGGACTCCAAGACCTTCGAGAAGGCGCTCCAGCCGCTCGCGTCACCGGTCGATGCTCTTCGCAAAGACGAGTTCCTGCTCATCCCGCCAACGGAAGAGCAGCTGAAGGATCCCAAGAAGAAGCCCGAGTTTGCGACCGAGGCCGACCGCGACAAGGCGGCGCTCGAACGGCTCGAAGCGATCGCGAGCGGCTCGGGCGACCTGGCGGCCCTCGCGGCGCTGCTGCAGTCCCGGGCGGCGCTGTCGCAGAAGGACGCGGCCAAGGCGGCGGCTGCGGCTCAGAAGTTTCTCGAGGCCAAGAAGGACGACCCTCTGGCGGCCATCGCGACGGAGAACGCTGGCCGCGCGGCCGAGGCCCAGGGCAAGACGGACGAGGCACACAAGGCCTATGAAACGCTCGCCAACGCCTCGGACCTCTACGCCAAAGTCCGCGGCAACACGCTGCTTGGAGACCTCTACAACCCTAGCATGACCTCCGTGTCGCAGAAGGACGCCGGCAAGGCGCGCGGCTACTACGAGAAGGCGCTTGAGCTGCTCAAGCCGGCGGAGGGCCAGGTCTTCGGCCGCGAGCTTCGCGCGCTTCGCAGCGAGCTGAAGCGCCGCGCCGACCTCCTGCAAAGCTAGCCGATGCGCGGCGTGGCACGACGCGGCCTCTGGCTCCCTGTGGTGGCGACCGCGGTGGCGACCGCGGTGGCGACCGCGGTCGCGCTCCCCGCCTGCCAGGTCTTCCGCGCGGTCGACTTCCATCCCGACGACCCTGCTCCCGAGCGCTTCCGTACGGAGTGGCAGATTCATCTGACCACGCCGGCGCCGTTGGCGTACTTCCCCGAAGAGTTCGCGGTCCCAGGCTACGACCCCAAGCGACGCGTCGTCGTCGCGGGCTCGTCCAAGGGCGAGATCGTGTGCGCCGATCTCCAGACGGGTCGCCAGCGGTGGCGCTATGCGGCGTTTGGCAAGGTGCGCTCGGCCCCGACCATCGATCGCGAGGCGGTCTTCATCGGCACGACCGACGGGTCGCTGTACAAGATAGAGCTCGCAGGCGGGACGCTGGCGTGGGACAAGCCGTTTCCGACCTCCGGGGCCATCACCTCGCCCCCGGCGCTCTCGTCCAAGCTCGTCCTCTTTCAGAACGACCGCGGGCGCCTCTTCGCCGTGGATCGCGCGACGGGCGAATACCGTTGGGACCATGGACGGCCCAAGCCGGACTTCTTCACGATCCGTGGTGAAGGCGGGCCCACAGTCAAAGACGAGGTCGCCTACGTCGGCTTCGATGACGGCACGCTGGCGGCGATGAAGGTCGAGGACGGGGCCACCCTGTGGACCCGCAGCCTCGCCGGCGACACGACGCAGTTCATCGACGTCGACGCCCGGCCCGTCATTCGCGGCGATGCGCTCTACGCGGGAGCGTTCGCGGTCGGGATGTACTCGGTCGGCCGCAAGAACGGAGAGATCCGCTGGTTCCACCCGGCCAAGGGCGTGCGCTCGCCGGCGCTTGGCGGGGACCTGCTGTACTTCAGCACCGGTGACCGCGAGCTGCGGGCCCTTGACGTCGTCACCGGCAAGCTCGTCTGGCGCATGAAGCTCGCCTACGGGTCCATGGCGGCACCCACGGTGGCCGGAGACCGGGTCTACCTCGCCAACGGCGACAGCATCCTGCTCGTTGGAGCCGCGACCGGCCTCGTCGAGGCACGCCTCACGCCCGACGACGGCCAGGCTGCCTCGGTGGCGGCGACCGGCTCGTGGCTGCATTTCGTCAATAACTCCGGAGCGCTGATGGGCGCCAGGGTGCGATGATGACGCGTTGTGTTGCCACTGCATTGGTCTGCGTTGCTGCGCTCGCGGCCTGCTCGAGCGGGAGCGGCACCGGGACGGGCACGAGTGACGTCGGCGCCACGACGGGCGGCGCGGTGGATGTCCCGGCGCAAGACCTCGGCTCGACCGGCGACAGCGCTCTGGCCGGCGAGACGTCGACGTTGCCGGTGGAGTGTTCCGTCACGGTCCCGTGCCCCGGCGGCAAGCTCTGCAACTGCCTCGGTCGCTGCGTCCCGCCAGGGGAGCCCGGCCTCCCGAAGTGCACGACCGACAAGAACTGCGGCTCGGACTACTTCTGTGACACGTGCGCGAGCGTCTGCCGCAAGTTGAAGGGGCTCTGCGAGGCGTGCGAGTCGACGAAGGAGTGCACCGACGGCGGCGAGTGCCTCGACTTCGCCTCGGGTGGCCGCTACTGCCTCAAGCAGTGCGTCTCGACGGTCGGCTGTCCGAAGCCCGGCTTCTCGTGCGAGGCGGTGCCAGGCCTCGGCAGCAAGCAGTGCAAGCCGCTCTCGGGCAAGTGCGTCACGCCGTCGCTGTGCACGACCGACGCGAGCTGCAAGGTCGGGGAGATCTGCAACGAGGGTCGCTGCGGGCCGGGCTGCGTCGAGGACACGGGCTGCGCGGTGGGCACGGTCTGCTCGGCGTTTCGCTGCGTGCCAGCCTGCGATGACGCCAAGAACCCCTGCGCCTCCGGTCAGGAGTGCAAGGCCGGCCACTGCAAGATCATCGGCGGGTGCCTCGAGCCCAAGGAGTGCGAGGCGCAAGAGACGTACTGCGACCTGACCACGCACCTCTGCAAGCCGGGCTGTCAGACGGACTTCGACTGCAAGAAGGCCGGCTTTGGCTGCGAGAGCGGAAAGTGCATCGAGAAGGGCTGCGCCGGCAACTTCTTTTGCGCCTTCAGCGAGGTCTGCGACCTGAAGAGCGGAAAGTGCGACAAGGCGGTCGGTCCGTACTGCGAGAAGGACTGCGATCCGCAGAGCGAAACCGCGTGCGGCGGCAAGCCCAACATGTGCCTGAAGCTGCAGGACAAAGACGGCAACGACAAGGGCGCGTTCTGCTTCGTCGGCTGCGGCGCCGACCCCAACAACGCGTGCCCGCAGGGTTACGCGTGCCAAGAGGTCAAAGACGACAAGGGCACCGTCCAAGGCCGCATCTGCTTTCGCGATTGCACCTACAACCCCATCTGAGTTCCGGCCCACGCGGGCTGTCCAACAAATTGACGCGCGGCTCCGAGGTCGCACCCGTGTGACGCCCTCTCGCGAGTGCCGCGAGGGGAGCGCTTTTTCATCCAAGACATTGGAATCACTCCATTTATTGGCCGGTTCGAGCGCCGGAGGCACTTGATCTGCACGCAGGGATTGCCGCGCAGCGGCAAGTCGGCTGACACGGATGTCGCGGTTGTCACGCCGTCCACAGGGCAATTGAGGTGCTTGGCGAGCGCTTGCTCGGAAGTTGGCGGCACCTGACGCACTCAGGGCCTCGACGTCTCGCGATCTCGCCAACCCGGCGAGGCGTGGAATATTCCTTGCTAGGTCGGCCGGCGGGCAAGCGGCACGCGGCGAAGGTCGTCGTAGTGCAACAGCAAGGGAGCACAGAATGACGTCAATGCGAGCGATGCTGGTTCAGGATGGCATGGATCGTCGCACGAACCTCGGGCGCGCGGAGCCCGCAGCCCCGCAGAGTGAAGAAGAGGTGCAGGATGGCGCTCCCGCGTCGCCCGAGCGGCTGATCGACGAGCCCGACGAGCCCGCAGTGGACCTCGGTGCAGCGGCGCTCACGCTCGGGACCGACCCGCTGTTGGTCTACCTCAAGAAGATTGGCGAGGTCTCCCTGCTCACGCGCGACGGCGAGCGCGACCTGGCCCAGCGCATCGAGCTGGCCAATCAGCGCATCTTCCGCATCCTGCTGCGCACGAACCTGGGCCGGCGGGAGCTGCTGCACATCGCCGACCAGATCGCCTGCGGCGAGCGCCCCCACACCGACATGTTTCCGGACATCAGCCCCGAGTCCCGCGAGGAGCAGGAGGATCTCGAGCGGGACATCGACCGCTACCGCAAGGCCACGGCCGACGGTCTCGCCGAGTTCCAGTGCGTGGAATCCCGCGCCAACGTGACACCGGAGGAGTTCGACGCGGCGCTCACGCGGCTCTACCGCACGATCTGGAATGCGCCCGGCGGTGACCGTGTCATTCGCAGCGCCATCGCCGTCATCAAGGAGGTCTTCACCGAGTACGAGACCTCGGACCGCGTAGTCCGTGCCGCGCTGCTGACGGGGATCATGACGCGCGCGCGGCTCCAGTCGCGCTACCGCCGCATGAAGGACCGGTACGTCGAGGGCATGCCGAAGCGGCGCGCGCGCGACGAGGCCGGTGAGGCCGTGCGATGTCGACTGCGCATGGAGCAGGTCGAAGAGGAGCTGTGTCTCAGCGCCGAGGACCTCCTGAAGCTAGCGCGGGAGCTGGCCGCCGGCGAGCGCGAGTCGAGCCGAGCCCGCTCGCAGATGATCCAGGCCAACCTGCGGCTCGT
>SXOX01000008.1 GCA_005776585.1 Pseudomonadota bacterium | reverse complement strand
GGCCCGCCGAGAGCACGAAGCGATCGCGATCGGGCCAGTCCGGAGCCGAGGGATCGAACTTGAGGAAGCGCGTCCACAAGACCGTGGCGACCGTGGACATGCCCATGGGCATCCCCGGGTGGCCCGAGGCGGACTTCTCGATAGCGTCCATGACGAGCGCCTTGAGGGTCTTGATGGCGAGGTCGGTCGGGTTCTCGGACGGAATGGACATGGTCGCTCCTGGGGGCGGATCGCGTGTGGGCCGGGCCGAAGCTAGCCGACGCGCCCGAGGGCCGCAACCGCGGACAGGCTACTTTGACAGGCTACCGGCCTCGGCCGGGCGCACCTCGTAGCGTGCCTCGACCTCCGCCCGCTTGCGGCGCGCCGCCTGGAGATCCTCCATCGCGGCGCGCACCTCGGCCTCGGCTTGCGCGGCGCGCGCCGGATCTCCGCCCTTGCGCGCGAGCAGGACCTCCTCCATGCCGTGATGTGCCTTCACGTGGGCGCCGAGGTAGGCCTCCAGCACGAGCAACGCGTCATCGGAGCGCGTCCGCAACGCTTCGAGGCGCTCGACGAGGGCCTTTTGGTCATCGCACAGCCGTGCCAGTCGGGCGGTGTGATCGGCGGCCGCTAGCTTTCCGGCGTCCTTCTCCGCGACCCACGCAAAGTAGCGCTCGATGGGCAGGTCCTCACCCGCCGGTCGATGCGCTCGGTCGAGGTGCATCAGGGCGCGCGCGACCTCGTCCGCGTCCGGGTTGGGCAGGCGCTTGCAGCCGCACACGCTGGCGGCGAGCAGAAGGGCCAACACGAGATACCCTCGCTGAGGCAACGTCACGGAGTGGCAGACGTGGGCTTCTGCTGGGCGTCGAGGCTCGTGAGGCCGAAGTAGTCGACCTCGATCTGGATGCCTGCAGGCAGTACGTCGTTGAAGACGATCGATTTTTGGTCTGTCGTCTCCGTGCAGTCGGAGTTGACGACGATGCGGTAGCTGAACTTGCCGGGAACCGTACCGTCCGTGGATAGGATCGCCGTCGTGCGAAGGCCAATGCACTCGGTCTTGTCCGAGCACGGCGGCGCGCCGGGCTCGAGCGAGCAGTCCGAGTTGTTGCCGAGGCACTTCCCAGCAGGACCGACCGTCGTGACGACGAGCGACTGCTCATCTTTGATGGGTCGCGGCAGGCAGATCTTGGTGAAGACCTTGATGATGCGCGTGGCGATGGTCGTGAGCGCCGGGGCGAGCCCCTGATCGTCGCAGATGTTGGTCACGATGCCGTTCTTGCCGAAGCGCCGAACGAACTGGTTGTAGCGGCTGCCGTAGTCGGCCTTGCCGGTGGGGGACTCGCAGACGTAGGTCTGAAAGAGCTTGTTGTGCTTCTTGGACGGGTCGGCGCAGAGGTTGCACTTCGACTGGCAATACGAGAGCCGCGACTTGTCGAGGTCGTCGAGCCCGAGCGCCGGGTCGCTCGTGTCCTTCCCGCGGAACTTCTCATTCATCTCGAAGCAGCTGACCCGTGTGTTGATGCCGCCCTTCTCCGTGTCCTGCTGCTCGACGTCGCCAAAGATCGCCGCGACCAGGACCTTGCCGGGATCGCTCTTGAGCGCCTTGATTCGGTTGGCCGCGTCTGTAATCGACAGCAGCGGGCCTGGGACCAGGTTGGGCCCCGGGTCGTTCGGATCATCCCAGAGCGTGTCGCTGTCTGGCAGGCAGTTGCAGGTGCCGTAGCGATCCTTGCCGAGCTTGACGCCCTGGGCGACCGAGCAGTCGTCCTCGTCGGAGACCATGACGACGACCAAGTAGGCGTCGTCTCGCAGGAAGCACTTGGCCTGACCGGACTTGTCCACGCCGTTGAACCCGGTCGGAGAGAGGGCCATGAGCGTGGTCGACAGCGGCTGCTCGAGCGTCGCGTTGCTCTCTTGCAGCGTGCCGACCGTGCCGACGCACTTGAACAGCTCGCTGGCGTTCTTGTTGGTGAGATACGGCGCCGAGAGGTTGGTGTCCCCGCCGCACGCGTCCTTGTTGGTGGCCGCGTCGTCGGTCATGAGCGTGTGGAGCGTATCCGTGTCCGGGCAATCGAGCGTGGGCGGCTGGAGTACGCAGCCCGACTCACCACCGCCGGGCTTGACGCAGTGGTAGGTGCAGTCCTTGGGGTTGGCCTTGCACTTGGCCTCGGCGTCAGCACCGAGGAACTCCTTGTCGCACTCGCCATCGCTGTCACAGGCCTTCTGGCAGTAGTTGTTGATCGAGGCGTTGCAGTTGACCTGCTCCTTGGCCACGGTGGGGCCCTTGCAAATCCAGTTCGGCCCCTTGCCCTGGACGGAGGAGCAGCTCTGATTGCCGGCCGCGCCCGGCTGGCACGTCTGGACGATGGACTCCGCGCACGCAAACGGCGAGGTCTGGGTGAGGTTGTGACGGAACCGCCCTTGCTCGTCTCCGGAGAGACCGTCGGTGGTGATGACCGCTATACGGTAGTCGATGTTTACCGCCTGCGAGATCTGGTCGATGAACTTCTTGAACGACTGCGCGAGCGAGGCCTGCTCCTGACACATGGAGGTCGAGGGGTCGATGACCCACACAAAGTCCACCTTGACGGCCTTGGTCGTGTTGCCGCCCGTGTGCACCTTGAGCGCGAACGACTTGTCGAGGCGGTCCACGGGGATGTTGTTGCACCCCAGGGCGAGCCCGAGGGCGACGCACAGAGCGGCCTGGGCGGCCGGACGCCGGGCGGGTCGAGGTTGGAGCAGCTTGCGGAACATGTCGCCTCCCCGGGGCGTGACCCCGAACCGTCGAATGCTACTCCGTTGCGCACTCGCCGACAACCTGTACTCACGCGCCCAGCGTCCGCCCTTCCCTACGTGCTGGCAGGAGCCAGTCGCGCGAGCGCCTTGGTCGCGGCGCCGCGCACGGGCTCGGGTGCTTCGGCGGCCTTGGTCAGCGTCAGCAGCGCTCGGGAGTCGCCGCGTTCGGCCAGCCCGCCGAGCGCCATCGCGCACTCGGCGCGCGTGGCTGGATTGAACTCGCCCTCGACCGCTTTCAGAAGGCCCTCGACCACACCCGCGGCCACCGGCTTCCCGAGGTTGCCCAGGGCCGCGCAGGCATACGCACGCACGGGCGGCTTGACGTCCTCGCGGAGGCGCTCGAGCAGCGCCGGCACGGCCGCCTTGGCGCCCAGATCGCCGAGCGCAAGCACGGCAAAGCCGCGCACGTCGTCATCTTTGTCGCGCGTCGCGGCGATGAGCCCGTCGATCGCGGCCGGATCGCCGAGCTGACCCAAGGCCTCCGCGGCGGCGCCGCGGACGTTGAGATCCGCGTCGCGCAGCGCCTCGAGCAGCTTGCGAGTCGCGCGACGGTCACCGATGGCGCCGAGCGCGAACGCGGCCGCGGCACGCACGCGAATCGCCTTGTCGCCGAGCGCGCCGAAGAGCGGCACGACGGCGTCCTTGGCTTTGAGCTCCGACAGGATCCCGCAGACCCAGAAACGGACGAGCTCCTTCTCGTGGCCGAGCCCGTCGAGAAGCGCCGGGATCGCCGCCTTGCCGCGCTTGAGCAGAGCCACCGACGGAGCGCAGGTCGCCAGCTCCTCACACGGCTCGAGGCGGGCGATGAGCTCCTTGTCGTCGGGGGGCGCCGCCGCGGTCGCGGGCGTGGTCCAGAAGAGGCAGGAGAGACCGAGGCTCAAGCCGACAACGGTGCGGGCGCGCGTAGACATGCGCCGCAGTTCACCGCACGTCGGTCGAGCGCGCAAGGACCGGGCTCAGGGTGACAGCTCGACGATCTCGAACCAGTACTCGCCGAGCGTGCGCACGACGTGAACGAGCTGGTCGAACGTGACCGGCTTTACGATGTATGAATTTGCGCCCAGGTCGTAGCTCTTGAGGATGTCCCGGTCCATCTTGGAGGTAGTGAGCACGACCACGGGGATACGGCGGAGCGCCGGATCGGCCTTGATCTCCTTGAGCGCCTCACGGCCGTCTTTTCGGGGCATGTTGAGGTCGAGCAAGATGAGCCCTGGACGCGGCGCCTCCGCCGGCGGAGCGTAGGCCCCGCGCTGCTTCAAGTAATCGAGCAGCTCCTCGCCGTCCTCGACGAGGCGCAACGGATTGGCGAGGCGCGCCATGGTGAGCGCTTCGCGGGTCAGCAGCCGGTCGTCTGGATCGTCATCCGCCATCAGGATCGTGACTGGCGTCTTCGTCTCGCTCATGCCGCCCTCGTACCTTCGGGAGCCGAACGACGAAGCAGGCCCCGCCCTCGGGCTGGCCCTCCGCGACGATGCTCCCTCCGTGACGCTCGACGATCTTGCGACAGATTGCAAGGCCCATGCCGGTGCCCTCGAACGCGCCGCGGCCATGGAGACGCTGGAAGGGCATGAAGATGCGCTCGGCGTGCCGCGGATCGAAGCCAATGCCCTCGTCCCGAATGCTGAGCTCGATCGCGTCGCAGGTGACTCCATCGCCATTGGGGCCAGGCATCGACGACTCCCGCGCCTCCACGGTCACACGCGGCGCCGTGCCCGGGTGATGGAACTTGAGCGCGTTGCCGACCAGGTTCTGGAGGAGCTGGTGCATCTGGACCGCGTCGGCTTGCACGACCGGCAGCGGGCCAATCCGAATCTGCGCCGAATCGCGGGACGGGGCATCCTCCAAATCCACGAGCACCTGCTCCATGACCTGCGCAAGATCTACGTCGCAGAACGGCTGCGCTTGCGTCGTAACGCGCGAATACAGCAGGACGTCGTTGATGAGCTGCTGCATCCGCCGCGCAGCGCTCTGGATGCGCTGGAGGAGGTCGCCTCCTGCCTCGTCGAGCAGCGGCGCCAGCTTCCCGGCGATGAGGTTGGCGAAGGCCTGAATCTTGCGGACGGGCTCCTGCAAGTCGTGGCTCGCGACATAGGCGAACTGCTCGAGCTCCGCGTTCGAGCGCTCGAGCTCGGCGGCCTTCTGCGCGAGCGTCTCGGCCGCCCGCTTGCGTTCGGTGATGTCCTCGGAGATGCCGAGGAGGTACTCGGGCCGGCCATCGGGGCCGTAGAGCGGGATCTTCTTGGTATGGAGAAAGCGCAGCCCATGCGCATGCGTGTGGATGGGCTCCTCCGGAATGTCGACCACGACGTGCCCTTCGAGCACCATGCGGTCCTTCTCGGTGAAGAAGTCGGCCTCCTCCCGGGGAAAGAAGTCGTAGTCCGACTTGCCGAGGAGCGCGGTGCGGTGAACGCCGAGCAGCTCCTCGCCGGCGCGGTTGAAGCGGGCGAACTTCAAGTCCGCGGCCTCCTTGACGAAGACCATGTGCGGCAGGTTCTCGACGATGGAGTCGAGGAAGGCAGCGGTGCGGCGGGCCTCGGCCTCCGCAGCGCGCAGCTCGACCGTGCGGTCGCGAACACGCTGCTCGAGGGCATCGGTCACCTGGCGCAGCGCGTCCTCGGCCTCCTTCTGACGGGTGACGTCCAGGATGCACACCAGCACGCGGGAGTAGTCGCCCTCGTGGCCGGGAGCCACGAGCCACCGGACGACGACATGAATCGGCAGGCCATCGCGCGTGTAGCTATTGGCCTCGGCCTCGAATCGGCGCTCGCCATCGGCCACGGCGACGAACTCGTCGCGATAGAGGGCGTGGTTCTCGCGCCCGACGCCGACACGGACGCCAGCGAGCAGGGTCGCCTTGTCGCCGGCGCGAAACAGGTCCACCGAGGCCTGGTTGACGTCCACGATGCGAATCCTGGACTTGAGGTCGTCCAAGACGTCCGGGTTCGCGTCGAGAAACGCGCGCAGATCCATGACGCCCGAGTCCATGAGCTTGTCGACGCGTCGCTTGACCTCCGAGAAGTCCTCCTCCCAGATCGAGATGGGGCAGTCGTCGAACAGCGTCCGAAAGCGGGCCTCGCGCTCGCGAATCGTCGCCTCGGCGCGCACCCGCTCCCGGATATCGCGTGCGATGAGGCCGAGCGCGGGACGCTCTTCTCCCTCCACGTCGACGAGGAAGAGGTTCACGAGCGCGTCAATCCGGGTCCTGCCGTTGCGCAGGCGCAGCTCGCCCGCCCAGGCTCCGGTGCGCCAGACGACTGGCAATACGTCCAGCGCAACGTTCGAGCGATCTTCGTTCGCCATGAGATCGAGCAGGCGCACGGTGCCGCAGCTCGACGCTTCGACCCCGAGCAGCCGACTGGCGGCGCCATTGACGAAGAGGAGCTGCCCCTCGGCCGACGCAAGGACGACGACCTCGCTCGCGTTGCCGACCAGAGCCGCCAGGCGCGCCTGATCGCGCCGCAATGCCGCCGCGGTCGCCTCGGCCTCGATGCGCGCCGTGACGTCCTGAAGCACGGCCAGGACGCACGGCTCCCCGTGCGCGCCCATGACACAGGTCGCGAGCAGCTCGACCCACCGCGTTGTGCCCGGTGGACCGCAGCGCACGGTCGCCGGTGCGGACTCGCCGCTGGAAAGCGCGTGGCGGATGAGCTCGCTCGCCGTCTCGCGACTTCCCGGATCGACGTGATCCATGAACATCGTCCCTGCGGCGTCGCGCTCGAGCAGCGCCAGAATGGACGCCGCGCGGAGGTTCCAGCCGATCATGCGCCCGGAAGGGTCCAACATGACCGTACCGACCGGGGCGAGCTCGAGCAGCCGGTCGATGAACTGCGACGATTGCGTGGCCAGACGCGGCGCCAACGTGACGCTGCCACGCTCCCGCGACTGCACGTCGGAGCTCACGTCGGGGCGCGTCGGACGACGATGGAGGAGCGACAGGGCCGTCGAGGTCAGCGTCCGCAGGTCATCGACCGCGCAGCACGCGACGGTCATGCCCAAGAAGGGAGAGCGGCGCACGGCGAACGCGAGCCGCTCGAGCTCGCCTGGCCCGCACATGACGATGAGCGGTAGCGTCGCCTCGTGGCCGCGAATGCGCTGCGCGAGGCGGATTGGGCTCGAAACCTCGACACCGATGACCAGGAGGTCCCAGGCGGGGGAGCCCTGAGCTACCGCCGCCAGCACGTCCTCCTCGGAGACGGCCACGACCTCGACGCTCCCAAGCCACTGCGTCACGCGGTCGAAGACCTGGCGCGTCGAGGAGAGCGTGGCTACCAGGGCCACGGACCGAGTCGATCCGCTCATGAGCACGTCACTGTATCATCAATTGCGACGTCCGCCAAAGCCGAACTGCGGCGTCAAGTGGGCGAGGGGCAGCTCAACGAATCTGGCGGACGGTCGCATAGTGGAAGCCCTTGGAGGCGGCGCGTGCGCGGGGCTCGAAGCGCTTGGCGAGCCGCGAGAGGTAGAAGCGGAACACGCCGGGTCGCCCCGCCGCATCGACCGTGGTGATCCCCATACCGAAGCCGGGCAGCGCCTCGAGGTCGGGGTCCCAGTGGCGTCGAATGGGGCCCGATATCTTGAGCACCGTGTGAAAGGGAGACTCGTCGACGGGGAAGCGCACGAGCACGCGGGTCCCGACGGCGGGAAGCGCGTGGTCGGTCTGAACGAAGAGCCCCGTCTGGCTCACGGAGAGCACGCGGCCGGAGTGGGGGACGTCCTCGTCGAGGAACCAGGTCACGTCGATGTGCACCGGGTACCGGCGCTGGCGACGGCGATCCACGGGCGTGAGGCGGTCGCGGAGGAGATCCTCGATGGCCTGAGTCTCCTCGGGGACGCACCGGTCGGGCGACAGGCGCTCCGCATGGACGTTGCGGGCCGACTGCCCCCGCGGCTCGCCCGCCGGCGGCGGCGGCCGAAACAGGGCGGGACCACCGGAGACCGACGCGCTGGAGTACTCCCAGGCGATGAGCTCGTGGCAGCCGACGACATGCATGAGGAAGTGCCGTAGTGGGCCCAACCCCTGCTCGCAGGCAATGCCCTCGAACTCGACGGCGATGCCGGGAATTCGCTGCAGTGAGGAGGGCTGAGCGACGTTGCGGATGACGCGCGCCGAGGCGACGACCTCATACGCCAGCTCGACGTCGCGGTACCGCAGATCCAGGACCAGCCCGGCCGGCATGGAGCGGCGGCCCTCGATGCGGACGAACGCGCCAGTCCAGGACACGTCGACGGAGACCGCGGACTCGGTCGCGTCGTCGTGCTCGAGCACCAAGCGCAGCAGGCGCTGAAAGCGCACTGCGCGACGGCGGTCGCGTGCGGTGTTGCTGCGCTCCATGTCGTGGCGGCCCCTTCGCCAAACCGGAGTGAAGAATGAGCGGGTGCCACACTGGCACGCGCATGTCCGCTCACTGTAGCGCAGGGCACCGGCCGTGGAAAGCTGGGGGCGCACGCGAAAGAGCGCTTGACGGCGGCCGGTCCGGATCGCTAGAGACCGGACATGACTCGATCCCTGATGCTCTCAATGGCGTTCGTTGCGCTGGGCCTGTCGGCAGGGGCCGTCGGGGGCTGCCAGAGCACCGCGAGGGGCGCGACCGCCGCCGATACCGTCTTCAACGTGCCCGATACGCCCACGGCGGAGACCACCGGCACGACCGGCGAGGACTCCACGTCGGGGGACACGCAGTCCGGAGCGGAGACGGCGGGCCCGTCGGGGCCCAAGCCCGCGGATGCCGCGGCGCTCACGTTCGTGGCCGACGACCGCCAGAACCGCACCTACAAGGATGGCGACATTCAATGGACAGGGTCCTTCGTCTGGGACAAGGCGACCAACCTGCTCACGTTCAGCGCCTCGTGGCTGCCGACCGAGCGCGAGTGGCCTCGCCTCTACGACGACGGCCCGCTCTCCGAAAAGGGTCACGAAGCGGAGGGCCAGACCAAGGGCGACGGCATCTACTCGACCGAGGTGTGGGTCCGCGCGACCGAGGAGGTCACCTTCGAGTTCGGTGCGCTGAACGAGTTCTCGCGGTGGATCTGGATCGGTCCGAACGGCACGATCACCGTCAAGCCCGGTGACACGGCGCGAACCGCGGCCGGCAGCCTCGCCTTTCCCAAATTCGGGGACGTCGACGTCAAGGTCGCGCTCGACGTGGGCAAGCTCCACGAGCAGTTCAAGACGCTCGGCGCCAACGGCGGCGCCGACACGAAGGTGTACGTGAAAGGCACGATGAACTCGTGGACGCCGATCCAGCTCCTCGACAACGGCAAGAAGGGTGACGAGAAGGCCGGCGACGGCGTGTTCACCTACCTCCAGTCCGAGAAGCTCGGCGCCCACGACGGCCTCGCGTTCGTGGGGCAGCACGTGCAGTTCGTCTTCGTCTTCGCGGCGCTCGACGCCGAGCCCGAGGCGGGCCAGGAGTACAAGTTCCCCATCGATGCGCTCCCTGACGGCGTCCGCGTGTGGACGGGTCGCGGCGGGACCTGGAAGGAGGAGCCGGTCGTCCTGGAACCCGACAGCTACGGCAAGGTCAAGAACACGGCGGTCGTAGTCACCGATCCGGGGGGCAGCGTCACGCCGGAGTGCGCACAGGACACGCCGTGCGCCACCGGCTTCGAGTGCGTGAGCGGCAAGTGCGTGGCCACGACCACACCGGAGTGCGCGCAGGACAAGCCGTGCACCGCGCCCACCGAGTGCGTCGCGGGTAAGTGCGTCACCGTGGCCGAGTGCTCCGACCAGAAGCCCTGCACGGACGGGAAGCTGTGCCAGTCGGGGAGCTGCGTCGAGCCCGAGTGCTCCGAGACCAAGGCCTGCCCGGACGCCTACGTCTGCAAGGCGGGCCACTGCGTGCCAAAGGGCGGCGCAAAGCCCTCGGTGGCGCTCGTCGATCCGAACAAGGGTGGCGCGGGCACGCTCGTCACCATCTCGGGGGCGGGCTTCGTGGAGGGCGCGACCGTGACGTTCGGAGGCAAGTCGGCGACCGAGGTGACCTTCAAGACGGTCGGGACGCTCACGTGCGTCACGCCGGATGCTGGGCCCGGGCCCGTCACGGTCACCGTCACCAACCCAGGTGGCGCGGCAGGCAGCTATGTCGGCGGTTTCACCTACGCGGACCTGCCCAAGGGCTTCCTCGTCAGCGACGTCCAGCCCCCGTACGCCAGCGTGCTCGGAGGCACCGTCATCGCGGTCAAAGGCAACGAGCTCTCGCCCACGACGACGGTCAGCTTCGGTGACACAGCAGCGACGAAGGTCACGTGGATGGACGCCACGTGGCTCGAGGTCACCGCTCCTCTGCTGCCGCTCGGTCCCGTGACCCTGACGGCCAAGGACCAGGGCAAGACGGCGACATTCAAGACGCCGTTCCACACCGGTTGGCTGTTCTCGCCGACCATCGACGGCGCGCTCGACGAATGGCCCAAGAGCTTCCTGCACGCCGACGATACGGCCGCGACGGGCTGGGACAGCAACGATCTCGACACGCTGCGGGTCGCCTTCGATGGCGAGGGCCTGTCGCTCGGCATCGCGGGCACGCTGGAGGCGGGCAACGCGATTGTGGTGTACGTGGATCTGGACTACGGCAAAGCTACAGGCGTCCTCCCGAGCGCGGTCACCGACACGACGGACGCGCTCGATGACGCGCTGTCGGCCACCGGGATCACGGTGCTCGACCCCAAGTTCGGCGCGGAGCTCGCGGTCGGCTGCGTCGGACCGACGGAGGTCAGCGCGGGCCAGGGGCTGTCGGCCACGGCCGGGGTGCGACTCTTGAGCAAGCCCGGTGATCTGGCGTGGGTGGACGGTGCCGTGCGCTGGGTGGCGGGGACCTCGGTCGAGCTGCGCATCCCGTGGAAAGCGGCGGGCGTCACGCCAATCGCGGGCGGTCGCACCCTCGGCCTCTTCGTCCGCATCGTGGACAAGACGGGCGCTTACGTGAACCCGGAGGGACTGCCATCGAGCGCGGCCAAGGACGGCTCCGTGGACTCGGTCTTCACGCTGTGGGTGCCCTGATGCAACGGCTGACGTGGTTCTTCGTGTGCGCGGCGCTGGTGGGGCTCGGCTGCGCCAAGAAGCCGGGGCTCACCAACCCAGGGACGGCCTCCAAGGACACGAGCCAGACCGGCGGCGGAACCGGGGATCTCGTGACGGCACCCGACGTGCCGGCGTTGAGCGACACCCCCGCGGCTCCGGATGCGCCTGGCACCGTCGACGTCCCGGTGCTCGATGGCTCTCCGGTGGTGGCACCCGACGCGACCTCGGACACGCCGCCGCCGCCGCCCGATGAGGGCCCGGGGCCGGATCTCACCGGGCCCAAGGTCGTCTCGGCCTTCTCGGCGGACGGTCAGACGGTCACCGTCCGCTTCTCCGAGCCCGTGGACGCCGCGAGCGGCGCCGACGTGTCGAACTTCACCATCAAGGGCTCCGACAACACGGACGTGAAGCTCACGGGCGCCACGGTCGACGGGCGCTACGTGCGTCTGGCACTGCTGGATCCGACCCAGGTCGACTCGGCGCTGGACTACACCTGCTATGTCAAGACGGCGGTCAAGGACCTGGCAGGCAACGGGCTCGACCCGACCAAGGCCAAGTCGCTCGTGAAACGCACGGTCTACCTGGCCATCATCTGGCACCAGCACCAGCCGCTCTACTACGACGCGACCAAAGACGAGCTGTCGGGCCCCTGGGTGCGCAAGCACGCGACCAAGGACTACTACGACATGGCCTCCATCCTCGCGGGCTATCCCGACGTGCACCTCACCATCAACCTCACGAGCGTGCTGCTGCGGCAGCTGGACCTCTACAACCAGCGGCTCCTGCCCTTCGTGGACAAGGTCAACAACACAGTGGACGAGGCCGGATTCCTCGCCCAGTGGAAGGGCAAGACGGACCCGTTCGTGGACTTCCTGCTGGAGGACACGCCGGCGCCGGAGACGGCGACGCAGGAGCAGATTGGCCTGCTGTACGACAACCCCTGGGCGACCGTGTCGACCTCGGACGCCACGATGTCGCGCTGGCCGGAGTACGTCGAGCTGCGGGACAAGAACCCCAAGCTGCTGACCCAGGAGGACTTCCTCAAGCTCAAGCTCTACTTCGAGCTGGCGTGGTTCGACCCGGACTTCCTGGTGCCGGGCGGGGTGAAGCTACCCACGGGGACCACGGTCGACCTGTCGGACCTGGTGCAGAAGGGCGCAGACGGCAAGTTTACGCTCAAGGTGCCGCCGAGCGAGGCGCTCGCCAATCGGCTCGTCGCGGAGAACGCCAAGATCATCGAGGCCGTCGTGCCCATCCACAAGCAGCTCATGTACGACTTCACCACGAGCAAGGGCCAGATCGAGATCACGATGACACCGTTCTACCATCCGATCCTGCCGCTCGTGCACGACACGAACCAGGCCAAGATCGCCCTGCCCTTCGACAAGGCGCCCGACCCCGCCTTCAGCTTCCCCGACGACGCCGAGGCGCAGGTGCTCAAGTCCAAGGCGCAATACGAGACGATGTTCGGGCTTCCTCCGCAGGGCACCTGGTGCGGCGAAGGGTCGGTGGCCGAGGCCATCGTGGGCACGCTCAAGAAGGCCGGGCTGCGCTGGACGGCGACGGACGCACAGGTGCTCACGAACTCCACGCCGGGGGGCCAGGCGCCGTGGTTTGCCTATCGCGTCGACGCCGACACGGAGAAGGGCGACGCGGGCAGCCACGCCGATGAGATGACCATCGTCTTCCGCAACACGCAGATGTCGAACGACATCGGGTTCAAGTTCCAGACCTACTCCGGCAAGGCAGCGGCCGAGGAGCTGATTGGCAACGTGCTGGCGCAGGCGCCCAAGTTTGGCGGCCAGGATCGGCTCATCACGCTCATCGTCGACGGTGAAAACGCATGGGAGGAGTACCGCGTCGAGCACGATGGCAAGGGCTTTCATCACGCGCTCTACGCCGGGCTCGCCGAGAGCTTCGAGGTCGGCGAGCTCGTGACGGTGACCCCGACCGAGTACATCGACGGCAACGCGGACCGCGCCGTGCCCGCGCATCCCACGGCGCAGCAGCCGGAGCTCGAGCCGCTGTGGGCTGGCTCGTGGATCGACGGCACCTACGGTATCTGGATTGGCGAGAACGAGGAGAACGTCGCGTGGAGCTATCTCCTGCAGGCGCGCAACGACCTGGCCGCGAGCGGGATCCCGCGCCCCAACCCGGAGGCGCCGGAGCCGGCGGACGTCGGCAGCAAGGCGTGGAACGTGTACGCGGCCTGGGAGGCCATCTACGCGGCGGAGGGGAGCGACTGGTTCTGGTGGTACGGCGACGACATGACGACGCCCGCCAACGATGACACGCCGTTCGATCAAGGCTTTCGGGCGCAGCTTGCGGCCATGTACCAGTTCACGAACGCCGCGCGCGCGGCCGACGGCAAGCCGCCGATCGCGGTGCCGGACTTCAAGCCGATCATCCAGGCCAAGCCGCAGCCGCCATCGGGCCCGTTTCCGGCAGGCGGAGAGCCGGTGCTCGATGGCGCGCTCGTGCCCAACTAGAGCGAGTGGACGACCATCGGCGGCTTCTTCAAGGACAACGACTCGGGCGCGCAGGCCAACCAGGACGACGACATCCAACTCCTGTACTACGGCTACACGCCGACGCATTTCTATCTGGCGATCGTCTCGAGCGAGGACCTCCAGGCCAAGCAGGGCACACCCTACGAGCTGGCGGTCTACTTCAGCCACAAGCACGTCGTCGACGCCGCGCTGGGGACCGTCCAGAAGGATCCGGCCAACGGCACGACACGCCACGGCTCGCCGCTCGAGATGACGGGCGGGCTCGGCGGCGCGCGTGAGCTGCGGCTCGACTTCGCGGGAGGCAAGCCCAAGGCCGTCCTGTCCAAGGCCGACGGCAAGGGCGGCTGGACCGCGGTCAGTGGCACAACACCCGAGAGCGCGGGGCCGGCGAAGCAGGGCAAGGTCCTGGAGCTGCGCGTGGCGTGGTCGGACCTCAACCTCGCGCCGAGCGATCCGCTGGAGATCGTCATTGCGGCGACACAGGGCGGCAAGGATCTGGACCTGGCGCCGACGCTGGGCAGCAAGACCGTCTTCGACGACGCGACCAACGTGGTCTACGTCACGTTCCAGTGCGACGTGACCGGAAAGCAGGTGCCCGTAGACACCTACACCACGCTCAAGACCTACCCGCCGCCCAAGGACAAGGGCGTCGTCTACATCACCGGCAACGTGGACAAGCTGCTGCAGTGGACGCCCAACAAGATCGCCATGCTCGATGACGGCAAGGCGCCCGATGCCGTGGCCAACGACGGGCTCTGGACGCTGACTGTCGCGCTCCCGCCGGGCACGCTGCTGCGCTACAAGTACACCGTAGGGTTACCCAAGGACGAGGGCAAGTGGAGCGGGACGGAGGAGTTTCCGCTCACCGAGCGCGGTCTGGACGTGACGAAGGACCCGACGAAAAAGAAGATGAAGGTCTCCGACGTCTTCGCCGACCGGCCCCAGCCTTCGGGCACGCAGGCCAAGAAGACGACGGTGGAGCTACTGGAATAAGGGAGCGTCAGGCACGATGAGCACCTCGAACACCAGCGACGTGGCGGGCCGCAACGCCCTGATTCAATGGAAGGCGGCCCAGCCGCGCAACTTCTTTCGCGCCGATCCGCTGCTGGGCGGGCTCCTCGAGCGGAGCTTGGGCGAGGCCGACATGGCGGAGCTGCGGCCGCGCCTCGAGCGCTTTGGCGCGCAGTGCGCGACGGAGCTCGATCCGTTGGTCGACGCCATGGAGCACCGGCTCGCGCTTCCGCGGCTCGAACGCTGGAACGGCATCGGCCAGCGCGTCGAGGAGGTGGTCTACGACGAGCGCTTCCACGCCGCCGGGCGCATCATCTACGGCGGCGGCGTCATCAGCGTGCTCGGCGAGCGCGGGGGCATGACCAAGGCCGGCGGGCTGGCATACCTCACCAACCACACGGGCGAGGCCGGGCACAACTGCCCGGTGGCGTGTACGGCCGGCATCGTCAAGGTGCTTCAGAACGCGGCGAGCCCGGAGCTGCGCGAGCGCTTCTTGCCGGACGTGCTCACGCCGGACTACGCGCGTCGGCTCGATGGCGCGCAGTTTCTGACGGAGGTCCAAGGCGGCTCGGACGTCGGTCAAAACGCGGTCCGCGCCACGCCGCTGGCCGACGGGACGTGGCGCATCGACGGCGAGAAATGGTTCTGCTCCAACGCCTCCGCCGCGCTGTTCTTGATGACGGCGCGCGTGACCGGCCCCGAAGAGCGGCCGGGCACGGGCGGCCTCGGCCTGTTTCTGGTAAGGCGCACACGCGAGGACGGCTCGGTCAACGGCTTCTCCATACGGAGGCTCAAGGACAAGCTCGGCACGCGC